>JBBQAG010000053.1:0-17869 GCA_038315875.1 Sphingomonadales bacterium | reverse complement strand
AGCCACCTCGGGTGGCATCTGTGCCTCCAGCTCCGCGATTCGACGGATATTTTCCTGGTGGAGCGCATCGGTGCGTTCACGATATTGCCGATAATAGTCGCGTTCCTGCTCGAACCGCGTGCGCCAGATGCTGTCGGTGGTGGAAACCACGAAGCCAAGGATCAAGCCGGCGAAGACCGCACAGGCGAGGATCGCGATTTCGATGAGCGTCGGTGCGTGCATGACATGGCTTTGCGACGTTGGTGACGTTAACCATATTGCCCGTTCGCGCTCCCGCGATCAAGCAATAGTGCGGCTGCCCCGATCGCCTAGAACCCCTTCGAGAAAGCGTCCGAGATCGAACAGGCGGCAGGCCCGAGAATGACGACAAACAGCGTCGGCAGGATGAACAGGATCAGCGGGATGGTCATGATCGCGGGGAGTCGCGCCGCCTTTTCTTCGGCGCGCATCATGCGCTCGTTGCGGAACTCAGCGGAGAGGACGCGCAGCGCCGACGCCAGCGGCGTGCCGTATTTCTCGGTCTGAACCATCGTCGTGACCACGCCTTTGACGGCATCGAGGTTGACACGCATTGCAAGGTTTTCGAAGGCTTGGCGTCGCTCGGCAAGGAAGCTCAGCTCGATCGCGGTCAAGGTGAATTCATCGCCCAGCTCCGGATAGGCGCGGCCCAGTTCGCGGGCCACCCGGTTGAATGCAGCATCCACCGTCAGTCCCGCTTCGGCACAGATTACCAGCAGATCGAGCGCGTCGGGAAGGCCCTTGCGGATGCCGTCCGATCGCTTCGAAATCTTGTTCTTCAGATAAAAGTCGGGTGCCTTGTACGATAGCAGGAACGTCATCGCGACGAGCCCATATGCCTTGATCGGAGACCAATCCGCAAAGGTTTGCGTAAAATACACCAGATAGACGATCAATCCGCCGAAAACGACCGGCAGCACCATCCGCGCAAAGATGACGGCGACGGCATATTCCTTTGATCGGATGCCCGCCTGCATCAGCTTGATCTGCACCGCCTTGACCTGGCTTTCCTGCAGCACCTTCAGCGATTGCAAAAAGCTGCGGATAGTGTCGGTCGTCTGGTTCTGTCGAACCAGCTTGGCGCGGCGTTTCGAGGTGGAGGCGGTGATGCCGGCCTTCAACTGTTCGCGGCGATCGTTGAGCGCCTTGACGCGCTTCGCCATTGGATCGCGTACCGTTGTGGCAGCATAGATAGCGAGCAGGACCATGAACGCAGCGACGCCTGCGAGCAGCGTCGCGACGCTGATCACATCGACCCCGAGTACCGTCGGCCCGCCACTGCTTCCCGTAATCTGCACCTTAGCCGCCCGTCCTTCTCAGATTTCGAAATTGACCATCTTGGCCATGATGAACGCGCCAAGGCCCATCCACAGCAAACCGCCGCCACCCGCCACCATCAGCCGCTGATCGACGAAGAAATTCTGCATATAGCTGCTGTTGATCACCCAGATCATGCCGAACACGATGAAGGGCAGCGAGCCGACGATATAGGCCGACGCCTTCGATTCCGACGACATCGCCTTGATCTTCAGCTTCATTTGCCCGCGCATCCGCAGCACCGTCGCCAGATTGGCCAGCGTTTCCGCCAAGTTGCCGCCGGTTTCACGCTGGATCGCAATCGTGATCACGAAAAACTGGAATTCGGGGGTGCCCAACCGGTCGGCGGTTTCCTGGAGCGCAGCGTCCATCGTTCGCCCGATCTTCATCTTGTCGGTGATCGAGCGGAATTCGACGCCGACCGGGCCGTCAACCTCGTGCCCCACCACCGCCATCGTCTCGCCGATTGGCAGGCCAGACCGCAGGCCGCGGACGAGCAACTCGATCGCATCGGGAAATTTGGTGGTGAATTTGGCGATCCGCCGCTTGATGAAGAAGCCGACGACCAGGTGCGGCAGGCCAGCGCCGATGATAACGCCGATCAGCAGCGAGAGCATCAGCGGCAGGCCACGGATTGCCAATAGCATCGACAGAACCGCAATGATCGACAAAGTGGCGGTGCCATATTGGCCAACCGTCCAGGTCTTGCCGGTCATTGCCAGACGCTTCTTCAGTAGGGCAGGGTTGGGCAGAAAGCGCGCCGTAGCGACGTCCATGCGGGTCGCCCGATTGGCGCTGATCCTGCGCATCTGCGATTCGACGTTGACGATCCCGCTGTGCCGACCAACCACCGATTTCAATCGCCGCGTCTTCGCACGCGCGGGCGAAGGGCCGGCAAAGGCGAACGCAATCATCCCCAGCACGGTTACCGCACCGAGGGATATGATCATGATCGACATCAACGGCACATCGCACCCATCACATGCTTACCTTTTGTCGCTCCGAGGAGCGGCCTTTTGCGGTCACCGCGCTGGCGGCTATTTCGCCTTTGCTCGCTTCGGCATCAGCGATTTGAGATCAGCGAACTTGCCCATCAGCGACGTTGCACCGGTTTTGTCGCCCATCGGTTTGGTGCCTTTTGCGGCTTTACCGCCGCGAGCGGACGCATCTTCAGGGCTGCCGTCGGAGATGGCGAGCAGCTTTGCGGCCAGATCAACCAACGGGCTCATCGACTTGGCGCCCTTGCCAACCTCGGCCAGCGGTTTGCCGAGCTTGGCTGCCTGGGCGGCCAGCTTTTGATCAAAACCGATGGCGAAATCGATCTTGCGTTCAATCGATCCCTCGAAATCCTTGCGGCTGATTTCCTGGGTCGCCGCATTGTGAATCTTGTTCGCAACCACGAACACTTGGGTTTGCGGTGCATTCGATTTCAGCCACGAAAGGATGCGGATCGAATCGCGCGCCGCTGCCAGCGTCAATTCGGTGACCAAGACCGCGATCTGCACATCGCTGATCAGATGTGGATGGTTGACCAGCATCGCTCGCGGCAGATCGGTGATCGTGCATTCGAAGGCCGCGCGCATTTCTTCCTGCAGTTGGTAAAAAGCCGAGCCGTCGCTGATGACCGGCGAACTGATTGGCGCCTCCGCCGACAGGATCGACAATCTTTCGCTCGATTTGACCATCGCGCGCTCGATGAACAAGCCATCGATCCGGCTTGGATTCTCGAGCGCATCCGTCAAGCCGCGGCCTGGCTCTAGGTCGAGCGCGAGCGCACCAGTACCGAAATGCACGTCAAGATCGAGCAGCGCAGTGGTGCGGCCGTTGCGATCGCTGGTGAGCCAGGCAAGTGAAGCCGCGATCGTCGAGGCGCCGACGCCGCCTCGCGTGCCGATGACGGCGGCCGAACAATGCGGCCGTTCGCCCGACGAATCGACTTGCTTCGGCGCATTGAGCATTGCCTGCGCATTGGCAAACGCCTCACGTAGCATGTCGGCGCTGAGCGGCTTCAGCAGATAATCCTGGATGCCGCTCGCGACTAGATCGCGGTAGAGGCGGACATCGTTCACCTGGCCCATGGCGATCACGACAGTGCCGGGCTCGCACACTTCGGCCAGCGCGTTGATGTCGTTGAGTGGATCGCCACTTTCGGACAGATCGACCAGCAAAATGTGCGGGCTTGCCGAAACGGACAACGTCTGGACCGCATTGCGCAGCCCTCCCTTGTTCACCTTTTCAGGCGCCCAGCCGAGCTCAACCGCGATTGGGCGGATGCCCTCCGCGGTCGTTTCGTCGCAAACAAAGGCAACAAAGGGATCGCGCGTGCTGGGCCGGGTGGAGTTCCATGGTGCGTTCATTATTTGCCTCCTGGACTCTCTGCCTTCAACCCGCCTGCGCCGGTGTTCGGGGCCTTGCGCAACGTCTGGATCGCCTTGTTTGATACCGCCGCGTCGGCGACATTGGCGCCGAGCTGGCCGAGCACGAAATCTTCAGGCCGCGCGACCATCGAGGCGATGTTCGAATTGACCGCGCAGCCCTGATTGGATGAAGTATGAACGTTGAAATTCGGTTTATTGTCCCGGCTGAAATCGGGGCAGTTGGGTACCGATGCGGTCATCCGGCTGACGATGATGCGCACAGTGCCCGGGGTCATCGCCGCAGCGACGATTGGCGCGTCATCCGATACGAACAGTCCATAGCGGGATACCAGCCCGCCTATTTCGTCGCGCGCGCCGCTGGCGGCATTCGCTGGATCCTCGATGGCGATTCGATCGCCATAGGCAACCTTTAGCGAACTCATCCAGCCGGCGAGTCGCTGCAATTCGCCAGGCGCCAAGCGACCATAGTCGACATTGGCGTCGAACAGATAATCCGATCGGCTGACGACCGGCTGATGCACCGATTCAAGCCCACGATTTTCCGTCCCCATGCAACCGCCCAGCAGGACAGCGGGCGTGACAAGGGCAATCAGCGAAAGGCGCGAGATCGAAAATGCTTTGGGCATGGCTTTTCCCCTGGAGCGGCGGGTAATCATTTGAAGCTGAAACCAGGCGTGGCGCTGGTGCTGTTCCTGCGTCCGGCACCGGCGGCGGGCGTCGCCTGCTGGTCCTGTCTGATTGGCGATGCCGGCGGCGGGCCCGATGGCAACGGCGCAGCAGCGCCTATCGACGGGGTCGCAGAGCCAGGCGGCGCCAAACTTGGCTTGGGTCGATCCCCGCCAGATGTGCCGCCGCCAAGATTGCCAAGGAACACACGACCAAGATCGGTCGGAGCCTTGTAACCATCGGTAGGCAGGACGATCTCGTTCGCATTCACTGGCTTCACCAGATAAGGCGTGATCACGATCACCAGCTCGGTTTCGTTGCGCTGGAAGCTGTTGGACCGGAATAGCGCGCCCAAGACAGGCACGTCGCCAAGGCCCGGCGCCTGATCGATCGAGTTGTTGTGATTGTTCTGCAGCAGACCCGCGATCATGAAACTCTGGCCAGAACCAAGCTCTACCGTCGTTTCGGCACGACGTGTGGTGAGCGCCGGGATGGTCGTTCCGTTGATCTGGACAGCGCCGGCTGAACTCAGCTGGGATACTTCGGGCCGGACGCGCAGCGAGATGCGCCCGTCGGACAGCACCGTTGGCGTGTAAGCTAGGCTGATGCCATATTGTTTGTATTCCACCGACACCGCGCCGAGCCCTTGGCTGACCGGGATCGGGATTTCGCCGCCAGCCAGGAACGTGCCGGTTTCGCCTGATAGCGCCGTCAGGTTGGGATTTGCCAGGGTTGAGACCTGGCCGTTGCGTTCGCCAAGATCGAGCGAGGCAAGAATATCTGCACCAAAGGCGCTGCCGGCGAGGCTGAGCGCGGTGCCGAGCCCGTTATAGGCGTTGCGACCGAACTGAGTCTGACCCGGCGTTAGCCCGCTGGCATCGACCGAGACAGGCGCGCCGGGCACCGGATTGATAACGCCCGGGACTGTCGAAATCGCGCCTTGCGAGCCCTGAGCAAAGCCGAACAGCGGCTTGGCCGTCAGACTGTTGGCGCGCTGGGTCAGGTTGACGCCAATCGTCTTCACGAAGTTGCGGCTCACCTCTGCGAACTTCACTTGAAGATTGACCTGCAAAGGCGTCGCGCCCCGCAGCCGGGTGAGCACCTTGGTCGCATCGCCGACATAGGCCTGAACAAGGCGCTCGGCTTCAGCGGCGTCGTCGGGCGTGGCAACGGTGCCGGTCAACAAGATGATGCCGTTCATCGGTGTCGCCACGATGTGCGCGTCGGGCAGCGCCAATGCTAGCATCTGGCCAACCGTATCGATATTGTTGCCCACGCGAACCGTCGTGGCATACACCACGGCCCCGCTTTTCGATGTCGCATAGATGGTGGTTTCGCCGGCGCCCTTGCCGAAGATGTAGAGCTGGGTCGGTGAACGCACCTGGACGTCGGCGATCTTTTCATCGGCAATGAAAATGTCGCTCATCGGTCGTGCCAGCGTTACCTGCCGCCCGCGGCCGATCGCCAGCTGAACGGTGCCGGTCGGCGCTGCAGCGACGGTCTGCGCGCCGATCGGCGCTGCGCTGCCGATCGAACTCGCGACAATCGCGATGGCCAATGGCCATCCGATCGGCTTTGTGGCCATGCGCATGCTATTTATTCCCCCCAACCGATACTTCGGTCACAGAATTTCCGCGTGCGATGCGCACCACTGGACCTGATTTGGCGGCGCCTGGAAAAGCGCCTGCAGCTGCCCCCGCTATGGGGATTCCGTTTACGACGCTGCCGTCGGTCGGCGACTTGCCGGGGACGGTGCTGCGCTGGAAGCGCGAGACATCGGCGCCAGTTGCGTAAGTGGATTTGCCGCCGCTTGGTTGCGAGGCCAGCTTGATCATCATCGCTTTTTCGGCCTTGGGGTCGTTGCCCTCGGGCACCGACACCGCCCCCGAGGCGATCGCTTCTTCAAGTTCGGCCGAATTGTCGGCGATCGACCGCAGCGACAGCGACAGCGTGCCGAGCGTCTGAGCTACCGCCAGTTGCTCGGCGAGCTTCGGCGTTGCCTCCACGGTTACGGTCGCAAATGGCTTCACGACGGTCTTGCCATCCTCACCAACGACATTGTCGGTGCGCTGGTCGGTCGCCAGCACGCGCAAATTGCGCAGCACCGTTTCGGAAACTTTCAGCGGCGGGCCATCGCCACCGCCCGTCACGGTCTGGGTCAGCATCATGTCGACCCGGTCGCCCGGGAAGACGAAGCCGGCGACAGCAGCATTCGCCTGGATCGGCACCGTAACGGCGCGCATCCCCGGGCCAAGCGCTGCAGCGAGAAAGCCCTTGTCGCCGGGTTTCACCAGCGCACCCTGGGTGACAGGTTGGCCGGCCGTGATCGCGTTGCGCACGACCGTGCCCTGCAGCGATTCGAGATGGGTATCCTTTTTCAGGAAATAGGCGTTGTCGACGAGTTCCTTAGGCCAGGGCTGAAACTTCAGCGCGGTCGCATCGAGGATCGTACCGACAGGCAGAGCGCGCGTTGCGACCAATACCTCGGGCCCATCGATGGCGGCGACCGGAACCGCAGACGCGGACGGCGTCGCAGATCCGATGATCAGGCTGCGTGCCAGAAACGCCGAAATCGCCGCGATCAGCAGCGCCCCAACCAACAGAACGATCTTCCTACCATTCATGACGCATCGGCCTTTTCGGACGCGGATCGCTTGATCCGCCGTTAAGCAATCAAGTAAATTGGTTAATTAGTGGTTCGCGAACGGTCAGCAGACCCGCAAATGCAATCGCGACGCCGTAGGGAATCTCGATCGCGCCGGTATCTTTTCGCCGCCAGCGATCGATCAGCATCAGTACCGTCACGGCGCCCCCTGCCAGCGACATCACGATCAGCAGCCACACCAGCGGTTGCACTGGGAACCACAGCGCGAGCGCACCGATCAGCTTGACATCGCCGCCGCCCATCTGACCAAGGTAGAATGCACCGCAGAAAAACCCGAAAACGGCAAAGGCGACGCCGATCTGCAACCCGATTTCAGGCCAGGCCAGCCCGTTGGCCATCCACCAGGGAAGCGCCATCACTGCGATCAATGCGTTCTTCCAATTGGCAATAGTGCGCGCGCGCGCATCCTCTATCCCTGCCCATACAAGGAGCACCGCCAGCAGCGCTGGCAGGATCAAGATAAGATAACCCCCGCTCATTCCGTAATTCCCTAGACGGAACGGCTTTCTAAAAAGTAACCAACGACGATGGCCTCATCGCTTCTCTATCGCCGCGCAATCCCCGCCGCGGCCCGCATCACGACCTGGCAAACCCCAGATGGCTGGCCGCTTCGGCGCTTCGACTGGCCAGCGGAGGGCCCGCCGCGCGGGTGCATCCTGTTCGAAGGCGGGCGCGGCGATATATTCGAGAAATATCTGGAGCTGTTCGCGCACTGGCATAGCCAGGGCTGGTCAGTCACGTCGGTCGATTGGCGCGGCCAGGGTGGATCGGGTCGGCTTACCGCCAGCCGCAACGTCGGCCACATCGACGACTTTTCCATATATATCAACGATTTCAAAGACTTTTACGCTGATTGGTCGGCGGAGACAAAGGCACCGCATGTCTTGATGGGCCACTCCATGGGGGGGCACCTGCTATTGCGAGCGCTTGTCGAAGGCGCTGCAATGCCAGCAGCGGCGGTGCTTGTGGCGCCGATGCTTGGCCTCAAGACGCCGTTCGGCGCAGTGCTTGGTGAGCGAATCGCACGGTTGCTTGGCGGCGTCGGCAATTCGGCGCGGCCGGCGTGGAAGGCCAATGAAAAGCCGGGCGGGCTTGAAACGCGTCAGGCGCTGTTGACGCATGACAGTGAGCGTTATGACGATGAAATCTGGTGGCAATCCGCCAAGCCGGAGCTGGTGATGGGGCCGCCGAGCTGGCGCTGGTTGATCGAGGCGTTTCGATCAACCCGACTGCTGCGACATGATTCGCGGTTGAAAGCGATGGCTGTGCCGGTGCTGATCATCCTGCCAATGGCTGATCAACTGGTTGATGCAAAGGCCACCCTTGGCGTCGCCGCCAAGCTGCCCGATGCCCGCGTGCTTCGCTTCGGCAAGGAATCCGCGCATGAAGTGCTTCGAGAAGTCGATGCGATCCGCAATCGCGCGATTGGCGAAATCGACATCTTCCTTGCCTCGCGTGCCCAGCAAGGTTGAAGGCGGAGGCAGACGTGGATCGCTTCGATATCGTTGTGGTGGGGGCAGGGATGGCAGGGGCAAGCCTGGCCGCTGAACTCGCGCCCGAAGCAACCGTCTTGCTGCTCGAGGCGGAAGATAGCCCGGGCTATCATGCAACGGGTCGGTCGGCTGCGTTCTGGTCGGAAAGCTATGGCGGTCCGCACGTGCAGCCGCTGACGACCGCGTCAGGTGGGTGGCTGCGCGCGCCGCCGCCCCGATTTGGCAGCAACAATTTCCTGTCGCCACGCGGGGCATTGCACCTTGGCCGTCTGAGGGATTCTGCCGAGATGACGACGCTGCAGGCAGATTTCGCGCAATCGGGCGTCGAGATGGCTGCGGTTGATCCGGCGATGATCATTCCAGGTCTCAATCCTGATTGGTCGATCGGCATGATCGAGCCGAGCTGCGCCGATATCGATGTCGGCGGGTTGCACGGCGCCTATCTAGCCGCGGCGAGGCGATCGGGCGTCGAGATCAGGACGCGCGCAGACTTCGTCGCGGCGGCGCGCGAGGCAGGGTCCTGGCGGATCGAGACGAGCGATGGTGCCGTGATCGCCGGGGTGCTTGTGAATGCAGCGGGGGCCTGGGCAGATGTGGTCGCCAGGCGCGCCGGCGTGGCGCCGCTCGGCATCATCCCGCTTCGGCGAACGATTGCGCAGGTGCGGGTCGATCCTGCGGCGCCCGATGATCTGCCACTGGTGATCGACATTTCGGGAAACTTCTACTTCAAGCCCGAAAGCGGCGGGCGGCTGTGGCTTTCGCCGCATGATGAAACGCCAGTCGCGGCTGGCGATGCCGCGCCCGATGAAATCGATATCGCGCGCGCGATCTATGCGCTGCACGGTGTAGTCGATTGGCGGGTATGCGCGGTCGAGCATCGCTGGGCCGGGTTGCGCAGCTTTGCGCCCGATCGGCTGCCCGTCTATGGCTTCGATCCCGCCAGTCCGGCATTTTTCTGGTTTGCCGGGCAGGGCGGTTTCGGCATCCAGACGGCACCGGCCGCTGCTGTGATGGCGGCGGACCTGGTACTGGGCCGGTCACCGTCTCCACTCGTCGCGGCGATCGATGCCCGACGTTACGCTCCCGCCCGCTTCAGCGTTTAATCTTCCTCGACCACTTCGGCACTGGCCGAGGCCTGCACGTTTTCGATGCACTTGATCGCCGACGCCTTGGACGCATAGCCCTCGCTCGCGGTCGCGAGAATGTTGCCATTGCCGTGCTTCAGGCGCCAGCGCCATTCACCGGCCTTGTCCTTGTAAAGCGTGAATTTCATGCGACTCGCTCCTCGTGGTTCGATCGCCCCAATCGTCGTCCTTGCGACGCCGCGGATCAAGCCCCTAGCGATCGCCGCTTACCCGTTTGGGGTCGCCGGTCGCTGATTGACGATCATCGCCCGTTGCGCCCAGAACAACGCGCAGTGGGAGGCGCTGTTGGCGACCTGGAGTTATCTCGACTGGATTGGCCAGAATTTGCGCTGGGGCGCGGCGCGACTGGTGCCGGGCGTGCGCGCACGAGTCCGCCGCCGCTTCGATTGGCGCGGCTTGTTCGGCCGGCAGAGCGGCGAGCGGGTGGCGGCAACCCACATCACCAGCGAAGCCGTGTCGCGTCCGCTAGGAGAGGCAAGCCAGCCCGCCTATAGCGACCGGGTGAAGGCCGATCTCCAGGCCCGGATCGGGCGGATGCGGCGCGCCGCCGTGATGGATATGTTCGATCAGGTGGGTCTTGCGCCCTTTCCCGGTCAATTGTGGCGCTTCGTCGATGCGGATCGTGATCCGGGCGCGGGCGTCAGCAATTTCCTGCGCGCGATTGGCATCGATCCGGCGCTGATCACCGCCCGCGACGCCGATGAGATCGAGCGTGCCAATGAAGTGCTCGAACTCCTTTTTTCGATCGATCACGTGTTCGATCGTATCGCCCCCGAACTTGCGGTCGCGCTTGAAGCGCGGCTGTGCTCAGGCGACTATGCGACGGTTCGGCTGGCGGCAAAAGTGGTCAAGACATTCGAGACGATCGCCCGAATGGAATCGCGCTGGCCCCCTGAAGTGCGGCTCGGCGTGCTCGATGCGTTTGTGGAAACGGTGCGTGCGGGGTTGGCCAATCCGCTCGCGGTGCGGGCAAAGGATGCTGCGGCAGCAGCGACGAGCGCCGAAGTGCTCAATTCTCAGATGGTCGCCTTCGATGCAGAGGTGCAGGAGTCGCGTCGGCTGATGCAGGCGATCATGTTCCGTTGGCCGCGCGCCGTGACCGCAGGGCCCGAAGTGCAAAAGCGCGATCGTGCGACAGCAGCCGGCGAGCAGGCACAGGCAAGATTGCTCAAGCAAAGGCGCCTGCGGCAGGCAGAAGTCGATGACCTGATCGATCAGATGGCTGCGGCTAACGCGGTGCTGCAATCCTTGCTCGATCGCATCGACGGCAAGCCCGGGCAGGGCAGGGCGCGCGGCCAGTCCCGCGCGCGCGCCGATACGCCGCGATCCGATTTCGATCGCGCGTTGCAGTTCTTCGGCTTCGGGGTCGGCGCGCGCCCCGATCACGCCGCGCTGCGCAGCCGGTTCCGGGAACTGGCCCGCACCATGCACCCTGATCTTGCCAAGGCAGACCCTGAATCACAGCAGGCAGCGCATGGTCGCTTCGTTGAACTCAACCGATATTATGAACTGCTCAAATTGCGGCTGTGAGCGCGGCCGGTCCCTATTGATGTTCCCGCCGCCGCACCCTCACCTCGATACGCCGGCGTGATTCGTCGGCCACTGTTTCGCCGCCGGTCATCAGGCTGTCATCGGGCCTCAGAAACGGCCCGGCAGAAAGCGGCACGATCGTGAATTTCCCCCCAAGCCCGGAAACGCGCATGAAGTGCGCGACAGCGACCGCGCGGGCCATGCCAAGCCCGACATTGTCGCTGGCGACCGGTTCGATCGTCGCATTGCCGATCAGCAACGGCACCAGGGTCGTGTCGAGATTGCTGCCGCGCTTGCCTCCGCCATGCACTGGCACCTCATCGGTATGGCCGATCACCTCGATCACCTTTGCATCATAGTTCACGCTGATTTCGCGCAATCTAGGGATGATCAGGCGTTGCAGCCGGGCCTGGAAATCGCTGCTCAGCGCCGCCGAACCGGCGGCAAAATAATAGCCATCTGCCTCGGGCAGGACGATGATCGGCGGGTCCTTGGGTTTGATCTCGCGACGCAGCGCCAGCAGATAAGCACCAAGCACGATCGTCGTGAACATCGTGACGGCCAGTAGGAGATAAATGGTTTCCTGCCCCATTTGCAGGTGCAGGTTGCTGCGCGTCGAACTGCGGCTCATTTGACGGGTTGGGACGGCTTGACGAACCGCTCGACCGATTCGATCAGATCGCCCAGCGCGGTCAGCATCGTCCCGGCCTGGTCAGCGGCGCTGTTGAGCCGGATCGTCTCGTTCGCCAGCTTCGCCACCTCTGCCCCGCTTGTCGCAGCGGCGGTGCCGAGCAGCCGCAACCGCGTCTCGCCCTCGCTGAATGCCGAATTTAGCCGCCCCGCTTCCCCGCGTACTTCATCGGCCAGCGCGCGCGTCGAAATGCTTGCCTCGTGCGCTGATTGCTGAAGATCGCCAAGGGCAGCATAAGTGGTGCGGATATGCTGCGTGAGATCGCGCGTGGCCGCGGCCAGGCTCGACATGTCGGCGGTCGAATCATAGGCGCTTTCGGCCTCGTGCGCCTCGATCCGGAGCAGCACGGCAAAGAACGGGGCGAGCCCGGCGGTTGCCAATCCTTCGAGGAAGGGCGTGGCGACGGGCGCAAGCGCGCTGATATCGTTGACCTGGAGCGACGTAGCACCCGTGAACAGCGGTGCCACCGCTGTCGTGATGCCAAGGATCAGCGACAATACACCAAATGCCACGACCATTTCGGCGGCGATCACTGCATCGAAATCAGCACGGCCGCTGCGAACATAAGCAGATGCGCGCCACCGCAGATAGAATAACAGCGCGACATTGACGGGAAACAGGATCGGGTAGGGGGTGTTGGTCAGGATCTGGACGCCGTGGACAAGCGCGCTTGCAACCAGCACTTGAAGCCCGACCTGGCTGAACGGCGCCAGGCGGCGCGATCCTCGCTGATAACGATTGGTCGGCATCGATGCGCGCAGTCCCCTCAACCCCGTAAGGGCATCGCTATGTCCGATTTGAGGGCGGCGCGCCATAGGCTGAAGGCCAGGTTGCCCAGCGCGATCCGGAGTCAGCGACGCCCGGCAGCGATCGCGGAGGCGCTCGCCAAGGCATCGGCTCGTTCATTCTCGGGGTGGCCGGCATGCCCCTTGACCCATTGCCACTCGATCTTGTGGGGCTTGGCAGCGGCAAGCATCGCCTGCCACAGATCGGCGTTTTTGACGGGCTTCTTGTCGGCGGTCCGCCAGCCATTGCGCTGCCATCCGTGGATCCATTTGGTAAGGCCGTCCATCACATAGCGGCTGTCTGTCGACAGGGTGACACGGCAGGGGCGTTTAAGGGCATTGAGCGCCTCGACCACCGCCATCATTTCCATCCGGTTGTTGGTTGTCAGTGGCTCGCCGCCGGAGAGCTCGCGCTCGGTCTCGGCCATGCGCAATATCGCGCCCCAGCCACCAGGGCCCGGATTGCCCTTGCAGGCGCCATCAGTGAAGATTTCCACCTTGGGGAGTTCGGTCGGCGCCTCGCTCATCGGAACAGCGCAGTGCCGCGCTCGGCATAGACGTCCAATCGACGGGTGTAGGCGACGGGGTCCTTGCGCGTGACGATGGCATCTGCAGGCGTGTTCAGCCAATCCCATCCCCGCGTCAGCGCAAAGCGGATACAGGCACCCGTTGCCAGCACTGGGAGTGCCGCACGTTCTTCCAGCGACAAGGGCAGGACCGCCTCATAGCCTTCGATCAACGCCGCCCCGATCGCGGCATCGACAGGCAATCCATCGGTATCGAATGCCCAGGCCGAATGCATGATGGCCAGATCATAGGTGCGGATATCGGTGCAGGCGAAATAGAAATCGATCAGGCCAGTCACGCGTTCGCCCAACATCAATATATTGTCGGGGAACAGATCGGCATGGATCACGCTGTGGGTCAGATCGGTCGGCCAATGTGCGAGCGTCTGCTCGAGCGCGAGGCTGAGCTTGGCGAACATTCCTGGCGCGATCCCGTCGAGCGCGGGACCGCAGTGATTGAGCAGAGGCTGCCAGCTTGCCGGTCCAAGCGTGTTGGGCCTGCCGCCATCGAAACTGGCGAGCGACACGTGCATCCGAGCCATTGCTGCGCCCGCCGCCCGCGCCTGGGCAGGCGTGGGGTGGGTAGGTGATACACCGGGGAGGAATTTGATCAGGCAGGCGGGGCGGCCCTCGAGTTGCTGGATCGCGACCCCTTCTCGGTCGCTGATCGCCGGTGGGACCGGATTGCCCGACGCTGCCAGATGATCGAGCAGCGCCATGAAGAACGGCAGATCGGCGGCGTCCACGCGCCGCTCGTAAAGCGTCAGGAAAAAGCGCCCCAGGGTCGTATCGACCATGTAATTGCTGTTCTCGACGCCCTCGGCGATGCCCTTGGCGGAGACCAGTTGCCCAACATCATAGCGCTTCAAGAAATCTGCCAGCGCCTCGGGCGAGACGTGGGTATAGACTGCCACTGGTTCAGCCGACCATCAGGCGGGCACTTCCAGGCCGCGCGGCAGCTTGAACGAGATCGTCTCGCGCGTCGTTTCTTCTTCACGCTCGGTAATCGTATAATGCTCGGCGAGCAGGTCGACGAGTTCGCGCACCAGGATTTCAGGCGCAGATGCGCCCGCGCTGATGCCCAGCGTTCGGACGCCTTCGAGGAAGCTTAGGTCCAGATCAGCGGCGCGCTGGATCAGCCGGGCGGGAATGCCTTGGCGCTCGGCAACCTCGACGAGGCGCAGCGAATTCGATGAATTGGTCGCGCCGATTACCAGCATTGCATCGCATTCGGCGGCAATCGCCTTGACCGCGGCTTGCCGGTTCGACGTCGCATAGCAGATGTCTTCGCCGCGCGGCGCCTTGATGCCGGGGAAGCGTTCGATCAGCTTGGCAACGATATCGGCGGTATCGTCCACCGACAGCGTCGTCTGGGTCAGGAAGGCGACATTATCGGGATCGACCGGCTCGAAGCGCGCCGCATCTTCGACCGTCTCGATCAGCGTCATTGCGCCCGGTGGTACCTGGCCAAAGGTGCCGATAACCTCGGGATGGCCGGCATGGCCGACAAAGATGATGTGGCGTCCGGTTTCCACCAGCCGCTCCGCCTGACGGTGCACCTTCGACACGAGCGGGCAGGTGGCATCGAGATAAGCCAGCCCACGATCCTCTGCGGCGGCGGGCACCGATTTGGGAACGCCGTGCGCGGAAAAGACGACAGGAACGCCGTCGGGCACTTCCTCAAGTTCCTCGACGAAGATCGCGCCTTTCGCGCGCAGGCTGTCGACCACATATTTGTTGTGGACGATCTCATGCCGGACATAGACCGGCGCGCCATATTTCTCGATCGCCAGTTCGACGATGTGGATGGCGCGATCGACGCCTGCGCAAAAGCCGCGCGGTGCAGCAATCAGCAGGTCGAGCGCCGGTTTGGGAATTGATGTCATCGCCGTCCTCCTACGCGATTGCTTGCGCGCGCGAAAGCCGGTTCCTATGGTGCGCGCCAATCAGGGGTCGACGCAGGGACAAGCGGCGGCCCCCTTCTCGTTTAAAAAGGTGCGCAGACCCGTGACAGCCCGGAATTTCGTTCTCCCCGTCGCCGCGCTTTCGGTCGCGGGTGTCGTGCTCTCGGGCTGCGCAGCGCGCTCGGGCGAGTTGACGCTCGAGGGCGTCACCGCGGTGCGCACGGCGTGCCCAACGGTCGCAATCCCCGCAGCGACGGGGGATGTCACGATCTTCAACCCGCCATCCAGCCAGGATCAGAGCGCCCTCGATGTGATCGCGGTGATGACCAATGTCCGCTCGACCTGCACCGACGTTGGTGAGAATGTGCAGACAGCGATTACCTTTGACGTCAACGCCCGCCGCATCAATGGCGCGGCCGCGCGGGATGTGACGATCCCGTATTTCGTCACCGTTCTGCAGGGCGGTACCGCGGTCGTATCGAAACGGATCGGGCGCGTGACAGTGCATTTCGATGCCGGTGCGATCCGGGCATCGGTGAACGGCGCGGCGACCGCTAACGTGGTTCGCGCGGCTGCCACCCTGTCTCCCGAAGTGCGCAAGATGCTGACGCGCAAGCGACGCGCCGGTGGGGAGGACGCAGCGATCGATCCGCTTTCGCGTCCGGAAATTCGCCAGGCAGTGCAACGCGCCACCTTCGAGGCGCTGGTCGGTTTCCAGCTGACCGGCGAACAACTGAAATATAACGCGACGCGGTGAGCGTTTGATCGATTGACTCGCTTGTTGCGGCGCGTCAAAGCAGCGGGGTCGATGGCGGGCAACCGGCATGGGCAAGCGCGGGAGAGTGTGGCGGGAAACCGTCGCCGCCGAAGGAGCAACCGCCCCGGAATCTCTCAGGCAATCGGGACCGCGCTGGCCTAACACGACACTCTGGAAAGCGGCATTCGCGCCTGTGCGCGGCGGCCCACCGAAGGGGTAAGCCGACCGGCAGAGCTGGCGGTCAAAGCTCTCAGGTTCCGTGACAGAGGGGGCGGCGGATCGTTACCGGGCAAACCGGTATCCGGTCGCGTCGTTTGAACCCTACCAGCGGAAGTACATCGAGATGAGCGAAGTAGATTTCATCGATACGATCGAGCCGCTGCCGCTCGACGCATGGCACCGGGCGCGCGGCGCGCGGATGGTCGAGTTCGCCGAATATTACATGCCGATCCAGTATGATGGCATCATGGCCGAGCATCTATGGACGCGCGAGAATGCGGGCCTGTTCGATGTCAGCCATATGGGCCAGTTGTTCCTGAGCGGTGAGGGCGTTGAAGCCGCGCTGGAGGCGCTGGTGCCCGCCGATGTCGCTGGGCTCGCGCTCGGCAAGATGCGCTATTCGCTGCTGCTTGCTGACAATGGCGGGATCTTGGACGATCTGATGATCGCTCGCTGGCGCGAGGGGTTGTATCTCGTCGTGAACGGCGCGGTGAAGGCCGATGACATCGCCCATCTGGTCGAGCATCTGCCCGATGCGGTCACGATCAATCACATGGACGAGCATGCGCTGCTTGCGCTGCAGGGGCCAAAGGCGTTCGATGCGCTCGCCCGGCATGTCACGGGCGACTACCCGCTCTCTGCGCTCACCTTCATGAGCGGCGGGCGCTTCACGATTGCCGGCGTCGACGCCTGGATCAGCCGATCAGGCTATACCGGCGAGGACGGCTTCGAAATCTCGATCCCCGCCGAAGCCGCCGAGGCGGTGGCGGAGGCGCTGTGCGGTGAACCCGAAGTCAAGCCGATCGGTCTCGGCGCGCGCGATTCGCTGCGGCTCGAAGCAGGGCTGCCGCTCTACGGCCATGATCTCGATACCGAAACGACACCGGTGATGGCCGATCTCGGCTTTGCACTGTCGAAGCGGCGACGCGAGGAGGGCGGCTTTCCCGGCCACGATCGGATCATGATCGAGCGCGAACAGGGCGCGGTGCTCAAGCGCGTCGGCTTGATGATCGAGGGCAAGCAGCCGGTTCGCGAAGGCTCGGCCGTCCTTGATGCGGACGGCAGCGAGGTCGGTCGCGTGACGTCGGGCGGGTTCGCGCCCAGTGTCGGCGCAGCGATTGCGATGGCCTATGTGCCTGTGGCGAGCGCCACGCCCGGCACCAGTATCCAGCTTGCCCAGCGCGGCAAAATCCATACCGGGATCGTGACCGCGATGCCCTTCGTTCCCCACCGCTACGTCCGCTAATCAGGGAGGCACGTGATGAGCCGTTATTTCACTGAAGACCATGAATGGATCGAACTCGGCGGCGATATCGGCACTGTCGGCATCACCGATTATGCCCAGGGGCAGCTTGGCGATATCGTCTTCGTCGACGTGCCCGAAGAGGGCAAGGAGTTCACCAAGGGTGATGAAGCCGCCGTTGTTGAATCGGTCAAGGCCGCGTCGGACGTCTATTCGCCAGTGTCGGGCACCGTGATCGAGGGCAATGCCGCGCTCGAAGATTCCCCGGCGCTCGTCAATGAAGACCCCGAAGGCGAGGGCTGGTTCTTCAAGCTCACGCTGTCCGATCCAAGCGAGGTCGAAAACATGATGGACGAGACCGCCTACGAAGCATTCGTCTCGAAGCTATGACTTAAGTGGCTCCCCTCCCGCTTGCGGGAGGGGTTGGGGGTGGGCCCATCCTACCCCGTCGAATGTCCACCCCCGGCCCCTCCCGCAAGCGGGAGGGGGGAG
>JBBQAG010000037.1:0-24002 GCA_038315875.1 Sphingomonadales bacterium | reverse complement strand
CTCGATCCCGATCATTTCTATGAGCCTGTCCATGGCCGGGTGTTCGGCGCGATCAAATCGCTGCGCGGCGCCGGCCTGCTGGCGACGCCGGTTACGTTGAAGCCGATGTTCGATGCGGACGAGGGGATGCGAGCGCTGGGTGGACCGGCTTACCTCGCCCAGTTGACGGGGAGCGGGGCCGGATTGATCGGCGCGCGCCAGTTTGCCCAGCAAATCTATGATCTGGCGATGCTGCGCACGCTCGTCTCGGTCGGTCGCGGGCTGGTCGAGCGGGCGATCGATACATCGGAAGAGGTCAACCCGGCCAAGCAGATCGAGGCGGCTGAAGAAGAGCTCTACAAGGTCGCTGCGATCGGCGGCGGCGAATCGACCGTCAAATCCTTTGGCGATGCCGCCAAATACGCGCTGAAGAATGTCGAGCGGGCGCAGAATGCCGGCGGGGGTCTGTCGGGCATTACCACTGGTCTCGATTCGCTGAACAGCAAGATCGGCGGCATGCACCAATCGGATCTCATGATCCTCGCTGGACGGCCCGGCATGGGCAAAACCGCGCTGGCAACAAACATCGCCTTCAACGCGGCCCAGCGCTGGATGCGGGACGAAAAGGACGGGATTGCCGCCGATCGCTCGGTTGGCAGCAAGGTCGCGTTCTTCAGCCTCGAAATGTCCGCCGATCAGCTGGCCTTGCGCATCCTGTCGGAACAATCGCGGGTCAGCTCGGAAAAGCTACGGATGGGAACGCTGAACGATAGTGAGCGCAGCCGGCTGATCCAGGCATCGATCGAACTGCAATATCTGCCGCTTTATATCGACGATACCGCTGGCTTGACGATTAGCGCGCTGCACACGCGGATGCGGCGGCTGCAACGCAAGCACCAGAACATGATCGGGCTCGTCGTCGTCGATTATCTGCAACTGCTTCAGGGCAGTGGGCGTAGTTCGAACGACAACCGGGTGCAGGAAATCTCCGAGATCAGCCGTGGTTTGAAGACCATGGCAAAAGACCTGAACGTGTCGGTCCTGGCGCTCTCGCAGCTCAGTCGTGCGGTCGAACAGCGCGAGGATAAGCGGCCCCAGCTATCCGATCTGCGCGAATCGGGGTCGATCGAGCAGGATGCCGACATGGTGTGGTTCGTCTACCGCGACGATTATTATCACGCCACGCGCGAGCCGACCGATCACAACAGCGATGCGCACTCCGCCTGGTTCGAAGAGGGCAAGAAGATCGAGGGACAGACCGATCTGCTGATCTCAAAGCATCGCCACGGCGCGACCGGGATAGCAAGGCTGATGTTCGAGGCAGAGTTCACGCGCTTCAGCGACGCCGCACCGACGAATTACTCAGCAGCGTAGAGACGCGTTCAGGCGTTCGCAGGCGGCGCAGCGGGAACATGAATCCCGCACTCCACCTTGTCGAAGCTGCGCCACCGACCGGCACGAACATCTTCGCCCGCTGCCACCTTGCTCGTACAGGGCGCGCAGCCAATCGATGGATATCCTGCCGCCTCCAGCGGATGCCGGGGCAGATCGTGGGTGACAAGATACGTGTCGAGATCGGCCCTGGTCCAGGTCGCCAGCGGATTGATCTTCAGTCGTCCCAGCACATCGCTCTGGTCGATTTCGAAGCGCGGCAGCCTTGCCCGAGTGGATGCCTGAAATCCCTTGCGGCCAGTGAAGGTCGAATCGAAATCGACAAGCGCGCGCGCTAGCGGGCGGACCTTGCGCAGATCGCAGCAGCCGTCGGGATCATAGGTCCAGCGCTCGCCGCTGGCATCGCGTTCCGCCAGTTCGCCGACATCGGGGGCGAGAGTGCGCAGGTTGGTAAGGCCGATGCGCGCAGCAAGCATATCGCGGTAAGCGAGCGTTTCAGGAAAATGCTTCCCCGTCTCAAGGAACAACACCGGGATGGCAGGATCGATCGAGGCGATCAGGTGCAGCAGCACCGCTGATTCGGCGCCGAAGGAAGAAACGACCGCCGCCCGCCCGATCAGCGCCTCATCGATCAGCGCCGCCAGCATAGTGTGCGTTTCAGCCCCGTCGAAACGCGCGTTCAGTCGATCGGCGTCCGCCTGCGTGAACCGCGAGGAAACGTCGATGCTGTCACGAAGGCGCGACTCAGCCATGCCGAAGTTGCCATACCGGCACGATACTATCGGCGGCGCGCTGATAGGCATGATCGTAACGCTCGAGCGACGCCTTCAGCACGGCTGCATCGATCGGCGCTTCAGGGGCGAAGCTGTCAAAGCCGGAGCGACGCATCAGCGGCACCTGATCTACCAGCACATCGCCTGCCGCCCGCAGTTCGCCTTTATAGCCGGCCTCGCGCAATATTCGCGCTGCCGAATAGCCGCGCCCGTCGCGGAACGAGGGAAAGCTGACCTCGATCAGCGCGAGCTGTTCCAGATGCGGGATCAAAGCACGCGCGTCGTCGCCTGCCTCGATCCGTACCGCCGTTGCATTGGATTGCCCGGCAAGAAAGGCGTCGAGGGTAACCGCTGGCTCTTCATGGGCCTCATCGGTGCGAAAACGCAGGATGGTCTCACCCATAGATCGCCTCCTTGAACGGATCGACGCCGACGCGGCGATAGGTATCGATGAAACGTTCGCCATCCTCGCGAATGCCGAGATAGAGGGTGGTGACCTTTTCGACCGCGTCGACCACGCCGTCCTCATCGAAGCCAGGCCCGGTGATCCGCCCGAGCGAGACATCTTCCGCGCCCGATCCGCCGAGCAACAGCTGATAATTTTCGGTGCCCTTCTTGTCGACGCCAAGGATGCCGATATGCCCGGCATGGTGGTGACCGCAGGCATTGATGCAGCCCGAAATCTTGAGCTTCAGTTCGCCAAGCTCGCGCTGCCGCCCGAGATCGGCAAACCGCGCCGTGATCTTCTGCCCGACAGGGATCGACCGGGCATTGGCAAGGCTGCAATAATCGAGGCCAGGGCAGGCGATGATATCGCTGATCAGATCGAGGTTGGCGGTTGAAAGCCCGGCAGCGTCGAGCGCCTGCCACAGCGCGTACAGGTCTGCCTTCCTGACATGCGGCAGGACAATGTTCTGGGCATGCGTCACGCGGAGTTCATCGAACGAATAGCGCTCGGCAAGATCGGCCATCACGTCGATCTGATCTGCCGAGGCATCGCCCGGAATGCCGCCTGCGGGCTTTAGGCTGATCGTCGCGATCGCATAGCCGGGTTGCTTGTGCGGGCTGACGTTTTGCTCGACCCATTCGACGAATGCCGGGTCTGCACTGCCAATCGCCTCGCTCGCGCCGAGATCGAAATCGGGCGCACCGAAAAAGGCGGTTATCCGTTCAAGCTCGGCAATTGGCGGATCAAGGCCGAGCTGTTTCACCCGAGCGAATTCCTCCTCGACCTGCCGCGCATATTCGGCAGCGCCCAGTTCGTGGATCAGGATTTTGATCCGCGCCTTGTAGATATTGTCGCGCCGGCCATAGCGATTGTAGACGCGCAGACATGCCTCGAGATAGCTCATCAGATCGTCGGCGGTGATGAAATCCTTGATCTCGGTCGCGATCATCGGCGTGCGGCCCATGCCACCGCCGACGAAAATCTTCGCGCCAAGCACGCCATCGCGCAGCACCAGCTGAATGCCGATGTCGTGCAGGCGCATCGCCGCGCGGTCTTCCTCGGCAGCGATCACCGCGATCTTGAACTTGCGCGGCAGGTACGTGAATTCAGGGTGGAACGTGCTCCATTGCCGGATCAACTCGGCCCAGGGGCGCGGATCGGCGACCTCGTCGGCAGCGGCGCCGGCGAACTGATCCGACGATATATTGCGGATGCAGTTGCCGCTCGTCTGGATCGCGTGCATCTCTGTTGTGGCGAGTTCAGCAAGGATATCAGGCGCATCGGCGAGCTTGATCCAGTTATACTGGATGTTCTGCCGGGTCGTGAAATGGCCATATCCCCGATCATATTTGCGGGCGATGTGCCCCAGCATCCGCATCTGCGCGCTCGACAGCGTCCCATAGGGGATGGCGACGCGCAGCATATAGGCGTGGAGCTGCAAATAGAGCCCGTTCATCAGCCGCAGCGGCTTGAACTGATCTTCGCTGAGCGCGCCCGACAGCCGCCGGCTCACCTGATCGCGGAATTCCTCGACCCGGGCATCGACGATCGCCTGATCGAAATGATCATATTTATACATCTCAAATCACCCATTCGCCGGCTTGCGGATCGGCCGGTTTCAGCGTCAGATCGGGCCTAACGGTCGGGCCAAGCGCGCGGACGCGGTCCTTGATATGTGCTGGCCGGGGGCCAACCGATGTCTGCTCGGCATCGATGACGTAGGGCACATTCACCCGACGCGCGCCCTCTTCAGCGCGGGCGATGCTCTCCCCACGCTCACCGACGTCGATCGCGTCCTCGACATGGCGCGACCAGCTGACGCCGGTCCACCAGACGACGTCGCCGGTCGGAAGATCATTGCCCGTCAGAAGTTTCATGCCAGAGCCTCCGCCGCAACCGCCAGGGAAGCAAGTGCATTGGTCGCGCGGCCTAGGGCGGCGACCTCGCCGACGATGATGATGGCGGGGCTCTCGATCTGTTCCCGAACAACCATCGGCCCGAGATCTGCCAGCATCGTCCGCAGGGCGCGGGCATCAGGGCGGGTACCTTTTTCCAGCACGGCGACGGGTATTGCCGGCGAAACGCCCTCGGCGATCAGCTTGTCAGCGATATCAGCAGACGTCGCGATGCCCATATAGATCACGAGGGTGCGCCCTTTGCCCGCCAGGCCCGACCAATCCTGCTCGGCGAGCCCCTTGCACTGGCCAGCGACGAAGCTGACCGCGCTCGACACCGATCGGTGCGTGAGCGGCATCAGCGCCTGCGCTGCCGCGCCCATCGCCGCCGAGATGCCGGGGATGACCCGCACGTCGACGCCGGCTGCTTGGCAAGCCTCCGCCTCTTCGCCGCCCCGACCGAAAACAAATGGATCGCCGCCTTTCAGCCGAACGACCATCTTGCCGCGCCGCGCTTCGGCAATCAGCAGGTCGTTGATGGCGCCTTGTTGCATCGTGTGCCGGCTGCGGCTCTTGGCGACCGAAATTCGTGAGGTCGACGGCGCGAGCGCGAGGATTCGCGGATCGACGAGCCCGTCATGGACGATCAGATCGGCAGCAAGGATCGCGTCGCGTGCGGCAACTGTGAGCAGGCCCGGATCGCCGGGGCCCGCGCCGACGAGCAGGACATGGCCGACTGGGAGGGAAGGGGAGCGTTGCATTGCGGCGAGATGGAACGCCCAAGACGTGCGCGCAATCTATCGATGCTTTGCGTCACGCTAGTCGATCTTTAGCGTCTGGCTTTGGCGCCTGGCCGGACTATTGATCGCGCAGGCCAATACCGATCAGCGCACGGGCCTGATCCGCTTCCGATGAAACCACCGGATAGGCGCAATAATCGGCAGCATAATAAGCGCTTGGCCGATGATTGCCCGACCAGCCGATGCCGCCGAACGGGGCGCCGGAGCTCGCCCCGTTGGTCGGCTTGTTCCAATTGACAATGCCGGCGCGGGCATTGGCCCAGAACCGATCGTACAGCGCGGGGTCCTGGCTGATCAGCGAGGCGGCGAGGCCGTAACGCGTATTGTTCGCCTCGGCGATGGCATCGTCGAAACTCGTCGTGCGGATGACCTGTAGGATGGGGCCGAACAGCTCGATATCGGGCCGATCGTTCATTTCCGTCACGTCGATGACGCCGGGGGTGAGAAAGGGCCGATCCTCGATCGGGCGCTGCATGTGGCGCACCGGCCGACCACCGCGCGACATCAAGGTGACGAAGCTCTCGGTCAGCAAATCGGCTGACTCATTGTCGATCACTGGCCCCATAAAGGGTTGCGGATCGGCATGCGGTTCGCCGACGATCAGCCGATCGAGCAGCTTGCTCAGCTCTGCCATCAACGGCTGGTGGATGCGCTCATCGACGATCAGCCGCCGCGCTGCGGTGCAGCGCTGCCCCGCCGACGTAAACGCCGATTGGACGATCAGTACGGCCGCCGATTGCAGATCGGGCGAATCCCAGACAAGGATCGGATTGTTCCCTCCCATCTCCAGCGCCAGTATCTTTTCGGGCTTGTCGGCAAAAGCGCGGTTGAGGGCGATGCCGGTGCGTGCGGAACCAGTGAACAGCAAGCCATCGATATCGGGGTGCGCCGCCAGCGCCTTGCCTTCGGCCGGGCCGCCGATCAGCAACCGTGCACACCCTTGGGGCACGCCCGCCTGATGCAGGCAATCGATCAGGAAAGCACCCGTCGCCGGTGTTTTTTCGGATGGCTTGAAGACGATCGCATTGCCCGCCAGCAGCGCGGGCACGATATGCCCGTTCGGCAGGTGTGCCGGAAAGTTGTAGGGTCCGAGCACTGCGAGCACGCCGTGCGGCTTGTGGCGCAGGGCGACCCGGCCGGCTTGCGATTCCATCTTTCGCTGCGCGCTGCGCTCAGCATAGGCGGTGGCAGAGATGTTGACCTTGGCCACGACCGATTCCACCTCGGTCCGCGCTTCCCATAGCGGCTTGCCGGTTTCGCGCGCGATCAGATCGGCAAAGGGCTCGGTCTTGGCACGCACGACATTGGCGAAACGGCGCAGTGCCTCGAGCCGGACAGCGAGTGGTTGCGCTGCCCATTCGGCCCAGCTCGCGCGCGCGATCGCCACTTCGTGATCCGCGTCGCCAGACATTTGCCGCCACAAGACGGCGCCCGTGGCGGGTTCGGTCGAAACGATCTCTATTGCGGCCATGCGGTCCCCGTCGCGCTCTCAGCCGGGCTTCTGCCCCAATTCGTTGGCAAAGGCCAATGCCGTCGCATCAATCCGCCAGCGCCCGATGCAACGCGCTGATACGGGCGATCTTGGCGTTGAAGCGAGACCAGTCATCGGCGTCGGCAATCGGCGCCCATATCGCCTCTACCTCATCGATCAGCATCGAACAGGGTGTCCCTTGCCAATAAGGATCGCTGCGGTTCTTGCGGGCGATGTAGCCAAGCAGGAGCGCGCGCGCCGCAGCAAATTCGGGCCCGAAATGCTCCGGGATGGATCCCCCGAAACTTTCGAAGAAAAACGCATCGATCGAGGCATGGCTCGCAACCAGTCCGCGTTCGATCGCCTGGATGACGCTCCGGTCTTGCTCCCCATCGCCAGGATGGACGCCAAGCCGCCACAGCATCGCGCCGGTGACGGCCGATTGATATGCCGCCCCGAACATATCGAGCGCAGCGATCAGCGGCTCGGACGGTGCGATCAGCCGCAGCGAGGCGGCGAGCTGCATCACGTCCCAGTGGATCGCCTCGGGCTGGCAACCAAAGGCATAGAGCCCGGCATGATCGAAATAGGCTGCGGTGAATTCAGGGTCCCATTCGGGCACGAAGCGCCACGGACCATAATCGAAGCTTTCACCCGCCACGTTGATATTGTCGCTGTTGAGCACGCCGTGGACAAAGCCTGCCGCCATATATTGCCCCGCCAACCGCGCCGTTCGGCGCACGACATGGCCGAGCAGGCGCACCGGCCCGTCTTCGCCACCTTCCTCGCGATAATATTCGCGCAGGACATAGTCAGTGAGCAGCCGGAGCCGCGCTTCGTCACGAAAATAGGCAAGGCGCTGAAACGTGCCGATCCGCATATGGCCGTGGCTGAGCCGGACGAGAACGGCGCCGCGGGTGGGGGAGGGTTCGTCGCCGCGCTCAAGCGCCTCACCGGTTTCGATCAGCGAAAAACTCCGCGACGTTTCAACGCCCAACGCTTCGAGCATCTCAGTCGCGAGGATTTCACGAACGCCGCCCTTCAGCGTCAACCGGCCATCGCCGAAACGGCTCCACGGCGTCTGCCCGGAACCCTTGGTGCCAAGGTCCATCAGCCGATCGCGATCATCGCGCAGTTGCGCGAACAGGAAACCCCGCCCATCGCCAATTTCTGGATTGTAATTGCGAAACTGGTGGCCGTGATAGCGCAGTGCCAAGGGCTGCACGAGGGTGTCGGTCAACGCCTCGAACCGTCCGAAATGCTCGATCCACGCAGTATCGCTCAACTGATCCAGGCCGACTTCGCGTGCCGCGCGGTCATTGCGAAACCGAAGGATCGTTTGGGGAAAAGCGGCAGCGTCGACTGGATCGTAGAAGCCCTCTCCAAGCGACAGGATCGCGCTGGCGGGTCGATAGCGGGCGGGTTGCGGCTTGGCGTTCATCCAGCGATATGGAGGCCGCAACCACCGGGACGCAACCATGACCGCTTATGAAAATCGATATTGGTGGTCCAATGATGGTTTGCGGCTCCATGCCCGCGATTATCTAGCGCGCGATGGGACGAAGGGCGCCGGTCGCCCGCCGATCCTGTGCATCCCCGGGCTGACCCGCAACGCGCGCGATTTCGAGACGCTGGCCAAGCATCTTTCGGCCGAGTGGCGCGTGATCGCGATCGATCTGCGCGGTCGGGGGGAGAGCGGTTATGCCAAGGATCCGATGAGCTATGTCCCGCTCGTCTATGTCCAGGATATCCAGAAGCTGCTGGGGGAGATTGGGTGCGATCGCTACATCGCGATCGGCACCTCGTTGGGCGGCATCGTCGCGATGTTGCTGGCCGGCTCCGCGCGCGAGAAAATCGCAGGCGCCGTGCTCAACGACATCGGCCCCGATGTCGATCCTGCGGGGCTCGCGCGCATCCGCAGTTATGTCGGGCGGAGCAGTTCGTGGCCGACCTGGATGCACACGGCGCGCGCCGTCGCCGAGGCCAATGGCGATTGCTATCCCGGCTATGCGATTGGCGACTGGTTGGCGATGGCGAAGCGGCTCTATCGGCTCAACGCGTCGGGACGGATCGTGCTAGATTACGATATGAAGATCGCCGAGCCCTTTCGCGTGCCCGGCAATGAGGCGGGGCCCGATATGTGGCCGGCACTCGCGCGGCTGGCCGAGGTGCCGTCACTGGTCGTGCGGGGCGCGCGCTCGGATATCCTGGCGGCCTCGGTAGCTGATCGGATGCAGGCAGCGCTTCCCCACGCCGAATTGGTGACGATCGCTGATACCGGTCATGCGCCAACGCTCGACGAGCCCGAGGCGGTGGCGGCGATCGATCGCCTGCTTTCGCGGATCGCGAGGGAACCCGCTGCGGCGTGAATGCTTGGGGGAATCGCAGGAGCAACGCATCATGACTGAATTCGACCAGCTGGTTTTCACCCCCAATGATGTCGATCTCACGCGATCGCCACTGGCCGGCAAAGTCGCGTCGGAAACCTATATTCTCGGCGCGTTCAACCCCGGTCTGGCGAGGCTCGACAATGGCAATTTGTTGCTGATGGTGCGCGTTGCAGAGGCGTTGCGTACGCCGGTGCGCGACGGCCATATCCATTCGATCCGCTGGGACCGGGGCGACTACCGGCTGGACGCCTTCCCGCTGGATGCAGTCAACACCAGCGATCCACGCGCTTTCTCGCTGCGCGACCAGCCCGAGGTGATGGCGCTGACGTCGATCTCCTGGCTGCTCCCTGTCGAGCTGACGCCAGACGGACGGACCGTGATCGCGGTCCATTATGACCGTGCGATTGCGCCGAGCGCACCCTATCAATGTTACGGCATCGAGGATGCGCGGATCAGCCGGGTCGGCGATGATTATCTGATGACGGCGTGTTCGGTCAGCCCTGAGCGACAGGGAACGACGCTTTATTCGTCCGCAGATGCGACCGATTGGCGGTGCGAAGGCCTCGTTCTCGATCATCAGAACAAGGACATGCTGGTATTCCAGGGCCTGATCGGTGGGCGTTACTGGGCGCAGACACGGCCGCTGGGCAGCGCCTTCTTTGCTTATCCCCCTGACAGCGAATGGCGTGCGGGCCCTTCGATCAATCTTGCGACCTCGCCCGACGGGCTTCACTGGAGGCCGCATGAGACGCCCGGCATCCGCCCGCATGCCGCGACGCTGGCGACCGCGCGGATGGGGGGCGGTGCACCGCCGATCCTGACGGAGAGGGGCTGGCTCAGCCTGTGGCACGGGGTGGAGCCAAATCACAGCGTGGGCACCTATCGAACCTATTGGTCGATGCTTGATGCCGATGACCCGACCCGTGTCGTCGCTGGCGATGATCAAACGCTGCTCAGTCCGGCCCCGGCGCTCACCAATCCGCTCGCCGCGATCATGTATCTCGACGACATCGTCTTCACGACAGGCATCGTCGACGCCGGCGACTGTTTCATCGTCGCCAGCGGGGAGGCCGATCTCGCCTGCCGGATCACGCACATCCCCAAGGCCAAATTCGGACTGTGACTTGAAAGCACCCGGCGAAGCTGGCTAGGCCGGCAAGCATGGATCGCCCGATCAACATCTTGCACCTGCATTCGAGCTTCGATCTCGGTGGCAAGGAAGCGCGGGCGGTGCGGCTGATGAATGCCTTTGGGGGCCGCGCCCGGCACACCATCGTCTCCGGCGTGCCCGAACAGCTCGGCGCGCGTGCGGCGATTGCCCCCGGCATCGATTACGAGATCGCCCAGAATCCGCCGCCGCTCACAGGCTCGCCCTCGGTCGCCCGCTACGAAGCGATCGCGCGCTTTATGCGCCGCTTCGATCTGGTGCTGAGCTATAATTGGGGGGCGATCGACGGGGTGATGGCGCGCCGCGTGTTCGGCAAGGGCGCGCCGCCGCTGATCCATCATGAGGACGGCTTCAACAGCGACGAGGCTGGCGGGCTGAAGCCGGAACGCAACATGTATCGGCGGCTTGCGCTGGGCGCGACATATGCGTTGGTGGTGCCATCGATGACGCTGGAGACGATCGCGCTGAGGACGTGGCGGCAGCCCCGCGCCCGCGTGCGCCGGATCGCCAATGGCATTCCGGTTGACCTTTATGCAGGAACGCCGGCGGCCCGCGCGATACCTGGTTTTCGGCGCAAGGCAGACGAGATCGTCGTCGGCACGCTCGCCGGCCTGCGCACCGTGAAGGATCTGCCGATGCTGGTGCGTGCGGTTGGCGGTGTGTCGGCGCGGGTTCGGCTGGTGATCGTCGGCGAAGGACCTGAGCGACATATCATCGAGCGCGCCGCCGCTGCGATGGGGATTGCCGATCGGCTGCACCTGCCGGGCTTCCTGCCCGATCCCAGCCGTTACATCGGCCTGTTCGATATCTTTGCGCTGTCGTCGCAGAGCGAGCAGTTCCCGATCTCGGTCGTCGAGGCGATGGCGGCGGGCCTGCCGATTGTGGCGCCCCCAGTAGGTGACGTGCCGCATATGGTCGCGATCGAGAATCGCCCTTTCATCACCGCTTATCACGGCGAGGTTTTCCTGCGCGATGCGATCCAGCAGCTCGCGCTGGACCCAACGCTTCGAGCGAGCGTTGGAGCTGCGAACAAGCGTCGCGCGCAGGCAGACTATCGTGAAGAAGCGATGATCGCGGCCTATGCAACGCTCTATGCAGACGCAGTGGACAGGCCGGGTGCGCTGGATACAGCGTAATTCGCTCGCGCCGCGCACGGCATCGGGTATAACTAAGGTTTGAGTTTTGGAGACAGAAGCGTGTTCAAGGGCGTGAAGCCGATCATCTATGGCGGGCACGAAGTGTGGCCGCTGGTGGAGGGCGGCAAGGGCGTGGCCGCGACCAATCATGCAAGCGCAGGCGCATGGGCGGCAGCTGGCGGCATTGGCACGGTCTCCGCCGTCAACGCCGACAGCTACGATCCAGAAGGCAAGATCGTCCCGCAGGTGTATAGCGCGCTCACGCGCCGCGATCGGCACGAAGAGCTTGTGCAATATGCGATTGATGGCGCCGTTGAGCAGGTTCGTCGCGCGTTCGATATTGCTGGTGGCAATGGTGCGATCAATATCAACGTGTTGTGGGAAATGGGCGGGGCGCAACGCGTGCTGCACGGTGTGCTGGAACGGACCCGTGGGCTCGTCTCGGGCGTCACCTGTGGTGCGGGCATGCCCTACAAGCTTTCAGAGATCGCTGCGTCTTATGAGGTCAGCTATCTCCCGATCATCAGCTCCGCGCGCGCCTTCCGCGCATTGTGGAAGCGGGCCTATTCAAAGGCATCGGAATGGCTGTCGGCAGTCGTTTACGAGGATCCCTGGCTCGCGGGCGGCCATAATGGCCTGTCCAATGCCGAGGACCCACGCGTACCGCAGGACCCGTATCCGAGGGTGAAGGCGCTCCGCGAGACGATGAGGGAGGGCGGTATTGCCGACAGCGTGCCGATCGTGATGGCGGGCGGCGTCTGGTATCTGCGCGACTGGAACGATTGGATCGACAACCCCGAGCTTGGCCAGATCGCCTTTCAGTTCGGCACGCGACCGCTGCTCACCAGGGAAAGCCCGATCCCGCAAGGCTGGAAGGACAAGCTGACGCAGATCGAGGAGGGCGAGGTGCTTCTCCATCGCTTCTCGCCAACCGGCTTTTATTCCAGCGCGGTCCGCAACCCGTTTCTGCGCGCGCTTGAGGCGCGGTCGGAACGCCAGATTCCCTATTCGACCGAAATCGCCGGCGACCACCAGTTTCAGCTCGACGTCGGCGTGCGAGGCAAGAATTTCTGGGTAACAAAGGGCGATCTGCTGCGGGCGCGCGGCTGGTTTGGCGCCGGCTTCACCGATGCACTGAAGACTCCCGACAACACGCTTGTTTTTGTCACGCCGCTGGAAAAGGCGGATATCCGCAAGGATCAGTCCGACTGCATGGGGTGCCTGAGCCAGTGCGCTTTCTCTTCCTGGATGGACAGCGAGACCAATTCGACGGGTCGTCTCGCCGATCCGCGCAGTTTCTGCATCCAGAAGACGCTGCAGGACATCGCCCATGGCGGCGACACCGAGCAAAATCTGATGTTCGCCGGCCACGGCGCGTATAATTTCAAGAAGGATCCGTTCTATTCGAACGGCTTCGTGCCATCGGTGAAGCAATTGATGGATCGAATTCTCACCGGCGACTGATCGGCGCGATCAGTTGGAAAGCCCCTTGCTCGATCGCAGGATAATGACGACGGCAATCGCCAGCAGCAGGATCGCGCTTGCCTCTAACACGATGTTTTCGGGTTTCATGTCTTTGCCCTGCAGGACGATCAGCCGGGCCAGCGCGGTAATCGCGATGAAGATCGGATAAACGAACGGCGAGGCTGATCCCCGCCCGGTATAGAACACCGCGATCATGCTGATCACTTCGGTATAGAGAAACATCTGCAGGATATCGGCGAGGGTTACCGCCTGCGCCACGATCACCGAATTCACCTCACGCGCGACGGCACCGAGGGTGAGGACGGCAATGATGATCAGCAGGCCTTGTTCGAGCAGGTGAAATCCGGTGATCGCGACGTCGTTCACCCGCGCCTGGGTAACATTACCGCTCGAGTCATCCGGCTGCATCGGCGTTTCTCCCCAATATCGCGGCGACCGTAGCGACGATCGTCGCGCACCCCTATCGAGCCTTTAGGCCCACCCCTCAAGCACCTGATCGGGCGGACGATGCCCATCTGCCCAGGCACGGATATTGGCGATCACCTTGTCGCCGGTGGCCAATCGACCTTCGAAGGTGGCCGATCCCATATGTGGGAGCATCACGACATTGGGGAGGGCCAGCAGGCGTGGATCGATCTGCGGCTCATGCTTCCACACATCGAGCCCCGCCCCAGCGAGCCGGCCGGCCTCCAGCGCATCGACGAGCGCTTCTTCATCGACGATGCCGCCACGCGAGGTGTTGATCAGATAGACATGGGCGCGCAGCAGCGAGATCCGACGCGCATCGAGCAGGTTTTCGCTGCCGGCGTTGCGCGGGGTGTGGAGCGTGAGGATATCGATATTGGCGAGCATCTCATCCAAATTGGGATGCCACTGCGCGCCTAATTCGGCCTCGACCACTTTGGGCAGCCGCTCGCGATTATGATAATGGATCGACAGGCCGAAGGCGCGGGCGCGCCGGGCAACCGCCTGGCCAATCCGCCCCATGCCGATGATGCCGAGAGCCTTGCCGCCGATCCGGTGGCCGAGCATGCCGCCGGGGCTCCAGCCCGTCCATTGCCCCGATCGCACGAGCTTTTCGCCTTCTGCAAGCCGCCTGGGCACTGACACGATCAACGCCATCGTCATGTCGGCGGTATCTTCGGTCAGCACGCCGGGCGTATTGGTAACGATGATGCCGCGCCGCCGCGCTGCCTTCAGATCGATATGGTTTACCCCGGCGCCGAAATTGGCGATCAGTTTCAGCCGGTCCCCAGCACCCTCGATCAATGCCGCATCGATATCGTCGGTCACCGTTGGCACCAGCACGTCGCAATCGGCCACCGCCTTCATCAGCGCAGCGCGGTCCATCGGTTGATCGTCGCGGTTGAGCTGGGTGTCGAATAATTGGTCCATCCGGTCCATCACCGAATCGGACAGCTCGCGGGTCACGATCACCCTTGGATTGGGCACCTTTGGCATTGGGCGTCTCATTTCGGGCATGAATAGGGATTGGCGCCTATGAATCGTGCCGTCAACGGTGGTTGATGCGCAGGCTGGCTTGCGGGTAGATCGGTTTGATTAATTCTGGGGAATGATGATGCGATTCTGGGCCATGCGAGGGCTGGTTCTGGCAGCCGTGACGGTCGCGCTGGCGAGCACTGGCGACGGCAGCGCCGATGCGCAGAAACGCCGTACGCCTTATTATGCTTCGATTTCGGCAGGCAAGGCGCGGATGCGGGTGGGGCCAGGGCGCAATTACCCCGCAAGCTGGCTCTATCAACGCCCCGATCTGCCGATCAAGGTCGTCGATATCTACAAGGAATGGCGCAAGATCGAGGATCCCGACGGGACTCAGGGCTGGATGCAAGCCAATTTGCTCAGCGAAGTGCGCACCGCCATCGTTGTTGGCACAGCGGTCGACATGCTCGATTCGCCACGTTTCGGTGGCAAGGTGCTGTGGCGTGCGGCACCGGGCGTCGTCGGACGGATCAGCAAATGCGCGCGCGGGTGGTGCTGGTATGACGTGCGCGGCCGGGCAGGCTATGTCGAGGCGACGCATGTGTGGGGGATCGACCCCGAGGAAACCGTTTCCTGAGCCCTGCCGCGCGCCCTGCCTTCCGGATCGCCGAGGATCCGGCAACCGGGCCCGAGATCACGGCGCTGATCCGTTTTCATCTCGTCGAGATGAACGGCAATTCGCCTCCTGAAAGCGTACATGCGCTTGGCCTGGATGCGCTGCGGGCGCCCGACGTGACGTTGTGGAGCCTGTGGGAAGGCAGTGACTTGTTTGGCTGCGGTGCCCTGAAGCAGCTCGACCCCACACATGGCGAGATCAAATCCATGCGGACCGACCCCAGCCATCTCCGGAAGGGTGTCGCGAGCACGCTGCTGGCGCACATCATCGCCCAGTCCAGATTGCGCGGCTATACCCGGCTTAGCCTCGAAACCGGATCGGGGGCGCCATTTGCCGCATCGCAAGCGCTTTACCGCCGCTTTGGCTTTGTCGAATGCGGCGCGTTTGGCAACTATACAGATACCGAATTCAACCGCTTCATGACGCTGGTTATTGTCGGCTAGCAGAGCACGGCGCCGACAGGGCACGCAATTTCGATTCGATCCGCCGCTAGCGCCCTTGCCCCCTCGGATTCATCGTCCTAGAAGCGCGCCAACCCGGATTTTCCGCACCTGCGAGGGCCCCTTGGTCGATCTTTCACAATATCTGCCGATCCTGCTTTTTCTGGGCGTCGCGCTCCTGTTGTCGACCACTTTTGTCGTGCTGCCGATGCTCGTCTCGCGGCTGACGGGCGCGCACAAGCCGACAGCGGAAAAGCTTACTGAATATGAATGCGGCTTTCCCGCGTTCGAGGATTCGCGCAGCCAGTTCGATGTGCGTTTCTATCTGGTCGCGATCCTGTTCATCATCTTCGATCTTGAGGCAGCGTTCATCTATCCATGGGCCGTGTCGGTATTTCATCTCGGCTGGACGGCGTGGTTTGCAATGATGGTCTTCATCGCCGAACTCGCGCTTGGGCTTGCCTATGCCTGGAAAAAGGGAGCGCTCGATTGGGAGTAGAACTCGATAGAGCGCCCATGCCCGGCACGTTGCCGGATGTCGGCTTTCTCAACGACATCAACAGCGAAATCGGCGACAAGGGTTTCCTCGTCACATCGACCGAAGACCTGTTCCAATGGGCGCGCACTGGCTCGCTATGGTGGATGACCTTTGGCCTTGCCTGCTGCGCGGTAGAGATGATCCATGTGAACATGCCGCGTTATGATCTGGAGCGATTTGGCGCCGCGCCGCGCGCCAGCCCGCGTCAATCGGATGTGATGATCGTCGCCGGCACGCTGTGCAACAAGATGGCGCCAGCGCTGCGCCGCGTTTACGATCAGATGAGCGAGCCCAAATACGTCATTTCGATGGGCAGCTGCGCCAATGGTGGCGGCTATTATCACTACAGCTATTCGGTGGTGCGCGGGTGCGACCGGATCGTTCCCGTCGATATCTATGTGCCGGGCTGCCCGCCGACTGCTGAAGCGTTGCTCTATGGCATCATGCAGTTGCAGCGCAAAATCCGCCGTGTCGGGACGATCGAACGATGAGCAGCGTCGTTAGTCGCTGGCGTCTTGCCCTTCTTCCTGTCCTAATGGGCATGCTGCTGTTCGGCCGGTTGGCGGCGAAAAACGCCTCATCCGGTTGGCTGCTTGTCTTTGCGAGCTTGATGCTGGCAATCGGCTTTGTAATCGGTTTGGCGACGTGGCGCGCATCGAAGCTCGAAAATGCGTAGTTCCGCTCCAGCCTACGCCGCAAATGACGGCGTTATCGACGCCGCGCGCGCCGCGTTAGGCGATGCCGTAGTCGATACGCTAGATGCCGTCGGCGAGGTCACGCTGACGATCGAGCGGACCCGGCTGGTCGAGGCAATGACTGCGCTGCGCGACACGCCGGGCCTCGAATACCAGCAGCTGATGGAAATCGCCGGAGTCGATTATCCCGAGCGCCCCGAGCGGTTCGACGTTTGCTATCACCTGCTCTCGCTCACCCGCAATCACCGGCTCCGGGTGCGCGTGATGACCGATGAGGTGATGCCGGTGCCATCGGTAACGGGGCTCTGGCCGGTCGCTGGATGGCTGGAGCGCGAAGTGTATGACATGTACGGCGTGCTGTTCGACGGCAATCCCGATCTGCGCCGTATCCTGACCGACTATGGTTTTCGCGGGCACCCGCAGCGCAAGGACTTTCCGCTCTCCGGCTATGTCGAATTGCGCTACTCCGAAGAAGCAAAGCGCGTGGTGTATGAGCCAGTCAAGCTCGCGCAGGATTTCCGCACCTTCGATTTCATGAGCCCCTGGGAGGGGGCCGACTATATCCTGCCGGGCGACGAAAAGGCGGGGGCGCCAACGCCCATGCCAGCCGGGGCGCCGCCACCGGCTGCTGCTGCAGCTCCACCCTTACCGCCGCCGGCGACGCCAAAGGTGACAGAAAGCACGGTGCAGACGGGCGCGGGCAAGCCCGATCCAGGCAACAAGCCCGGGGAAAAGCCTGCCGAACCCGACGTAATAAAGGCGCCGCGCAAGCCGCGCGCTAGGAAGGCCGACAAATGATGCGCGGCTGCTACTTGTTCCCGGGCGTAGGCCGGGGTCCCGCCTCGGCGCAAAGCGCCGAACGCGCTGCCGCGCGCGACTTGAGGGGACTGGACTTCGGCCTCCGCCGGGGAACGGGAGGCGTGTGTGGCTGAGTATCTCGACGAAATCGCTGGTCGCACCGATGCCGCCGATCCGACAAGGGGCGACGTCGCGATCGAGAATTACACGATCAATTTCGGGCCGCAGCACCCCGCCGCGCACGGCGTGCTCCGGCTGGTGATGGAACTTGACGGCGAAATCATTGAACGCGTCGATCCGCATATTGGGCTGCTCCACCGCGGCACCGAAAAGCTGATCGAATACAAGACGTATATGCAGGCGCTGCCCTATTTCGATCGCATCGATTATTGCTCGCCAATGTGCATGGAGCACAGCTTCGTGCTCGCCGTAGAAAAGCTGCTCGATCTCGAAGTGCCGTTGCGCGCCCAGTATCTGCGGGTGATGTTTGCGGAATTGACACGGATATCGAACCATCTGCTCAATCTGGCGAGCCACATCCTCGATGTAGGCGCTATGACGCCGGCTTTGTGGATGTACGAAGCGCGTGAGGATTGCTTCAATTTCTTCGAGCGCGTGTCTGGCGCGCGGATGCATTCCAATTATTTCCGCCCCGGCGGTGTGCATCAGGATGCGCCGGTTAAGTTGCTGAGCGATATCGGCGACTGGCTCGATACAAGGCTGCCGCGCCTGTTCGAGGACGCAATCAGCCTGATCGCCGACAACCGCATCTGGAAGCAGCGCAACGTCGATATCGCGGTCGTCAGCCGCGACGATGCGGTCAAGTGGGGCTTTTCGGGGCCGATGATCCGCGGATCGGGCATCGCCTGGGATTTGCGCAAGTCGCAGCCCTATGATGTCTATGCGCGGATGAAGTTCGACGTGCCGGTGGGCACGCGCGGCGATTGCTATGATCGCTTCATGGTCCGCGTCGAGGAGGTCCGCCAGTCGATGCGGATCATCCGCCAGTGCCTCACCGAAATGCCCGAGGGGCCAATCGCCAGCGACGACCGCAAGGTCGTGCCGCCCAAGCGCGCCGAGATGAAGCGATCGATGGAAGCGCTGATCCATCACTTCAAGCTGTATACCGAGGGTTTCCATGTGCCCGCCGGCGAGGTCTATGTCGCGACCGAAAGCCCCAAGGGCGAGTTCGGCGTGTATCTGGTCGCCGACGGCACCAACAAGCCATACCGCTGCAAGATCCGCCCGACGGCCTTTTCGCACCTGCAGGCGATGGATTTCATGTCGAAGGGCCACATGCTGGCCGACGCGACCGCGATCCTTGGGGCGATGGACATCGTGTTCGGGGAGTGCGACCGGTGAGCGAGACAGTGTTTCCGATTTGGATGTTTGTTCTGGCTGCCGCCGCGATTGCAATTGCCGGTTTCACAATCGGGCAATTGCGTGACGGTGCGGGAATGCCCGTCATCATCCTCGGCGCCTTATTATGGACAGCGTTTGTCGCTCGGCGTGGCATGATTGCACGAGAACGTCATGACTGAGGCGCCGGCAACGATCAACCTCGCCGACAAGCTCGCGCAGTTCGCCGATCACTGGAACCCGCGCATCGTCGGCAATTACAACGGCAATGAAATCCGCGTCGCGAAGGTGCAGGGCGAGTTCAGCTGGCACGCGCATGCCGATACCGATGAGCTGTTCATGGTCGTCGCAGGCGAGCTCGGCATCGAGTTTCGCGACGGCGTCCGCCGCTATGGTCCCGGCGAGATCGTGGTCGTGCCGAAGGGTACCGAGCACAAGCCCTTTGCCGATGCCGAATGCCACATCCTGCTGATGGACCGTGAGGGCGAGCCGAATACCGGCGTAAACCCGTCGCACCTGACCCGCGCCACGCTGGAAACTATCTGATGACCCAAGCCCTCTCAAAAAATCGTCATGCTGAACTTGTTTCAGCATCCACCGCGCCGCCCGCGCGGACGGCGATGGTGGCTCGGTGGACCCTGAAACAAGTTCAGGGTGACGGAGTAAGTGCGAGTGAGTGATCACGCCCACATCCCCGATGAGACAGAAACCCGCGCACGATGGGGCGATTTCGCCTGGAACGAGGAGAATGCCGTAAAGGCCAAGGAAATCATCGGCCGTTATCCGCCGGGCCGGCAGATGTCGGCGTCGATCCCATTCCTCGATCTCGCCCAGCGCCAGGTAGGAGCAGAGACTCACACGCAGGGCTGGCTGCCAGTGCCCGTCATCGAATTCGTCGGTCGCGAACTCGGCATGCCCTATATGCGCGTCTATGAAGTCGCGAGCTTCTATACGATGTTCAACATGGCGCCGGTCGGTCGCTATCATGTGCAGGTGTGCGGGACGACGCCGTGCATGCTGGCGGGCTCCGACGATGTGTTTGCCGCGTGCAAGAACCGCGGCCTGATCAAGGGCAAGACCACGCCCGACGGGCTGTTCACGCTGAGCGAGGTCGAGTGCTTGGGCACCTGTGCCAATGCGCCGATGGTGCAGATCAACGACGACAATTTCGAAGACCTGGACTATGACCGCACCAACGCGATCCTAGAGGCGCTGGCGCGGGGCGAAAGCCCCAAGCCCGGCCCGCAAACGGGACGTCAGGCGAGTTGCCCAGAAGGTGGGCCGACATCGCTCAAGGAGATGGCGTCGGACAATCACGATTATCGGGGAGAATGGGCATGAGCATTTTGATCGCCATCGGTGTCGCGTTGCTTGCGGTGTTCATCCTGGTTGCGCTGGTGAAGCTCGCTTTCGGGCTGATCGTGCTGGCGATCGTCGTCGGGCTCGGCGTCGCGGCGTATTTCCTGGTCGAGCGGATGGTGGGGCAGGGACGATAAATGCTCGCCGATAAGGATCGTATCTTTACCAACGTCTATGGGTTCCAACCTTGGAACCTTAAGGCGGCGCTCAAGCGCGGCGATTGGGACAATACCAAGCGGCTGATGGCGCTTGGCCAGGACGCGATCATCGACGCGATCAAGGCATCGGGCTTGCGCGGGCGCGGCGGGGCGGGCTTTCCCACCGGCACCAAATGGAGCTTCATGCCCAAGGAGCCGAAAGCGGATCGCCCGAACTTTCTGGTGATCAACGCCGATGAAAGCGAGCCGGGCAGTTGCAAGGACCGCGAAATTATCCGCCACGATCCGCACAAGCTGATCGAGGGCGCGCTGATCGCTGGCTATGCGATGCGCGCGCGCGCGGCCTATATCTACATTCGCGGCGAATATATCCGCGAGGCTGAAACACTGTTTGCTGCCGTTGCCGAGGCCTATGGCAAGGGCCTGATCGGCAAGAACGCCTGCGGTTCGGGCTATGACTTCGACGTGTTCGTCCACCGCGGCGCCGGCGCCTATATCTGCGGTGAAGAAACCGCGATGCTCGAAAGCCTTGAGGGCAAGAAGGGCCAGCCGCGGCTGAAGCCGCCCTTTCCGGCAGGGGCCGGGCTGTATGGCTGCCCGACGACGGTCAACAATGTCGAGAGCATCGCCGTGGCGCCAACGATCTTGCGGCGCGGCGCGGCGTGGTTCTCCAGCTTTGGCGCGGAGAATAACCGCGGCACAAAGCTGTTCCAGATTTCGGGGCATGTGAACCGCCCGTGCGTCGTCGAGGAGACGATGAGCATCCCCTTCCGCCAGCTGATCGAGGAACATTGCGGCGGCATTCGCGGCGGGTGGGACAATCTGCTCGCGGTGATCCCCGGCGGCTCGTCGGTGCCGCTGGTGCCCGCGGCGCAGATCATGGATTGCCCGATGGATTTCGATGGGCTGAAGGCGCTCGGATCGGGCCTCGGCACCGCCGCAGTCATCGTGATGGATAAGTCGACCGATATCGTCCGCGCGATTTCTCGGCTCAGCTACTTCTACAAGCATGAAAGCTGCGGCCAGTGCACGCCGTGCCGCGAAGGCACCGGCTGGATGTGGCGGGTGATGGAACGGCTGCGCACCGGCGACGCCGACATCGCCGAGATCGACATGCTGTACCAGGTGACCAAGCAGGTCGAGGGCCATACGATCTGCGCGCTGGGTGATGCAGCGGCATGGCCGATCCAGGGGCTGATCAAGCATTTCCGGCCGGAGATCGAGCGTCGGATCAATGAGAAGCGCGGTGTTGGCGCGGAAATGTTGGCTGAGGCGGCGGAATGAGAATGAAATCCCCAGTCTTCCTGGCTGCTTTGCTGCTGACCGGCCCGCTGACCGGCAGGGCGAGTGCACAGCTTGTTGAAAAGCGCGTCGTCCTTGCGCAATTCGGCGCGTGTTTGGCAAAGAGCGCGCCACAAATGTCGATGCGGCTTCTCATGACTGAGCCGGGCAGCAAGCAGGAACACGAGACGGCGGGCTCATTGGCGCTTGGCCGAGACGCCTGCCTGCATGATCGAGCAGTATTGACGATGCAGTCAGCCGCTATTCGCGGCGCAGTAGCCGAAGCAATTTTGCGCGGTGACGTTGGTTTGCTCGATCGCGTTTCGGAACTCCCAAATGCGCCAGCCGATCGCGTAAGTGTCGGTTTGCAGATTGAACCATTCATGGTCGCTTTTGGTCGTTGCATAGCGCGCGCGGCACCTGCCAAATCGGCCGCAATTATTCGGACGCTCCAATCTTCTGCAGGAGAAAAATCGGCTGTGCTCGCGCTGGGCACCGTGCTGTCAGATTGCGTGGCGACCGATGTGGCGTATCATCTGAATATCGGCGACTTGCGCATGCATTTGGCCCCTGCACTATATTTGTTGGCGCAGACGGGCGCGACGGGGTCTCGATAAATGCCTAAACTCAAAGTCGATGGCATCGAGATCGAGGTTCCCGCTGGCGCCACAGTGCTGCAGGCGTGCGAGCTTGCGGGCAAAGAAATCCCGCGTTTTTGCTATCATGAGCGCCTGAGCATCGCGGGCAATTGCCGGATGTGCTTGGTCGAAGTGAAGCCTGGCCCGCCAAAGCCGCAAGCGTCATGCGCGCTGCCCGCTGCCGAAAATCAGGAAGTTTTCACCAACTCAGCGATGGTGAAGAATGCGCGCGAAGGCGTGATGGAGTTCCTGCTCATCAATCACCCGCTCGATTGCCCGATTTGCGATCAGGGCGGCGAATGCGATCTGCAGGATCAATCGGTCGCTTATGGTCGCGGCAAATCGCGTTACGACGAAAACAAGCGCGCGGTGACCGAGAAATATATGGGGCCGATCGTCAAGACGGTGATGACGCGCTGCATCCAGTGCACGCGTTGCGTCCGCTTTGCCGAGGAAGTCGCGGGGGTCGAGGAAATCGGCGCGATTGGGCGCGGTGAGGACATGCAGATCACCAGCTATCTCGAACATGCAGTGTCGAGCGAGCTTTCGGGCAATGTCGTCGATCTCTGTCCAGTCGGCGCGTTGACGAGCAAGCCCTATGCCTTCGAGGCGCGGCCATGGGAGCTGAAAAAGACGCTGACGATCGATGTGATGGACGCGGTCGGCACCAATATCCGGCTCGATTCGCGTGGTCGCCAGGTGCTGCGCTGCCTGCCGCGGATCAACGAGGACGTGAACGAGGAATGGGCGACCGACAAGACCCGCCATGCGATCGACGGGCTCGTCCGCAGGCGGCTTGATCGACCGTTCATCCGCAAGGGCGGCACGCTTGCCGAGGCAAGCTGGGATGATGCTTTCGCCGCAATCGCCGCAGTGCGGGCGGGCAGCAGCGCTGCTGCCATTGCTGGCGATCTGATCGATTGCGAGACGATGTTTGCGGCCAAGGCGCTGCTCGCGCAGATGGGATCGACGCTGCTCGAAGGCCGTCAGACTGGCATGGATTATGACGTGTCCAACTTGGCGGCGGTCAATTTCAACACAACCATTGCCGGCACCGAGCGCGCCGACGTGATCCTGCTGGTGGGCACCAATCTGCGCTGGGAAGCGCCGCTGGTGAACACGCGGGTGCGCAAGGCGATCAAGAAGGGTGCAAAGGTGTTCGCCATCGGGCCAGAGGCCGACCTGACCTATCGCGTGGAATGGCTGGGCAACGACATGTCGCTGCTCGGTAAGCTCCCGAAAGCTGCAGTCGAGGCTCTAAAGAATGCGGCGCGGCCAATGATCATCGTCGGTGGTGCCGCGCTGAAGGCAGGCCACGGCGCGGCGCTCGCCCTTGCCAAGAAGTATAATCTCATCCGTTCGCTCGAAGATGGCACCGCCTGGAACGGCTTCAACGTCGTGCATTTTTCTGCTGCGCGGATGGGTGGCCTGATGCTTGGCTATGCGCAACCCGGCGGCATCGCAGACATCGTCGCTGCCAAGCCCAAACTCCTGTTTATGCTGGGCGCGGACGAGGTGGATTTCACGGCCTTTGCCGATAGTTTCAAGGTCTATATCGGTCATCACGGTGACAAGGGCGCGGCCCATGCCGATGTGATCTTGCCGGGCGCCAGCTATGCGGAGAAATCGGGTACCTGGGTCAATCTCGAAGGGCGCGTCCAGCGCGGCGAACGCGCGGTATTC
>JBBQAG010000038.1:0-23609 GCA_038315875.1 Sphingomonadales bacterium | reverse complement strand
CTCCCCTGAAGGGGAGAGGGAGCAGAAGACCCTAGCCTCCCCCGCCGTCCGCGCACGTGCCGCCGACCTCGGCATCGATCTCGCCGACGTGAAGGCTGACGGCGACCGCGTGCGCCATGCCGATCTCGACGCATTCCTTCGTTACGGCAGTGGCGAGGGCTATCACCCGCCGCACGCCAGCCGCGCTCGCGCCGACGAGCCGATCAAGGTGATCGGCATGCGCCGCCGTATCGCGGAGAATATGCAAGCGGCCAAACGCCACATCCCGCATTTCACCTATGTCGACGAGATCGATGTGACTGCGCTGGAAGCAATGCGCGCCGATCTCAACGATCATCGCGGCGGGCGGCCCAAATTGACGATGCTGCCGATGCTGATTGCCGCGATCTGCAAGGCGATCCCTGAATTCCCGATGATCAACGCGCGGTACGATGACGAGGCGGGCGTCGTCACGCGGCACGGCTCGGTCCATCTCGGGATGGCGACGCAGACCCCCGCCGGGCTGATGGTGCCGGTGATCCGTGATGCGCAGGACAGGAATGTGTGGCAATTGGCGAGCGAGATCAGCCGCCTCGCCGAAGCCGCGCGGACCGGCAAGGCGACGAGTGCTGAACTCAGCGGCTCGACGCTGACCGTCACCTCGCTCGGGCCGCTTGGCGGGGTGGCGACGACGCCGGTCATCAACCGGCCCGAAGTCGCGATCATCGGCCCCAACAAGATCGTCGAACGGCCGATTTTTTCCAAAAATGCTTTGGGGGGCGACGAGATCGTCCGCGCCAAGCTGATGAACCTGTCGATCAGCTGCGATCACCGCGTCGTCGACGGCTGGGACGCGGCGAGCTTTGTCCAGGCGCTCAAGAAATATCTTGAGACGCCCGTGCTATTGTTCGCTGATTGAGACAACATCCCCATTCGTCACCCCGGCGAAGGCCGGGGCCCACCGCGCAACAATTACAGGCCTGCGTATCGGCGGTGTGGACCCCGGAACACGTCCGGGGTGACGATTTTAGTTAGGGGTTGGTCGACCGCCTCAGAAATAGGACTCCAGCGTCCCCCGCCGCCGCACATCGAGCGTTGCGCAGTGGAACGCGCCGCCGAACGGGCCATAGCTGAAGAAATCGCAAGGGATCGGCTCGAAGCCCCAATCCTTCAGCGCCTTGATCAACGTCGGCTGCTGCGCTTCGACGACGACCTTCTTCTCGCTCAGCGACAGCACGTTGATGCTCGTCCAGGGGCTGCACATCGACATTTTGGCGATCATATTGTCGATCGGATCGGGGCGCGGCGCGACCAGGATGTCCCAGGATTTCAGGATCGGCGGCAACCGATCGAGATCGAGATAATCGGGATTGACGAGCACCTTGCCCGGCGCGAGCGGCATGAAGGTGGAATCGATGTGCATTGGCTGCTTGCAGATGCTGGGGAGTTCATGGATCGTATATTGCTCGCCCAGATGCCGCCTGAGCCAATTGATCCCGGCCAGATTGGTCACGTTCGATTGCGTGACGAATATATCGCGGCCGCAACGCACGAAATCGGCGGCATCGAACACCGGCTCGAACTCGGTCACCACATAGCGCATCTTTTCGCCGGGTGCGGGGATGCTGTATTTCAGATCGTACAGCTCGTCGCTCAGCTCGGGGCGTGGCGCCGATGTCCAGCGCGCCCCGGCGTGGAAATATTCCTTGAACAGCTTGCGATAGGCGTTGCCCTCGAAATAGCGCGTTGGCCAGCACATCGGCGTCTCGATGATCTCGTCACCCACCACCATGAAGCCGTCGCGCGGGCAGGCGACGCAAAAGCCGCGCGAGGACCAGCCCGGCGCCTTGAACTTGGCGTGATGATCGATGATCTCAGGACGGCGCACCGTAATGCCTTCACCCTGCAGAATCGCGATGAAGCCATCGAGCTCTGCTTGCGCCTTGTTGACCAGCCATTTGGGATAACGATGTCCCGCAGCAAGCCGGTACAGCCGGGCGATCAGCGGCGGCAGATTATAGGTGACCGTGACGTGGACCGACGGCACGGTTGCGCCTTCAAGCCTGCCAACGATCACTTCCTCGAGCGGATCCCATTCATTATAGGACATCACCGGGCCAGTCATCGGCAGCGGTGCAGATGTGGCGCTGATCGGCGCGGGGGCGGTGTCGGCGTGATCAAGCACGGGCGCGCCCATTGCGGTTTGTTCGGTCGTCATTCGCTTGCATTCCCGGTGTTCGACAGAAAAATCAATCGTTTGGGCGGATAACGCCACCTTTGGCCTCGCGCCGATGATCCGATTGACCCCCAGATGCTGGTAGACCAAGGGGATTGCCGACTGCAACTATTCGGTTTCGTCCGAAGGCGCGCCGCCGTTTGAAGGTTTTTTCGCAAAAAATGAAGCGTTTCCTGATCGTCGGCACGGTGTTGGTCATTGCCGTTCTGGGGCTCGTCTATTCGGGCATCCGGCTTGGCGATATTGGCCGTGCGCTCGCGCTGGTGGGATGGGGCATCGCGCTAGCCATCATCGCGCGCTACGTCGTCACGCTGATGCTCGCTTATGCCTCATGGGTGATCATGCCGCCCGAACAGCGGCCAGCGCTGTATGAAAGCGCGCAGATCCGCATCGTTCGCGATACCGTCAACACGCTGCTGCCCACCACCCAGATCGGCGGGGATATCGTCGCCGCGCGGCTGATGGTGCTGTGCGGCATTACCGCGCCGATGGCGGCAGCCGGCGTCGTCACCGATCTGTTCATCCAGGTCGTCACTCAGTTCCTGTTTGCACTGGGCGGTACGATCTTGCTGTTGCAGCTTGGCGCCGACAGCTCCGTCATCCGCACCGTCGCGACGGGGTTGCTGATCGCCGGCCCGACGCTGATCGGCTTTTACTTCATCCAGCGTCTCGGCGTCGGGGCGCTGATCGTCGGCGCGCTGAAGAAGCTGGCGGGCGGCAAGGAATGGACGGCCTTCGCCGCGACCGATGCGTTTTACGCCAGTCTCGCGCGGATTCGCGAATCGCGGGGTGGGATGGCGATGAGCGCAGTCGTTCACCTGTCGGCCTGGCTGCTCGGCAGCGCCGAAGTCTATATCATCTTCTCGTTCATGGGATTGCCGATCACGATCGCCGAATCGCTGGTGATCGAGAGCATCGGCCAGGCGGTGCGCGGCGCCGCCTTTGCGGTGCCCGGCGCGATCGGCGTTCAGGAAGGCGCGTTCGTCATCCTGTGCGCGGGCTTCGGTATTCCTGCCGATGCAGCGCTGGCGATGTCGCTGATCAAGCGGATCGCCGATGTCGCGATCGGCGCGCCTGGCTTCTGGTTCTGGTATCGCTTCGAGGGGCGCCGCGATCGTTCATCAATCGGCAGCGCCCCGAAGGCTTCATAAGCGAGCGCTTATGCCGCCTCGGTGTTGCGGTTCTTGAGGAAGTCGAAGAACTCCACGCCCTCGCGCAGCCGGCGCTTCATCATCGTCGGGCTGGTCGCCATTTCGGCAACGATCGAGCCGATCTTCGACGGGCGGAAATAGAATTTCTTGTAGAATTCGGCGACCGCATCGAAAATCTCGTCGCTGGCGAGATGCGGATAGGTGAGCTGCGCGATCTGCCCACCGCCATCTGCCACCAGATGATCGGTGCCGTCGAACCAGCCATTTTCGATTGCCTGCTTGTACAGGAAAGTGCCGGGATAAGGTGCTGCCAGCGACACCTGAATTGTGTGCGGGTTCACTTCCTTGGCATAGGCGATCGTTTCCTGGATCGTTTCCTTGGTTTCGCCGGGAAGGCCCATGATGAAGGTACCGTGGATGGTGATGCCGAGCGCGCGGCAATCCTTGGCGAACTGCTTGGCGGTTTCGATCCGCAGGCCCTTCTTGATGTTGTGCAGGATCTGCTGGTTGCCGCTTTCATAGCCGACGAGCAGCAGGCGCAAGCCGTTGTCGCGCAGCACCTTCAGCGTGTCATAAGGCACATTGGCCTTTGCGTTGCACGACCAGATGACGCCGAGCTTGCCGAGCTCGCGGGCGAGTTCTTCGACGCGGGGCAGATTGTCGGTCAGCGTATCGTCGTCGAAAAACAGCTCCTTCATCTGCGGGAACTCTTTCAGGACGTATTTTACTTCCTCGATCACGTGCCCGACCGAGCGGACGCGGTAATTATGCCCGCCCACCGTCTGCGGCCAAAGGCAGAAGGTGCAGCGGCTTTTGCAGCCGCGGCCGGTGTAGAAGCCCACATAGGGATGCTTCAGATAGCCGATGAAGTAATTCTCCATCTTCAGATCGCGTTTGTAGATCGGCGAGACGAAGGGCAGCGAATCCATGTTCATCAGCACTTCGCGATCCTCATTATGGATCACGACGCCTTCGGAATTGCGATAGCTGATGCCCTTGATGTCGGCCAGATTCATGCCGTCGGCAACATCCTTGATCGTGAAATCAAATTCGTTGCGCGCAACGAAATCGACCGAATGCGCGTGCTTCATCGCCCATTCTGCATCGACCGCGACGGTCGCGCCGATCATGCCGACCTTCAGATTGGGGTTGAGCGCCTTCATCATCTCGGCGGTCTTCACATCGGCCTTGAAGCCTGGCGTTGAGGTGTGGAGGATCATCAGATCATGGTTCGTCGCGTGATGCTTCACATCATCGAAGCTCAGATCATGCGCGGGGGCATCGACCAGCGTCGAATTCTCGACCAGCGCGGCGGGTTGCGCAAGCCAGGTGGGATACCAGAACGACTTGATCTCGCGCTTGGCCTGATAACGCGATCCGGCGCCGCCATCATAACCGTCGAACGAGGGCGCCTGGAGAAACAAAGAGCGCATCATGAACCAAACCTTTATTGCGAATGTAATTTGCCGTCGCGCGTTACCCGGAATTTGGTGCCACGCCAATTGACATTATCGATGAAGAAAGTGGCGCAAAAAAGCACGAACGACAAAAGATCGCGCGCAGGCAACAGGATCAGCGCGCCCGCCCGGTGATTTGTGATCGCGTCCATCCGCAATTTGACGATCGCCCGGGCAGCAAATGCGGCCGCGACGATGGCGATAGAGAATGGCGAAAACCCTGCGAAGCTGGCGGCGATCAGCGCGACCGGCAGGGCGTGGACGACGATGCTGCCTCTAAAGCCGGCTGGATCGATCCGGAAGATCGTGATCGACCAGCGCAGTTCATGCGCGATCAGATCAGTCGGAGTCGCATCCGAACATCCATGCGTCACAAAAAAATCGGTCACGCGTGTCGCGAGTTCCATCCGGCGCACCGCGCGACCAATCTCGTAATCATCTGCGAGCACATCGGTGAAGGCAGCGAACCCGCCAATCGCATCCAGCGTCTTCCTGTGCAGCGCATGCGTTGGCCCCAATACTGGTCTTGCAAGACCCATTGCTGTGCCGGCGATCACACTCGGCATGTAACGATAGGCGATATCCATAGCCGCGATCTGCGACCAGAAGCCGGCGTCGCCGCGCCCGCGAAGCAGGCAGCTGACCAGTCCTACTCCAGGTGCCGAGAGTGCGCAGACCAGCCGGCGCAATGTGTCAGTTTCCCAGGCGACATCGCTATCGGCGACGATAACGATCTCGTGGCGCGCCTCGACCATCATATTGGTCAGGTTGGACAGCTTGTTGTTGGCGCCGTAGCGGGCCGCGTTGGCAACGAATGCGGTATCCGCTCCGGCATGCGCCGCCGCCACATCGCGCGCCAGCGACAGCCCGGCATCGGCATGGCCGCGCGCGCCGAAGATGATCTGCACGGCGCCAGCATAATCATGCGCGAAAAAGCTCGCGAGATTATCGGCAAGCGCAGGCTCGGCACCGTGCAAGGGCTTCAGGATGGTTACGCTTGGCCAGGCATCGGAGCCGACGGGTCGACCTGGATGGCGCAGCAGCAGCGCGGCAGCGAGATTGAAGAGGATGCCCAGGCCGGCAACGGCGAGGAAGACGTTCACGATCACGGTCAAATCGCTGCCCTTTCCTTTGTCGTCCCCTTGACTGGCTTCCCATTCCCCGTGCTTGCCGTCTAGGGGGTTAAAACACTCAATCCGGAGCCACAATGTCGATTGCCGGCGATCCAATCCTGGTGACCGGGGCGACCGGCTTTGTCGGATCAGCGGTTGCGCGCGCGCTGATCGCCAAAGGAGCAGCGGTGCGGCTGCTGATTCGGCAAGCGAGCGATCGCACCAATTTGGCGGGGTTGGACGCGGCGATTTGCGAGGGTGACATCCGCGACGAAGCATCGGTGCTGGCGGCGCTGCAAGGCGCGCGCTATCTGTTTCACGTTGCCGCCGATTACCGGATCTGGGCGCGCGATCCAGAGGATATCGTCCGCAACAACCGCGCCGGAACCCAGGCTGTGATGAATGCCGCCAGGGCGGCGGGCGTCGAGCGGATCGTCTATACATCGAGCGTGGCCACGCTGAAGCCCGATGATCGCGAGGCTGCCGACGAGACCAGGCCAGCCACGCCCGATGAAGCAGTGGGCGCCTATAAGCGGAGCAAGGTGGTCGCCGAGCGGCTGGTCGAGGCGATGGTGTCGCAGGGATTGCCGGCAGTGATCGTCAATCCATCGACGCCGATCGGCCCGCGCGACGTAAAACCGACGCCGACTGGGCGAATCGTGGTGGAGGCAGCGAATGGCCGGATGCCCGCCTTTGTCGAAAGCGGGTTGAACCTGGTGCATGTCGACGATGTGGCAGCAGGGCATCTGCTGGCGCTCGAAAAGGGGCGGATCGGCGAGCGCTATGTGCTTGGCGGGCAGGATGTGACCTTGCGGGCGATGTTGGCCGAGATTGCCCGTATCGTGGGGCGCAAGCCGCCGAAGGTAAGCATTCCGCGCGCCGCGCTGTTCCCCATGGCCTATGCCAATGAAGCGATTGCGCGGCTGACCGGGGGCGATCCCTTTCTGACGGTCGATTCGCTCAAGATGGCCGCGCACAACATGTATTATTCTTCGGCCAAGGCGCAGCGCGAGCTGGGCTATCGCGCGCGACCCTATCAAGAGGCGCTTGCCGACGCGATCGCGTGGTTTCGCGCCGCGGGTAAAATCGTATGATCTGGCTCGGCTTTGCCCTGATCGCGCTGGCCGTGTGGCTGGCGCTGGCGTTCGCGCGCGGCGGTTTCTGGCTGACTGCCGAACGCGACACGCGCGACCCGCCACCGGAGCCGCGCCACTGGCCAGCTGTGACCGCGATCGTGCCGGCGCGCGACGAGGCGGCGGTCATCGCGCAGTCGATCGGCAGCTTGATTGCCCAGGATTATCCGGGCGATTTCGAGGTGATACTCGTCGATGACAATTCGAGCGACGGGACGGCGGAGATTGCGCGCGGGCTTATTGACGGTTCGGCAAGACTGACGATTCTTTCCGGCCAACCGCTCACACAGGGCTGGACGGGCAAGCTGTGGGCGGTGTCGCAGGGCGTCACTGCTGCCGGGGATACCCCCGATTATCTTTGGCTGACCGATGCCGATATTGCGCATGCGCCCGATACGCTGCGCAGCCTCGTTGCGCGCGCGGTGGGCGAGCAGCGGGTGCTCGTCTCGCTGATGGCGCGGTTGCGCTGTAAAAGCCTGGCCGAACGCGCGCTGATCCCTGCATTCGTGTGGTTTTTCGCGATGCTCTATCCATTCGCCTGCGTGAACAGCCGGACGGACCGGATGGGCGCGGCTGCAGGCGGGTGCATGCTTGCCGAGCGCGCGGCGCTTGAGCGTGCGGGCGGCATCGCGGCAGTGCGCACCGCGCTGATCGACGATTGCGCGTTCGGTGCGCTGATGAAGCGGCAAGGTCCGGTCTGGCTTGGCCTGACCGATCGATCGGTGAGCATCCGTGTTTACGATACATGGGCCTCGGTCGCAGCAATGATATCGCGGTCGGCCTATGCGCAGCTGCGATATTCGCCGCTACTGCTGGCGGGTACGCTGCTGGGCCTTGCGCTGATTTACCTTGCTCCGCCCTTGCTCGCGCTGTTCGGGCACGGCTATGCGCAGATCGTGGCCGCTATATCTTGGGTGTTGATGACGATCGCTTTCCAGCCGATGCTGCATTTTTATCGCCGATCGCCTTTGTGGGGCTTGGTGTTGCCGGTCATCGCGCTGTTCTATGCCGGCTGTACCTTTGCTTCGGCCTTGGCGCATTGGCGCGGGCGCGGAGGGATGTGGAAGGGGCGCGCGCAGGCGGCAATCGGCGCATGAACAGTCCTGCCATCCAAAGCGACGCCGCGACGAAACTGGCCTCCGGAAAAGGCCACAAGGACGAGAATTTCCCCGTTGCCTCGGTGCTGCTCAAGCCCGAACACCGGCCACCGGTAATGGCCTTTTACCGCTTTGCGCGTGCAGCGGACGATGTCGCGGATAACGAAACCGCAAGCGCCGAGGAAAAGCTTGCCCTGCTTGGTGCAATGCGATCGACCTTGATGGGCCTGAGCGACGCGAACGCCGAGGCACATGCGCTTCGCGCTATCCTTGGCACCTACGCCTTGTCACCGCAGCACGGCCTTGATCTGCTGACCGCGTTCGAGCGCGACTGCACGGTCGATCGCTGTGCGACCTGGGATGATCTGATCGATTATTGCCGCGTATCGGCAATGCCCGTCGGGCGTTATGTTCTCGACGTGCATCATGAGGATCGCTCGACCTGGGCGGCCTCTGACGCGCTGTGCGCTGCGCTGCAGGTGATCAACCATTTGCAGGATTGCGGGAAGGATTACCGAAGCATTGGCCGTGTCTATATCCCGCTGGACATGATGGCGGCCGCGGGCGCGCGGATCGAGGAACTGGGCGCCGCCAGGGCGAGCCCGGCGTTGCGATCGGTGATCGTCGCGGCAGCAAAGCGCACGCAGGATCTGCTCGCAATATCCGCCGTATTTTCGCGGCAAATCAAGGATAGGCGCTTGGGGGTGGAAGTAGCGATCATCCAGCGGCTCGCCGAAAGCCTTACCCGCCGGTTGCTGACGCACGATCCGCTCAGCGAGCGGGTTCATCATCGCAAGGCAGAAATGGCCGGGCTTGCTGCCTGGGCGGCGCTGCGGCGGATGATGGCATGAACCCCAAAACGACCCCCGCCGCACTCCAGGCACAAGTGTCGGGCAGCAGCTTCTATGCCGGGATGCGCGTGCTTCCCAAGGCCGAACGCGAAGCGATGTATGCCGTCTACGCCTTTTGCCGCGCGGTCGATGATATTGCCGATGACGAGGAAGGCGCGCGCGCCGATCGCGCCAAGCTGCTCGATAAATGGCGCGCCGATATCGATTCGCTTTATGCAGGCGGCGATCCGGGGCAGGCGATATTGGTCGCGGAAGCCGTGCGCCGCTTCGCGCTCGACAAGGCGGATTTTCATGCGGTGATCGATGGGATGGCAATGGATGTCGTCGATTATGTACGCTGGCCTGATTTTGCGACGCTCGATCTTTATTGCGACCGGGTCGCCTCCGCCGTCGGTCGGTTGTCGGTCAAGATCTTCGGGATGGAGCACGAGACGGGGATTGCGCTCGCGCATCATCTTGGCCGCGCGCTGCAATTCACCAATATCCTGCGCGACATCGATGAGGATGCAGCGATTGGTCGGGTGTATCTTGCGCGCGAGCATCTGGCGCAGGCAGGCGTTTCGCAGACCGATCCGGCCGTCGTCGCTGCCGATCCAAGGACCGCGCAAGCGGCGCGCGATCTGGCGAAGCTGGCAGAGGAGCATTATCGCGCTGCCGAAGCGATCCTCAAGCGCAAGCCGAAGGGTCATCTGATCGCGCCGCGACTAATGGCCGCAGTCTATCACAAGATCCTGGGCCAGATGGAGACGATCGGCTGGGCGCCGCCACGCACCCGGATCAAGGTCAACAAGGCGGCGCTGATCTTCACGGTCGGGAAATTGTGGCTTTTCCGTTGAAGGCGATGGTCCGTTGAAGGCAGTAGGTCGTTGAAAGCACATGTGATCGGTGCGGGTATGGCCGGGCTTTCCGCCGCCATCGAGCTTGCGCGCGGCGGCGCTTCGGTACGGCTTTCGGACAGCGCACCGCGCGCCGGTGGGCGCTGCCGCAGCTATCACGACAAGACGCTCGATCAGGTGATCGACAACGGCAATCACTTCGTTTTTTCGGGCAACCAGGCGGTCAATCGCTACCTCGAAACAATCGGCACGGCAGCGATGCTCGAAGGACCCGATCATGCCGATTTCGCCTTTCACGACTTGCGTTACGGCACGCGCTGGACGCTCGCAGTCAACGACGGGCCAGTGCCGCTCTGGGTGTTCGACAAGCAGCGGCGGGCGCCGGGAACGAGCCTTGTCGATCATCTTGCGCTGGCACGGCTGGTGCTCGCGCGGAATGGGCCAGCGACGATTGGTGAGGTAATTCGCGATCGCGGGCCTTTCTGGGACCGCGTCGTCGATCCAATGATGCTGGCGGTGCTCAACTGTGCGCCGGCGGAGGGTTCGGCCTGGCTGGCGGGCCGGTTCCTGATCGAATCCTTTGCGCGTGGCGGGCAGGCGTGCCGGACGATGGTCGCGATGCCCACGCTCGATGCGGTATTCGTCGATCCGGCACTGGACTGGCTGCGATTGAAGGGCACAGCGACCCATTTCGGGACGCGGCTGCGCGCGCTGGTGTTCGCGGGCGACCGCGTTACCGGGCTCGATTTCGGCGATGGCATCGTCGACGTGGCGGACGAGATGGTGATCTTGGCGGTGCCGCCCTGGGTCGCCGCCGCGCTGGTCCCCGACCTGACCGTGCCCGATCGCTTCTGCTCGATCCTTAATGCCCATTTTGCGATCCCGCCGCCCGAGGGGGCACCGTCGATCACCGCGTTGATTGGGGCGACGGCGCAGTGGGTGGTGTGCCACGGCGACCGAATCTCGGTCACGATCAGTGGCGCCGATGATGTGATCGATCATGATCGCGAGGATCTGGCGCGCCGTATCTGGTCGGAAATCTGTGATACCTTGGGGCTGTCGGCCAATCTACCGACCTGGCAGATCGTGAAAGAAAAACGCGCCACCTTCGCCGCGACGCCCGAACAGGATGCCCGCCGCCCGGGTGCCGAAACCCGCTGGCGCAATCTGTTTCTTGCCGGAGACTGGACGCAGACAGGGCTTCCCGCAACCATTGAGGGCGCTCTACGCTCCGGCGCAAAGGCGGCACGCTTGGCGATGCGCTAACATCAATGTAAGTAAGCCTTGTTCGCACAGAGATTGAGCGCCGTCGAAAGGGCGTATCGAAGCGGCTATTGAATGGTTCTGCTTCGATACGCGTCTTCGCCTTGCCCAGTTCCTGCCTGTGACGGACGGTTTTGTTTGAGGGACGCATGCCGAATACTGCCACTGCCGCAATCGCAAATGACCCGCTTGCCGCGATCGACGCCTGTACGGATCGTGCAGCGGCGGCGCTCGCGCAGGCGCAGCGCGAGGATGGGCATTGGGTGTTCGAGCTTGAAGCCGATGCGACGATCCCGGCCGAATATGTGCTCCTCAAACATTATCTGGGAGAGCCACGCGATTCTGTGATCGAAGCAAAGATCGGCACTTATCTGCGCCGCATCCAGTCGGGTGAGCATCATGGCTGGCCGCTGTTTCACGGCGGCGCCTTCGACACGTCGGCCAGCGTGAAGGCCTATTATGCGCTGAAGATGATCGGCGACGATGTGGATGCATTGCACATGGCCCGGGCGCGTGCCGCGATCCATGCGGCGGGCGGGGCGGCGGCGGTGAATGTGTTCACACGGATTCAACTTGCGCTGTTTGGCGCGGGGTCGTGGTCGGTTGTGCCGACGATGCCCGTCGAGCTGATCCTGCTGCCGCGCTGGTTCCCCGTGCATCTGTCGAAAATGTCCTACTGGGCGCGCACCGTTATCGTGCCGTTGCTGGTGCTGGCCGCAAAACAGCCGGTCGCGCGCAACCCGTCGGGGGTAAAGGTCGACGAACTCTACACGCAAAAAGCCGCGCCGCTGAAGAGCCAGGCTGAGGGGGCCAAGCGGTCTTGGCAGTTATTCTTTGCTGGGCTGGACGTGGTGCTGAAGCGCATCGAGCCGCTATGGCCCAAGGGGTTGCGCGCGAAGGCGGTGCAGGCCTGCGTCGATTTCGTGACCGAGCGCCTGAACGGGGAGGATGGCCTCGGCGCGATCTATCCGGCGATGGCCAACAGCGTGATGATGTTCGACTGCCTGGGCTATGCCGAGGACCACCCGCACCGCGCGATCGCCCGCAAATCGGTCGAAAACCTGCTCGTGGTCAAGGATGACGAGGCATATTGCCAGCCCTGCGTCTCGCCGGTGTGGGATACAGCGCTTGCCGCGCATGCGATGCTCGAAGCAGGTGGCGAGGCGAATGAGGCGCGCGCGATGGCGGCGTTGGAATGGCTGAAGCCGCTCCAGGTGCTCGACGTGAAGGGCGACTGGGCCGAGGTGAAGCGCGATGTCCGACCAGGCGGCTGGGCGTTCCAGTATAACAACGCGCACTACCCCGATCTCGACGATACCGCGGTGGTGGTGATGGCGATGGACCGCGCCAAGGACCGGCTGGCGGCAATCGCAACCGGCGCTGGAGGCTATGACGAGGCGATTGCGCGCGGCAATGAATGGACCGTCGGGCTGCAATCGAGGAATGGCGGCTTTGGCGCATTCGATGCCGACAACACGCATCATTATCTCAACAACATCCCTTTTGCCGATCACGGCGCGCTGCTCGATCCGCCGACCAGTGACGTCACCGCGCGCTGTGTGTCGATGATGGCGCAACTGGGGGAGACCGACAGCGACCGGATGCGCGCTGCGCTCAAATACCTTGACGACGAACAGATGCCCGACGGCTCGTGGTTCGGGCGCTGGGGCGTGAACTATATTTACGGCACCTGGTCGGTCATGTGTTCGCTCAACGTCGCCGGCCGCGACGGCGACCATCCGAGCATGAAGCGCGCCGCCGACTGGCTGGTGCAGGTTCAGAACGAAGACGGCGGCTGGGGCGAGGATTGCGATAGCTACCGCCTCGATTATGCGGGCTACACCGCTGCGCCTTCAACCGCATCGCAGACCGCCTGGGCGCTGCTTGCGCTGATGGCGGCGGGCGCGGTCGATCATCCGGCGGTCGCGCGCGGCGTGGCTTGGCTGGTCGCGCATCAGGAAGCCGACGGGCTGTGGGGGCAGGAAATGTACACGGGCGGCGGATTCCCGCGCGTTTTCTACCTGCGCTATCACGGCTATCCGAAATATTTTCCGCTTTGGGCAGTGGCGCGGTTTCGCAATCTGAAGCGATCGAACGAGAAGACCGTGGCGTTCGGGATGTGACGGGGGCCATTGGTTCGCGCCTGCGCTGCCCTGTCACTCACCGTTACGCCGGACTAGTTCCGGGGTCCACGTCTTCCCGACAGATGACAGTGCGTGCAGCGCGATGGACCCCGGATCAAGTCCGGGGTGACGGGTTGGGTTGCGGGATGGAGTCGTGATACTCATCGCCTGCGGGCTGATCCGCGAGGCGAAAATCCTGCGCGGGCCGGGCATTGTCGCCGTCCCCGGTGGCGGCGATGCGGCGCGGCTGGAGGCGCTGCTGGAGGCGCTGCTGGAGGCGCTGCTGGAGGCGCGGGCAGCGGATGCGTCGATGATCGTATCGAGCGGAATCGCGGGTGCGCTCGATCCAGCGCTAAGGGCGGGCGATGTGGTGATTGATCTAAAGCCCCTCCCCTTTAGGGTAGGGGTTGGGGTGGGGCTCATCCACAAATGCAGCACCCCATTGTCAGGCCCCACCCCCAACCCCTCCTCTAAAGGGGAGGGGCTTGAGATGCTTCTAGCCGCCCTTCCACACGCGCACCTCGGCGCGGTCATCGGCCAGGATCACATCGCCGCCACGTCCGCTGAGAAAGCCGCGCTCCGCGCCACCACCGGCGCGCTTGCGGTCGACATGGAGACGCACATCGCCGCGCGCGTCGCCGCGCGCCACGGCCTGCCCTTTGCCGCGATCAGGACGATTTCGGATACGGCGAGCGAAACGCTGCCGCCTGCCGCCCTCGTCGGCATGAACCCCGACGGATCGATGGCACTGGGCAAGGTGTTGGCGTCGCTCGCGCGGCAGCCCTCCCAACTGCCCGCGTTGATCAAGATCGGGCGGAGTTCAGAAATGGCGTTTCGGGCCCTGGCTCGAGTTGCCGAGGCCATCAGAATTCTGCATCCCTAAGACCGGTACGGAAATCGCTCGGCCCAAACGTCATTCTGCCAGCCCTCATAACCCAGAAGGGTACCGTGCTCACGTTCGCGCGTTGGTGACCACGGGCCCTCGCGATTCATGAGTTCGATCATCGCGTCTACGCGCCATTCCTGGCCGGGCAAGGTGTAGTAAATCCGGTGAATGCCGCGCACCTCAGGCAGGTGAGGAAGCGAGATCAGTTCGACATATTCCTGCCTCGTGATCAAATCCCTTTCCACGCAGCGATCAAAGCAGCGCAGGTAACGTTCCAGGCAATCCGGGAAGCCTTCATAAGCATCAGAGAAAACTGCGAGCGGTTTGACGCCCTTCAGCATCAAACCAAGCTCGCTATTCGTGTGAACCTTGTAGGGCAGGCTGCGGAGAGCGTCGTTTAGGGGCATGCGTCACCCCAAGCCGTTCAAGCCGCCTTCTGCACCCGCTTAAACCCGTCGGGATCCGCCGTCTTGATCCGCTCCAGCTCGCGCTCGACATGCGTCGAGTGGACGTCCTCGGCCTTGCGGGCGTGCGACAGATCGATGTCGGGCGCCATCGGGCCTTCGGTGCGGATGCCGGTGCGGCCGACGGTGAACATTTTGAGCGGGTTGCGGATCGAGTCGGTCGCCGCCGTGCCCTCGAAGCCACAATGGACCATGCAGTTCGAGCATTTCTCATACTTGCCGACGCCGTATTGATCCCAATCGGTGCCGTCCATCAGCTCGGCAAAGGTATCGACATACCCTTCGCCGACCAGATAGCAGGGCTTCTGCCAGCCAAACACGGTGCGCAGCGGCATCGACCAGGGCGTGCATTCATAGGTCTGGTTGCCGGCGAGGAAATCGAGAAACAGCGGCGAATTGGTGAAGGTCCATGCCTTGCCGCCATTGCCGCGCTTGAACACGTCGCGGAAGAAATTCTTGGTGCGTTCGCGCGTCAGGAAATGCTCCTGATCGGCGGCGCGCTCATAGGAATAGCCCGGCGAGATCGTGATCTCGACATCGCGCTTCTTCATCTCGTCGAAGAAACCGGCCAGTCGCTCCGAAGATGCGCCGTCGAACACGGTGCAATTCACCTGAACGCGGAAACCCTTTGATTTCGCCAGCTCGATCGCCTCGATCGCGACTTCATAGGTGCCGTCCTGATCGACGGCGTGATCGTGCATGCCCTTGTCGCCATCGAGATGGATCGACCAGGTGAAGAAGGACGACGGCTTGTAATCGTCGATCTTCTTTTTCATCAGCAGCGCGTTGGTGCACAGGATCACGAACTTCTTCTTCGCGATATAGCCCTCGACGATTTTCGGCATGTCGCGGTGGAGCAAAGGCTCGCCGCCCGCGATCGAAACGGCAGGTGCGCCGCATTCGTCGATTGCCTCCATGCACTGATCATAGGACAGGCGCTGATTGAGGATCGCATCGGGATAATCGATCTTGCCGCAGCCAGGGCATGCCAGATTGCAGCGCAGCAGCGGCTCCAGCATCAGCACCAGCGGGTATTTGCCGCCGCTGATATGCTTGCGCACGGTGTAGGCGCCGATGCGCAGCAGGGGAGAAAGGGGCAGGCTCATTGATGCATTCCTATTCGGCCGGAATCGATGCGGGACGGGCAGCGGCTGGTTTCGGGACGTTCCTTAGCTCCGAAGGCAGGCTGAATTCCAGCGTTTCCTCAATCCCGTCCAATTGCGAGACGGTGACCGGACCAATTTTGCGCAGCGCCGCGATAACGCTGTCGACGAGTTCGTCGGGGGCAGAAGCGCCTGCGGTCAGGCCGACGGTCCGTATTCCTGCCAGCCAGGCAGGATCGACGGCGTCGCCATCGGCGATCAGATAGCTTGGCAGACCCTCATCGATGCCGATTTCGCGCAGGCGGCGCGAGTTGGAGCTGTATTCAGCGCCTACCACCAGCAGCAGATCGACGACGCGGCACAGATCCCGCACCGCCGTCTGGCGGTTTTGCGTGGCGTAGCAGATGTCCGACACATTGGGGCCGACGATGTTGCTGAAGCGCTTTGAAAGCGCGGCGATGATACCACGGGTATCGTCGACGCTGAGCGTCGTCTGGGTGATATAGGCAAGCGGCGCGTCCTGCGGCAGATCGAGCGCTGCGACATCGTCCTCAGTGGAAACGAGATAGACTGGCGCATCGACCTGGCCGATCGTCCCTTCGACCTCGGCATGCCCCTCATGCCCGATCAGCACGATCGAGCGTCCCGCCGACGCATAGCGACGGCCCTGGATATGCACCTTGGTAACCAGCGGGCAGGTGGCATCGAGCACGGGCAGACCGCGCAGCTTGGCTTCTTCTTCAACGGTGCGCGCGACGCCGTGTGCGCTGAAAACGGTGCGGGCACCCGCCGGGATCTCGTCGAGCTCCTCGACGAAGATCGCCCCCTTCTGTCGCAGCTTGTTCACCACGTGGCGATTGTGCACGATTTCATGGCGCACATAAACGGGCGCGCCATAGAGATCGATCGCGCGCTCGACGATTTCGATCGCGCGTACTACGCCCGCGCAGAAGCCGCGCGGATTAGCCAAGATCACCTGCAAGGAATAGTCCTTTCCGTCCCGTCGAAGAGCCAGCCGAGTCTGTCTATGACGATTCGGGCAGCATCGTGACCTTCCTTGAACCGCCTGCGCCCTCCACAGGCCCATTTGCCATAATACCCCCCATTTTGGAGAAGAAAAGCAGGAAAACCGGTGCGCTGGCGGGGCAATGCCGTCCCGCTTTGTCTGTAAGCCAAGGCAAGCTGCCCGATTGACGCCATAAATTTGCCGGCGGTTGGCTACATCGCCAGCAATGCCGGGGGGTGGACGCGCTGAACCAAGACCGATATCCGATCCTGACGCCCGACTGGGAGTGAATTAGATGATTGCCGTTTCCCGTTTCCCCCTCGCCATCGCGCTGGCCGCGATCGTGGCGCCTGCAGCAGCGCAGGCGCCAGATGCCGCGCGCGTGCCCGTGCAGACGCTGAGCAATGGCCTGATCGCGATCATGAAGGGCGGCACCAAGCTCGGATTTGCGGGCCGTGCCGCGCAGATTGCGCCGATCGTCGATCGCAGTTTTGATCTGCCGCTGATGGCCCGGCTGAGCGTCGGCCCGGCGTGGACAAAGGCCAGCCAGGCCGACCAAGCATCGGTCATCGCTGCCTTTCGCAAGCTGACGATCAATGAATATGCCAATAATTTCGACAGCTGGTCTGGGCAGGCGTTCGTGATCGATCCCAAGGTCGAAGCGCGGGGTGGCGATCGTCTTGTCAAAACCACACTGACTCAACCCAAGGGCGAATCGGTCAATCTTTCCTATCGCTTGCGTCAATCGGGCAGCGATTGGCGCGTGATCGATGTGTTCTACAAAAACTCGATCAGTCAATTGACGACCCGACGCGCCGATTTCGACGCGATCGTCGGCAAGGGCGGCGTTAAGGCGCTGGTCGGTCATATCAATGCGCTTGCCGCAAAGGCAGCACCCTGAACCGAAAGGCGACCTTGGGGGGGGCTAGCAGCGCATTGATCCTGGCGGCATTGCTCGCCAGCGGCGAGGTGCGTGCGCAGCAAGTGACGGCCGCGTCAGCGATAGCCGCGCAGCCTTCGACAGCGCCTGCACCTGTAGGTGCCGTGCCGGACGATCAAGCATCGCCCACCGCCGATCAACCCCGGCGTCGGCATGCTAAGGGAGATCCCCTGGAGGGCCTGAACCGGGTGATGTATTCGGTGCACCAGTTCTTCGATCGAATCCTGTTCCGTCCCGCGGCGATCGTTTACAAAACGGTGGTTCCCAAGCTGCTGCGCAAGGGGATCACCCATATTTTCTCGAATATCGAAGAGCCGATCGTTTTTGTGAACGACGTCCTTCAATTGCGCCCGAAGCACGCCGCAGAAACGATCGCGCGCTTCATCATCAATTCGACAGCTGGCGTTGGCGGGATTTTCGATGTCGCGAATACCGCCGATCTCCCACACCGCGAAAATGGCTTTGGCAACACGCTGGCGCGTTACGGCGTTGGCCCGGGCCCTTATCTGTTCATCCCGTTTTTCGGTCCCGGCAATTTTCGCGATTCGCTCAGCACCCAGATTGATGCGATCATTCTACCGATCGGCGTTGGCTTTCCGTTCAACCGGCTGCCCTACACGGCGCCCAGTACCGTATTTCCCGGGCTCGATCTTCGGATCGAATCAGATGAGGCGTTGAAGATGCTGCTGCGCGGCGCCGCAGATCCCTATGCCACGCTACGGTCGCTATATACGCAGAACCGAGAGGCCGAAGTCGCAGAACTTACTGGCAAGAAGCCAGCGTCCCTGCTCGATGATCCACTGCTCGATCCTGAAGCACCCGACGGCGTCGTCGGCGCAACGCCGTTAGCCGATGCACCGGCTGATCCGGCAGCAACAGAGCTGCCGCCGCCTGTCGATACGATCAATACAATCACGACGCCACCGCCTGTCGTGATCCCGGCAGGCGCTAATGACGCACCACCGCAGACCGCCTCGGCCCCCGGCGCTCCTCAGATCATGTTCTTCCAGACCGTGTAGGCAGCGTTAGTCCTGCTTCTCGCGTGGTGGCCCGAGGAGGGCGGGCTCGAAGATCAACGCGCAGACGAGCGTCCAGGCGAGCGAGATCATCAGAATCTTGCCCATGCTGGCGGTTCCAGGGTGTGCCGATAGCCACAAGGCGCCGAACGCGCTTCCCGTTGCGAGTGCGCTGAACAGGACCGCGCGCGCCAGGCTTGATTGCAAGAGGTCGGTCGCGCCCCCGCGCCATGCCATGACGAAATAGATGTGGAAGGCGACACCGACGCCGAACAGCAAGGGGAAGGCGATGATGTTGGCAAAATTGATGGGCTGGCCGATCAGCACGCAACTGCCAAGCGTCAAGAAACCCGACAGCACGACGGGCGCCAGCGTGAAGGCCACTTCGCGCACATCGCGCAAGGCCACCAGCAGCAGCACGCTCACCAGCGCCAACGCGATAATGCCCGCCTGCACAAATGCGCCGGCGACGGTATTCGCGGCTTCCTGGGTCGCGACCGGCAGTCCCGTGGCATTGGGGGCGATCTTGCGGACGGCGGCGGTGAAGCGCGCTAGCACTTGGTTATCGTTGCTGTCGCCCTTCGGAAATATCTGGACGCGCGCGCGGCCATCGCTGGCGCGCCAGTCGGCAACGATCTCGGGCGGCAGCGTATCGCGCGTTACCGCACTGGCCTGAAGGACCGCGCGGGTCTGATCGAGCATGACGACCAGCGGATCGACCAGCACCGATGCCGCGCTCGCGCGCAGTGCAGGGGATCCCTGGACGAGCAGGTCCAGTGTTGCTGCGAGGGCTGCGGCATGGCGGGCCGCCGGATCGGTGCGACCGGCAGCGATCCTGGCAAGCTTCGCGCTCAAATCTGAAAGTGCCGACCCAATCTCACGGTCTGCCGGCGGTGGCGCGACGTCGAACGGGTTTAGCGTCAGATCAAGCAATAGCGACGCGTCCTCGATCAAGGCGAGCTTGGCAGGCTGACCATTGGGGATGAAGCTGTCGAGCGTGATCGCCTGCGCGACTTCGGGCAGGGCGGCCGCGCGTTTGGCGACCAGATTGGCCTCGTTCGGACCCTTGGTCAGCACGGAGATTGTATTTGGCGTCCGCAACGGATCGCGCATCAGATCGGCAAGCGATTGCATCGCCGGCGCTGCCGGATCGCGCAGGTGCAGCGGATTGAAATCAAACCGGACCATGGGCAGCAGCGCGATACTGACCAGCATCGAGATGCCGAATGCCCATAAAACTGCCCGCCGGTTGCGCGCGAGCCAGTGATCGACTGGGGCAGCGGCCGCAAAGCCGACCTCGCGAACCGGCGCGTCCGGCCCGAACAATACAATCAAGGCTGGCAGCAGCGTGATCGAGAAGAGCAAGGCGATCACCATGCCTAGTCCGGCGATGACGCCCAGCTCGGCGATCCCGATATAATCGGTCGGCAAAAATGCGCCAAAACCCAGAAACACCGCAGCGGCAGCCAGCGACAGTGGTGTGCCAAGCGCGACGGCTGCATTTTCGAGCGCCTCGACGACGCTCGCGCCCTCGATCCGCTCGTGATTATACCGCACGCTCAGCTGAATGCCGAAATCGACCCCCAGGCCTACGAACAGGGGAATGAAGGCTACCGAGATCAAGTTGAGCGTACTGACAGCGGCAAGGCCCACTGCGGTCGTCAGCACCAAGCCTGCGGAGATCGTCAGGACGATCGCTGCCACGATCTTGGTCGATCGAGTCGCGAACCACAGCGTCACCAGCATCGCCAGCGCCATGACCATACCGACAAAGCCGATATTCTCTTCGAGCGTTGAGAACTCCTCGTCGGCGAGCGGCACATCGCCGGTCACCTGCACGCGAACGCCGTGGGCGGGATCAAGATGGAGCCGTGCCGCCGTTGCGTTGATCGCGTCGACGGCATCCTGACCGGGCTTCAGCGAACTGAAATCGAGCTTGGGCCGTGCCAGGATCAGCCGGCGCAGTGGCGGCGCGGGCGCACCGCCACTGGCAAACAGCCCCTGCCACGAGAAAAACGCCGGCTTGTTCTGCGTCACGCGGGTAAGGGCTACATCCAGCGCAACAATCGGGCGATCGAGATCGGCAAGCGAGGCGCTGCCATTCTCGACACCGGTCAGCGCGGTCGATACCGCGCTTGCTACGCCGCGCAGCGATGGGTCGGCTGCGAGGGGCCCAAGCAGCGGCTGGGCCTTGATCAGCGCCGCTGTCGTGGCGGTTACCTCGGCCAGTGATTCGAATAAAATCCCGTTGCGAGTAAGATAAGCCCCGCCATCGGGGCGCATCGCCGTTCTGAACCGGGTCGTATCGGTCGAAAGCGCCGCCGACAGGGACGCTGCGCCTGTATCGGCAAGCTCCGGAGTTTTGCCATCGATGATGATCAGCGTCAGGTTTGTCTGCTGCGGAAAGGCGGTATTGAGTGCAGTCTCGTTACGGCGCCAGTCGACTTCGGGGGTGATGAGCGCGCTGGTGTTAGTCGTCATCGCAAAATGCGTGGCCGCAAACCAGCCCGCCCCAACCGTCAACAGCGCACAGACCAGCAGCAGCAGCCAGGGACGCCGCGCACTCAACTCGACGACACGAAAGATGGCGGCACCACCCATCAACTCAGCGTGGCCCGCTGGGCCCCGTGAAATAGCGCATCTTCATGCTGATCGATTTGGGGCCCGAAATCGTGAAGCGGGCATCCGCCCAACTCGGCGGTCCCATGCGGATCGGGGCATCGTTGGAAAAGCCCACACCTTCCTTGGGCAAGCCGAACAGTCCACGATCGACCTTCATGTTCTTGTTCTCGTCATGCGTGATCGACGCCCCGAAGACGCCTGACGGAATGCCGTCGATGGTGAGCATCGTCGTTCCCGTCACGGCCTTTGTGTCGGCGAAGATTCGGCATTTTTTGAGGAACTCGGCTTCAGTGCAGACATCAACTCGGATAACGCCCTTGGCATTTCGCACATTGGTGATCTGGATGGTCAGCGTCGCCGCCGCTGGATTGTGCGCAGGCGTATTGACCGACACCGCAACGGCAGCGGAGGTCGCGGCAGTTGCAGCCGCGACGGCGATCATCCCTGAAAGTGTCTTCACGCCCTCGCTTCTCCGACGGTGCCTTGGTTCCATCTGAGTGCTTTGAGGACGGCGTGGGTGATGGCGTCGGCGTCGAGGCCGGCCTGGGCGTATTGGAGATCGGGTTTGTCGTGATCCTGGAAGATGTCGGGCAGGCGCAGCGTGCGCAGTTTCAGGCCGGCGTCGATGAGGCCTGTGTCGCTGGCAAACGTCAGCACGTGCGCGCCCAAGCCCCCGACCGCATTCTCCTCGATCGTGATCGCCACCTCGTGGGTGGTCAGCAGGCGGCGGATCAGGTCCTCGTCGAGCGGCTTGGCAAAGCGCAGATCGGCAACCGTCGTGCTCAGCCCCCGCGCATCAAGCGCGTCGGCTGCCTTCAGCGCCTCGCCCAGCCTGGTGCCAAGGCTCAGGATCGCGACCTTCTTGCCCTCGCGAACGATCCGCCCCTTGCCGATCTCGAGCTGCTCAGCGACCGCAGGCAGCGCCACGCCCGTCCCGTTGCCGCGCGGATAGCGCACCGCGATCGGCCCGCTGTCATGGAGGGCGGCGGTATAGGTCATATGGACCAGCTCCGCCTCATCGGCGGCGGCCATCACGACAAAATTGGGCAAAGTCGCCAGATAGGTGACGTCGAAGCTGCCGGCATGAGTCGCCCCGTCGGCGCCGACCAGCCCGGCCCGGTCGATCGCAAACCTGACCGGCAGGTTCTGGATCGCGACATCATGCACCACCTGATCATAAGCGCGCTGCAGGAACGTCGAGTAGATCGCGCAGAATGGTCGCATCCCCTGCGCTGCAAGGCCTGCTGCAAAGGTCACCCCGTGCTGCTCGGCAATGCCGACATCGAAGAACCGCTCGGGATGCGCGGCGGCAAATTTGTCGAGCCCTGTGCCGCTCGGCATTGCGGCCGTAATCGCGCAGATCCGGCTGTCGGTCTCGGCGAGCTTCGACAGCGTCTCGCCGAACACATTCTGGTACGCAGGCGGCCCCGGCGGTGCCTTTGCCTGCACGCCTGAGACCACGTCGAACTTCTGGACGCCGTGATATTTGTCGGCCGCCGCCTCTGCCGGCGCATAGCCCTTGCCCTTCTTGGTCACGACATGGACCAGGATCGGGCCTTCCTCGGCATCGCGAACATTCTCGAGCACCGGGATCAGATGATCCAGATTATGCCCGTCGATCGGCCCCACATAGTAAAAGCCGAGCTCCTCGAACAAGGTGCCCCCCATCGCGATCCCGCGCGCAAACTCGTCGGTCTTCTTCAAGCCAGCCGCCAGCGGGCTCGGCAGCAGCTTGGCCACCCGCTTGGCAAAATCGCGCAAGCCCAAAAACTCGCGAGACGACACGATGCGTGACAGATACGCCGACAAGCCGCCCACCGGCGGCGCGATCGACATGTCGTTGTCGTTCAGGATCACCACCAGCCGGTTGCCCGCCTGGGCTGCGTTGTTCATCGCCTCATAGGCCATGCCCGCCGACATCGCCCCGTCGCCGATGACCGCAATCCCCTTGCCCGGCGTTCCCGCCAGCTTGTTCGCCATCGCAAAGCCAAGCGCTGCCGAAATCGAGGTCGATGAGTGCGCTGCCCCGAACGGATCATATTCGCTCTCGCTGCGCTTGGTGAAACCGCTCAGGCCCCCGCCCATCCGCAACGTCCGAATCCGGTCCCGCCTCCCCGTCACGATCTTGTGCGGATAACATTGATGCCCAACGTCCCACACCAAACGGTCAGACGGCGTGTCGAACACATAATGGATCGCCGTCGTCAGCTCGACTACACCCAGCCCAGACCCAAGATGACCCCCCGTCACCCCAACCGCCGAAATCACCTCAGCGCGCAACTCAGACGCAAATTGAGGCAATTGCTCAGGCAAAAGCTTACGCAAATCAGCGGG
>JBBQAG010000074.1:0-12183 GCA_038315875.1 Sphingomonadales bacterium | reverse complement strand
CTGTCGCCCTGCGCAACGCCGGCGACGTGATCGACCCACGCGATCGGATCGCCTGGGTGCCGGCGGCAATCCTGATCGGGCTTGGCGGTATCGCGGCGTTGCTTCCGCCGGTGGGCGAACTGCCGGTGTGGGGATTTCTTGGCATGGGATTGGTTCTTGGCGGCGGGATTGCCGGGATGCCGTGGCTGGCGCGCACTCTTCTTGCACCGCTGGCGCCGCGGACGTCGGGCGTGGTGCCACTGGATCTGGCGATTCGCCATCTCCACGGTGCTCCGGGTCAGGCGGCGACGGCGCTGTGCGGTATCGTCGCCAGCACTGCGTTGATGATCGCGATGGCGGTGATGGTGACGAGCTTTCGCGGCGCGGTCGATGGCTGGTTGGGGCAGATTCTTGCTGCCGATCTTTATCTGCGGATCGATGGCGCGGGCGGCTTGGATCGCGGCGGGCAACAAAAGCTGCGGCAAACGCCGGGTGTCGGATCGATCGCGTTCAGTCGACAGCTGCCATTGACCATAAGCCCCAATCGCCCGCCAGTGATGCTGATCGCGCGCCCGGTCGCTGCTGGTGATGACGCGTCACTCGCGCTGATCGATCGACTGAACGGTGCGTTGCCCGCTGGCGCTCTGCCGGTCTGGGTATCCGAACCGGCGGCGCGAATTTATGGGTGGAAGGTCGGCACGCCCGTCGCGCTGCCGCTGCAAGCCCGTTTCGTCGTAGCCGGTATCTGGCGTGATTATGCCCGGCAGCAAGGTGCGATCGTTATCCGCGACGGCGATTATAACCAGCTGACCGGGGACATGATCAGGAGCGAGGCGGCGATCACGCTTCGACCCGGAGCCGATGCCAACGCCGTGGCGCGGGCAATCGTCGACCGGGCGCCACCGTCGCTTCGGGATGTGATCGATATCGCCCGGCCCGCTGCCTTGCGTCGTTTTGCGCTGCAACTGTTCGATCGCAGTTTCGCGGTGACGTATCTGCTCGAGGGGGTGGCGATCCTGGTTGGGCTTGCCGGTGTCGCCGCGACGATGTCTGCGCAGACGATCGCGCGCGCGCGTGAATTCGGGATGCTGCGGCATATCGGCGTATCGAAGCGCCAGATCATCGCCATGCTCGCGAGCGAAGGCGCGCTGTTGGGCATGATCGGCGCGCTCGCGGGGATCGGGCTTGGCGGCGTGCTGGCGCAGGTGTTGATCCAGGTGATCAACCCGCAATCCTTCAATTGGACGATGCCCACGCTCATTCCCTGGGCGACGATCGCGATCGTCGGATCAGCGCTAGTCGCCGCTGCGGCGGGAACGGCGGTGCTGGCGGGCCGGCAGGCGTTGACGGCGTCCGCGGTGCGCATGGTGCGAGAGGATTGGTGATGCGGCGGATGATCGCCATGCCCGCCCTGCTCGCGCTGGCAGCCGCTCCAGCAACGCCGGACTATCCGGTTGTTCGCCCGGGAATCGTGCTGCAATTTCCGCGCGATCACGGGGCGCATCCCGCGTTTCGTACCGAATGGTGGTATGTTACCGGGCAGATTGCGACCAAGAGCGGTCGCCCGCTGGGATTTCAGATCACCTTTTTCCGTACGACGCCAAAATTCGATTCCGCCAATCCTAGCCGTTTTGCGCCGCGTCAAATCCTGTTTGCGCATGCCGCCTTGTCCGATCCCGCGATTGGCCGTCTGCTTCACGGCGAACGGGCTGCGCGCGGCGGCTTTGGCCTGGCGCAGGCGGCTATCGGCGACACCGATATCGCGATTCGTGACTGGCGGATGGTTCGGCGCGCCGATGGCCGGTTCGTTGCGACGGTAATGGCAGGCGACTTTGCGCTGTCGTTGCTGCTCTCGCCAAGCCAGCCGGTCCTGCCGCAAGGTGAAGGGGGGTATAGCCGCAAGGGCCCGAACCCGGCCCAGGCCAGCTATTATTATTCGCTGCCGCAATTACGCGTTTCGGGCACGCTGAGTCGGCGCGGCGCCAGCGAGACGGTGACCGGCAAAGCGTGGCTCGATCGGGAATGGTCGGCCGATTATCTTGGGCGTGAGGCAGTCGGGTGGGACTGGACGGGGCTCAATCTCGACGATGGCGGCGCGTTGATGGCGTTTCGCATTCGTGGCCGCGCTGGCCAGGCTGTGTGGGCGGGGGGATCGCTGCGGCGCACCGATGGCCGGATCGTTCGGTTCGCGCCGGGCGATGTCGCGTTCTCCCCGCTCGCCCAATGGCGTTCACCGCGCACTGGCGCCCTCTATCCGATTGCCCAACGAGTGACGGTCCAGTTGCCTGAAGGACCCAGAAGCTGGGATCTGCAGCCGCTGTTTGCCGATCAGGAACTCGATGCGCGGCGCGCCGGGCAGCCAGTTTACTGGGAGGGAGCGGTACGAACGCGGGGCGGGCAGGGATATCTCGAATTGACCGGCTATGCCGATCGGCTGAGGATGTAGCGATCTAGCGCTTTCGCTGCTTGCGCGCGGCATAGCGCGCGTCGCGGACCGCCTTTTTCTCCTCGTCGCTCAGCTCGGGCTTCTTCTTTGCCTCTTCTTCCTCGGCAGCGATCCGCTTGGCTTCGGCCTTTTCAGCGGCGGCGCGCGCACGCTCTTCCGCCTGGGCGATGCGCTTCTCGGCAGCAGCGGCTTCCTTTGCCTCGCGCGCGACCAGCCTCGCCGCAACGGCCGCCTCATCTACCGGCGGTCGAGCCTTGAGCTTTTCGAGCGCCGCCTGCTTGGCCTTGGCGGCACTGGCGATGCGATCATTGAAGCCCGGGTCCTTGTACGCCATCGAAAAAGTCGCTCCTGGAAAAATTATGGTTTGTTCTGTGACGGTCATCGTCAGTTACGATCGGGCGTGCTATGACGTCTCCAAATGTATCAGTCCATCCCGTATAGCTATTCCGTTGCAATCGATGCCGATGACATCGATTTCATGGGCCACGTAAATAATGCCAGTTATCTCAAATGGGTACAGGCAGCAGTGACGAGCCATTGGGAGCGCCTTGCGCCCACCGATGCCATTGCCAGCCATTTGTGGGTCGCGCTGAAGCACGAGATTACCTATCGCAAGCCCGCATTCCTGGCCGATGACGTGGTTGCGACGGTGCTGCTCGAAAAGGTTCACGGCGCGCGCGCTTTTTACCGGACGATCATCCGCCGCGGCGAGGAAGTGCTTGCCGAAGTGCAATCGAGCTGGTGCTGCGTCAGCGCGGAAACGCACCGGCCCGCACGGCTGACGGATGCGATCATCGGGCGTTTTTTCCGCAAATCTGGCGACTGACCCACTGTTCGACCTGAATTGCGTGCTGACCCCGCAAAGAAAAGGGGCGTGCCGCATGCGGCACGCCCCGATTGATCCAGCGGTCAAGCCCTAGGTCGGATCAATGCTTGTTTTCAACCATTGCGTCGACCTTGTCGGCCTTGGCATCGGCGGCGTCGCGAACATTGTCGGCCGCGTCGTTCATCTTGTCGGCGCTATTTTCCATCATGTCGGAAGCCATTGCGTTCGACGTATTGTCAGCCATCGCGTCCATGCTGTCCGCTTTGGCTTCCATGTTGTCGGCCATCATGTCGCCCTTGTTCTCGACCGCGGCGCCTTCAGGCGTGCGGTTGCAAGCGCCAAGCGCGAAAAGGCTGGTGGCGGCGGCGACGAGGATGATCTTCTTCATATGATTATGCTCCCTGACGAAAAAGTGACCTGAACACGGCCAGTGGCGGCCGAAGATATCGTCCCCCTGACCCGCTCAACCCTCGGACTGCCATTTCGATCCCTACCAGCGCAAGGCGAATCTATTTTTTCGGCGAGACAGGGCCAATCGTCTCTGGTGCATTGGCCATCACCGCCAGCATCATCGTCCACGCAGCGACATTCTGACGCAACTGCTCGGGGTCGACGCGGTCGAGCGTGTCCTCTGGCGTATGGTGATAATCGAAATAGCGGATGCCCGATTGATTAAGGTCAATGGCGGCAACGCCCGATCGCATGACGGGGCCGACATCGGTGCCATCGCCCGCTGTTGCCGATCCCTTGACGATGCCAAGCGGGGCCAGCGCCGCGGCCAGACGCGCACCCGCTGCGGCCGCCGTATCGGGCAGATTGAGATCGACCCGCCATATGCGATCGGCACCGAAATCGGATTCCGCCGCCAGCACGTGGGGATCTTCCTTGTGCGCCTTGAAATAGGCAGCGCCCCCCATACCGCCTACTTCCTCTGCGCCGAACCAGACCACCCTGATCGTCCGGCGCGGGGCGGGGCCATCGAGCAGGCGTTTGGCCGCCGCAGCGGTGATCGCGATGCCGGCGCCGTCATCGATCGCGCCGGTGCCCAGATCCCAGCTATCAAGATGCCCGCCCACCAGCACGATTCCCGCTGCCGGATCGGTGCCGGGCACTTCGGCGATGACATTGCCGGATTCGTGCATGCCGGTCTGTTTGGGGGTCAGCACGAGGTGAAGGGCGACGGGCTTGCCGCGCGCGATGATCCGTTCGAGGTTTTCGGCGTCAGCGACCGAAAGCGCCGCGGCTGGGATCGGTGTCACGCCAGGCGCAAAGTTGGTCGCGCCGGCATGCGGCCCACGGCCATGATCGCTGCCGATCGATTTGATAACGATCGCGGCTGCCCCCTTGCTCGCGGCGACGCTGGGCCCGACAAACCGCGCAAAGCCGAAACTGCCATAGCTCGATCCATCCTGTGTCTGGACCATCGCATTGGATATAAAGGCGATCTTGCCCTTCAGGCTGCCGACGGCAGCAGCCTGGAGATCCGCGAAGCTCGGGAAATAGACGATCGGAAGGGTGAGCCCGGCAGCGCTGGTGGCCCCAGAATTGCCGAGCGCGGTGAGGCGCAGCTTTTGCGGGAAGGGGCTCACCACCTCGGCGGTTTCCTCGCCGCGAACCCATACCGGCATCTGATAGGGTTCGATATGGACGTTCTTGAAGCCGAGCGCGGTCAGTTTGGCGACTGCCCAGCTGCGCGCGCGCGCCTCCGCCTCGGTGCCGGCAAGGCGCGGGCCGACCTCGGTCGTGATGCCTTCGATGATGTCATAGGCGACATCGTCCTTCAGTGCTGCATCACGCATTGCCGCGATGCTGGTATCGACGCCGGGCGCTGGCTCGGGTGTGGTGCGCTGGGCGGCGGCCGGAAGGGAGAGGGCGCTGGCAAGGAGCGCGGCGGCGATGGGTGTCTTTCTCATGATCAGGATGCGTATAGCCACCGCCGGGGTTTGCCAATCCACGGCACGCTCGCTACATGCCCGCTTCGATTTCCCGCATTCTTTTTCCACGGAGTCCGTCGGCCATGGCCGTGCAATATTCCTATGTGATGAAGGGTCTGACCAAGACCTTTCCGGGCGCGCCCAAGCCTGTGCTCAACAACATCCATCTGCAATTCATCCCGACCGCCAAGATCGCGATCATCGGGCCGAACGGTTCGGGCAAATCGACGCTGATGAAGATCATGGGCGGCATCGACACCGATTTCGTCGGTGAAGCGTGGGCTGCCGAGGGCATCAAGGTCGGCTATCTGCCGCAGGAGCCGCAGCTCGACCCGACCCGGACCGTCCTCGAAAACGTCAAGCTCGGCGCTGGCCCCGTCGCGGCGATGGTCGAGCGGTTCAACGCGATCTCGGCCGAAATGGGCGATCCGCAGGACGATACCGATTTCGACGCGCTGATGGAGGAGATGGGCGATCTCCAGACCAAGATCGACGCCGCCGATGGCTGGGCGCTCGACAGCCAGCTCGAACAGGCGATGGAAGCGCTTCGCTGCCCGCCAAGCGACAGCCCGGTCACCAACCTCTCCGGCGGTGAAAAGCGCCGCGTCGCTCTGTGCAAGCTGCTGCTCGAAAAGCCCGATATTCTGCTGCTCGACGAGCCGACCAACCACCTCGATGCCGAAAGCGTCCAGTGGCTGGAGAATTTCCTCAAGGAATATACCGGCAACGTCATCCTCGTGACGCACGATCGCTATTTCCTCGATAACGTCGTCAATTGGGTGCTCGAGCTCGATCGTGGGCGCTATTACACCTATGAGAGCAATTATTCGGGCTATCTGGAGAAAAAGTCCAAGCGGCTCGAGCAGGAAGAGCGCGAGGAACAGGGCAAGCAAAAGGCGATCCAGGACGAACTCGCCTGGATCCGCCAGACCCCCAAGGCGCGCCAGACCAAATCCAAGGCCCGCATCCGCGCGTTTGACGAATTGGTGGCGGCACAGGAAAACCGAACCGTCGGCAAGGCCGCGATCCTGATCCAGATGCCCGAGCGGCTCGGCAACAACGTCATCGAGGCCAAGGGGCTGACCAAGGCGTATGGCGACAAGCTGCTGTTCGACAATCTCGATTTCAATCTGCCCCCGGGCGGAATCGTTGGCGTGATCGGGCCGAACGGCGCGGGCAAATCGACGCTGTTCAAGCTCATCACTGGCCAGGAACAGCCCGATGACGGCGAGATCAATGTCGGCCAGACGGTCAAGCTCGGCTATGTCGACCAGAGCCGCGATCACCTCGATGCCGACAAGACCGTGTGGCAGGAAGTGTCTGATGGCTCGGACGTGTTCCGGTTCGGCAAGCAGGAAATCGGCACCCGCGCCTATGTCGGCGCGTTCAACTTCAAGGGGCAGGATCAGCAGAAAAAGGTCGGCCAGCTGTCAGGTGGTGAGCGCAACCGCGTGCATCTGGCCAAGATGCTGAAAGAGGGCGGCAACGTGTTGCTGCTGGATGAGCCGACCAACGATTTGGACGTTGAAACCTTGCGGGCGCTGGAAGAAGCGCTGGAGAGTTTTGCCGGCTGCGCGGTGGTGATCAGCCACGATCGCTTCTTCCTCGATCGGCTGGCGACGCACATCCTGGCCTTTGAGGGCAACTCGCACGTTGAATGGTTCGAGGGGAATTTCGAGAGCTACGAAGAGGACAAGCGTCGGCGGTTGGGCGATGCGGCGGATCGGCCGACGAGATTGGCGTATAAGAAGCTTACTAGATGATTGTTGACGAGGGGCGAGCGTTCTTACAGTCGCTCGCCTCGATCTTCTCCCAGATGTGCGTTGCGCTAGTGTAGTAGCCGTAATTGATCTGGCGACCATTTTTGCAGCTAACTAGTGCCTCGCCTTCTAGATGGGCATTGGTGATATAGAGTATGCCGAATAAGTGCCTGGCACTTATTTGTCGTGAGGAATCCCGAAGCACGACTTCCTCTACGACACCATCTGGATCGAGGATTATCATCGACCCCTGCGCATAGAGCCAGATCGAGCCAAAGCCGAATGCGACCAGCGCGAGCATCGCAAGCACAGCTTCGATCCGTGAACCACGCGCGTTGTATCGACTGACCGACATCAAATGAGACGGTCCGACACCACCAACCCTGCCACGGTTGCCGCCTCGATCCGCTCTCCAAATGCGACTTCGCGATGCTCGGTATAGCGGTCTGCAGATGGCGCCCACATCTGGCGGATGACCTTACCTGCGATATCCACTACCCAATATTCGGGGATGCCCGCCGTTGCATAAATCGCGGCTTTGCCCAGCAAATCGTAATCCAATGTGCTGGCTGAGATCTCAACGATCAAGGCGACGGAATCGCCGGGGACCGCGCCTTCGCCATCAATATCGGTTGTCACGATAATGTCTGGGGGGGGGGCATCAAATGATCGTCGAGAGCAACGCTACCGCCGGTGCCGACCGCCAGCGTGCTGCCCATTGCCTCCAGCGCGCGGCGCAGGCGATAGGCCAGTTCGTCCTTGATCCGCATATGGGGGCGCCATTCGGGGCTCATGACGATGATCTCTCCTCGGATCAGCTCGGTTTGCGCGTCACCGAAGACACCCGCTTCGCCCAGGCGGGCATAGTCCTGGATTGTCAGTCGATAGCGACCGGGATCGAGGCGCTCCTGCAGGGTCATCCTGAAATGCTATCACGATCGCGGCACCGTCGCCAGTTGCTTGCCGTCTCCCTCAAGCCGTAAACCGCTTGGTGAAACCCTTGGGCAGGCGCTCCTCCGCTGCGATTGCCTCGACATGATCGACGCGGGCGAGGGGCGGGCCTTCGCGGCAGGCGTCGATCAGCGCGCCGGTTGCATCGTCGTCCCCGGCGATCAGCAACTCGATCCTTCCGTCCTTCAGGTTGCGGACCCAGCCGCTGAGCTTCAGCGCCCGTGCTTGGCGGATCACCCAATCGCGATAGCCGCAATTCTGCACTTTGCCGGTGACAAAGACCCGTCGCATCCCGTTCATCGATCTACTCTTTTTTACACGAAGCGTGGGCGCCGCACCGATAGTAGCACGCCCAATGCGCAGCGATGTTGCCTGTCACTGTGCCTCGCCGTAATCGGAGCAGGTTCCGCCGAAAAATCGATTGATACGCGCGCGTCGCCCGCATCACCGTTGCGGCTTTCGCGACCCTGCGCTTTGTGGCAGCCTTGCCCGTGACACTGATATTTTGGGGAAAGAGAATGCGGAAATCGATCGAGCTGGCAATCGTGCTGGCGGCCGTGCTCACTATCCCGGCGGCGTCTGCTCAGACCGATCGCAAGGGCGAGGCGACCAAGGAAACGCCCGCCGCCGCCGATCCAGCGATCCCGCCGCCCGTCGTCTCGATCACTCATCACAGCGGTACTTTCGGCGGCGTCACCGTTGCCTACAAGGCGACTGCGGGTGAAACCTATCAGAAGGACAAGGATGGCAAGCCGACCGCCGCGATCTTCTCAACCGCGTATGTGAAGGAGGGCGCGACCGACCCGAAGACTCGGCCAATCACCTTCCTGTTCAACGGCGGACCGGGATCGGGTTCCGTCTGGTTGCACATGGGCGCCTTTGGTCCCAAGCGCGTCGTCATCCCGTCAGACGCGCGCGACGACGGCGCGCCGCCCTATCCAATCATCGACAATGTCTCGAGCCTGCTGGACGTGACCGATATCGTTTTCATCGATCCCGTCGGCACGGGGTTCAGCAAGGCGCTGGGCAAGACCGATCCGAAGGATTTCTGCGGCATCAGCAAGGATGCGCGCTCGATCAATCAGTTCATTCGCACCTGGCTCGCCGAAAATGGCCGGTGGAACAGCCCCAAATTCCTTGGCGGAGAAAGCTATGGCACGACGCGGTCGGCGGCGGTGCTCAACGAGCTTGAGGGCCAGTATAACGATGTCGCGCTCGATGGCGTGATCCTGATCTCGACGATCCTCGATTTCAGCATGCGCGCCGAGACGCCGGGCAATGAGCTTGTCTATATCGTCACGCTGCCGTCGATGGCGGCGGCGGCGCATTTCCATGGCAAGGTCGCCGATGTGCCCGATATCGCCAGCTGGGTGGAGCAAGCGCGGCAATTCGCGATCGGGCCTTATGCCGCTGCGCTGCTCAAGGGCAACAAGCTGGGTGCCGATGAGCGGGCCAGCGTGGGCCGCCAGCTGGCGCATTTCACGGGGCTGAGCGAGACCTTTCTCGACAATGCCGAGCTGCGCGTGTCGTCGAGCCGGTTCTACAAGGAATGGCTGCGCGATCGCGGGTTGACGATCGGGCGGCTCGATTCGCGGTATACCGGCAAGGATTATGACCGTGCAGGCGAAGAGCCCGATAATGACCCCAGCTTCTATGCGATTGACGGCGCCTATACCGCGGCAATCAACAGCTATGCGCGCGACGTGCTGAAATTCTCGCCGGAGCGCCAATATGTCACGATCGGCTCGGTTGGCCCATGGGATTACAAACTCGACGGCACGGGGCGTGACGGCGAGCTTTATGTCAATGTCGCGCCCTATATCGGCAAGGCATTGCGCGAGAATTCGGGGCTGAGGATTTTCGTCGGCCAGGGCTATTATGATTTCGCCACGCCGTTTTTCGGGGCGGAATTGTCTCTCAGCCGCACTGGCATCCCGGCGGACCGTGTCCAGTTTCATTATTATGGCGCGGGCCACATGATGTACGTCCGCGACGATGATTTGACCAAATTGTCGAATGATATCCGCGCCTTTATCAAGGCGCGCTGAGCGAGCTTAGCGCATCTGTTTGACGAACACCTGACCGTCACGCCGCTCACTATGAAAATTGGGGACGTCTTCGAGCAGATCGGAAAGCCGGGCATAGCCATAGTTGCGGGCATCGAAGCTTGATCGATTGGCGGCGAGCTGTCCGAGATGGCCGAGATGGACATAGCCTTTTTCGTCGGCCTTTGAGGCTTTATAGGCATCGATCAGCAGCTTGATGAGCTCGGGATCGATCGGCTTTCGCCCTGCTGGGGCCGGTTTTCCGGTCGCTGGATCGGGGCGAGGCGCTGGCGATGTTGCAGCGGCTGGGTAAATTGGCTCGGCGCTGGCCGATTGTTCCAGGGCTCCAAGCTCAATGAAGCGGGTACAAGCGGCGCGAAAGCCGATCGGCGTCTTCGCTTCGCCAAAGCCGTAAACCGGGATGCCATTTTGGCGGATGCGCATCGCCAGCGGCATGAAATCGCTGTCCGACGACATGATCCCGAAGCCATCGACCTTGCCCGAGAAGAGCAGATCCATCGCGTCGATCGTCATCTTCATGTCGGTCGCGTTCTTGCCCTTGGTCACGTCGAACTGCTGCTGCGGCTCGATGCCATATTGCATCGTCTTGGCGGCCCATTCCTTGAGCGCTTCCTTGTTCCAATTGCCATAGACCCGCCGGATATTGACCGTGCCAAGCTCGGCAAGCACCGTCAGCACCGGGTCTAGCGCGGTATGGGGAACGTTATCGGCATCGATCAGCAGCGCGATGTTGCCCGTTGGAGTTTCCTTGGCCATCGCTTGGTTCCTGTTATCGGTAAAGAGCGAGCCTAAGCCTCGGGATAGCTGATCGCCAGTACCTCATACTGAATCTCTCCGGCCGGCAAAGTTACGCGGCGGACGTCGCCAATGCCGGCGCCGCGCAGAGCCCGGGCGATCGGCGCGCTCCAGCCGATCCTGCCATCGCCCGCCTCCGCTTCGTCATCGCCAACCAGCGTCAGCCGGCGCTGATTGTCGTCGTCATCAGCGATCGTCACGGTGGCGCCGAAATAGACGCGGCTGCGATCGGGCTGGTGGACGGGATCGATCACCTTGGCGGCCTTCATCCGGCGCGCTAGCCAGCCGAGCCGCCGGTCGATTTCACGCAATCGCTTGCGCCCATAGATATAATCGCCGTTTTCGGAACGGTCGCCATTGCCCGCCGCCCAACTGACGACATCGACGATGCGCGGGCGTTCCTCCCCCAGCAACTGCCGATATTCGGCGCTGAGCACGGCATAGCCGGCAGGGCTGATATAATTTTGTTCCACGCGAAGCAGCCTAACCGTTGCCAGCCGGCGCGCAAACCACCGATGTTTCAGCCGTTCGGGTTGCGCCCGAGATACCAGCTCAACCGAGCGCTGCCGCGCGACCGTGAACGTTCGGGATTGAGCAGGTCATAGACGACGGCATTTTCCATCACGCGCTGCACATAATTGCGTGTCTCGGAGATCGGGATCGCCTCGATCCAGTCGATCATATCAGCGGTGCCGGTGCGTGGGTCGCCATTGGCGGCGAGCCATTTGTTCACATTGCCCGGCCCGGCATTGTAGGCCGCCACCGCCATTGGATAGCTGCCATACAGCGTGAACAGCTTCTGGAAATAGCTTGATCCAAGCTGGATATTGTAATCGGTATCGGTGGTCAGCGCGCTGCCGTCATACGCCATGCCCAGCGTGCCTGCGACTTGCCGCGCCGTGCCCGGCATCAGCTGCATCAACCCACGCGCCCCCGCCCGGCTGATCGCGGCGCGATCGAACTGGCTTTCCTGCCGCGCGATCGCATGGATCATTGTCCAGGCGCTTTCCTGATTCGCCGGCACCCTCACCTGGGGAAAACCGGTGGCTGCATAATCAGGCAAACCATTCTGAAGCGCGCTTCGACCGACCATCACGCCGAGATCGGGTCGGCCGAGCGCGCGCGACAGCTCCGTCGCCAGCGTATGATCGCTGTCGGTCTTGGCATCGATCGCGATCTGCCGGACAAAGGCCGTCTGATCCTCATGTGCGCCGATGGTGCCCAGATAGCGGGCGGCGCGGACTTTTTCGCTGGCATAAAAGGCATTGCGCGCTGCCGGATCGACTGGGCGGGGGACGACATTGGGTGGCGCTACCAGCGGCCGACCGAGCTTTTCGTTGGCGAGCTGGCCGTAAAACTGATCGCGGTAGCTGGCGGCACGTTCGTAATAGGCAGTGGCCTCCGCTTGCCGACCCGCCGCCTGCGC
>JBBQAG010000026.1:0-28304 GCA_038315875.1 Sphingomonadales bacterium | reverse complement strand
GGCTGTTCACGCTGATCTGCGTCTTGCATATCAAGGGTTGAGGGTTGCGCCGTTGGAGCAAATGGTTAGCCGCGTTGAGCGGCTTGGCGATCGTGCTGGGGCTTGCCGGTGTGTTCGCCTTCACCTTTGCGATCAGCTGGGCGCCCGCGCGGCACGATTTCGCTTATCAGGGCATCGATGTGAGCGCCGCGAACGGGCCAGTGGAATGGGCGGTGGTCCGTGGCGGCGGTGCTGATTTCGGCTATGTGACGGCAACGATCGGCGCCGATGCCCGCGACGCCGCCTTCGAGGACAATTGGCGCGACATCTATGCTGCCGGTCTGCGGCGCGGCGCGCTCCACGTCTATTCGCTGTGCCGTCTGGCCGCCGATCAGGCGAATAATTTCAACACGACGGTGCCGCGGACCAACGACGCGCTGCCGCCAGCTGTCACGATCGATTTCGATCCAGCCTGCGAGGCCCGGCCCGCGCGACAAGTGGTGATTGGCGAATTGATCCGTTTCCTGACGATGATCGAAACGCACACCGGCAAGCCAGCGCTGCTCAAGATATCGAAGCGTTTCGATACCGCCTATCGATTGAGCCCGGCTGTGCGAAGGCCGTTGTGGAGCGTCCAGAATTTCTTTCCGCCCGAATATGGCGCGCGACCGTGGCGAATGTGGCAAGCAAACGACATGCGCCGAATCGACGGCGTACAAGGCTATGTGCACTGGAATGTGGTGGCGCCATGATCGACGAAACGAACCAGATGACGCAACCGGCCCCATCGACCCCTCCCGCATCGACCCCTGCCGCCCTGATCGCCGCTGCCCGCGCCGCCGCGCGTAACGCGCACGCCCCCTATTCGCGCTTCGGCGTCGGCGCCGCCCTGCTGATGATCGATGGTAGCATCGTGACGGGCGCCAATGTCGAGAATGCGAGCTACGGCCTGTCGCTGTGCGCAGAAACGGTCGCGGTGGCGTCGGCAAGCGCGCAGGGCCGGATTGGCGATATCGTGGCGATCGGCGTCGTCGGTGGCGCGATCGGCCCCGACGGGCTGGAGGGCAATGCCCCGGTTTCGCCATGCGGACGCTGCCGCCAGGTGCTCAACGAAGCCGCACAGATGGGCGGGCGCGACATCGCTGTCCATTGCGGCGCAGGGAAGGGCGATTCGATCGCAAGCTATAAATTGTCGGATTTGCTGCCCGATGCCTTTGGGCCAGCGGACCTTGGCATCACGCAGCCGCGTTGACGGTCTCGCTGCGTCCTGCAACTGCCGCCGACGCGGGCACCCGCGAGTGCCTGCTTCGACTCTATTTCCATGATTTTTCGGATTATTGGGCGGGCACGGCGCGCGGTGACCTTGAGCCGACGGGATGCTTCGCGGCACGGCTCGCCCCCCTTGCCTCGAGCGCGCGATCACGCGAAGGCTCGGTTAAAGGGAGAGACGAATGACTATCATGTCCGATCGCTGGATTCGCGAACAGGCGCTGGCCACCGGCATGATCGAGCCCTTTGTCGAGAGCCAGAAACGCGATGGCTGCATCAGCTATGGCCTTTCCTCCTACGGCTATGACGCGCGGGTGTCGGACGAGTTCAAGATCTTTACCAACGTCGATTCGGCGATTGTCGATCCAAAGGATTTCGCGGCCAACAGCTTCGTCGATCGCAAGACCAATTGCTGCGTCATCCCACCCAACAGCTTTGCCCTTGCGCGGACCGTCGAATATTTCCGGGTGCCGCGCGATGTGCTTGTCATCTGCCTCGGCAAATCGACCTATGCCCGCTGCGGGATCATCGTCAACGTCACCCCGCTCGAACCCGGCTGGGAGGGCCATGTGACGCTGGAGTTCTCGAACACAACGCCCCTGCCCGCCCGCATTTATGCCAATGAAGGCGCGTGCCAGTTTCTTTTCCTGCAAGGCAATGAGCCGTGCGAAGTGAGCTACGCCGATCGCGCCGGTAAATATATGGGGCAGCGCGGCGTGACGTTGCCCAAATTATAGGGAGATCGCGCCTTCACCGCATCGGGCATGGCGTCGATTTCACTTACTTGGAATCGTCACCTCCCGGTAGGCGGGGATCCAACCCAAATCGCTCGCCAGGAGACAGATTCCCGCCTGTGCGGGAATGACGAGGTAGGCTCAACATACCGCAGATCGAGCCCTCAGAATCGACGCGTCCTGCTCAATATCCTCCGTCATGCCGGACCTCCCCCCTACCCTGGCGCAACGTTGCAGGAAGGGTGAGCCCCGGCACAGGGCCGGGGTGACGAACCCGTCCACGTCCAGGATCAACTGCCTGACAAAACAAAAGGGCGGCCCCTGAAGGACCGCCCCGATGTGTTTGATTCCGATCCGCAGGGATCAGAAATCGTTGCGATATTGCTCGTTGCCGATGAAGCCCAGCTTGCTGATGCCCGAGCGCTTGACCACCGCTAACACGCGATCCACCGTTTCGTAGCGTGCGTTGGCATCGGGCTGGAAATGCAGCTCCGGCTCAGGGTTGATCGACTTCGTTGCATCCAGATACTGGCGCAGCGTGAGATCGTCGACCGGGGTGCCATTCCATGCCACCACGCCGGCGGCATCGATGGAGATCTTGTTCTTGTCGGGTTCCACATTCACCTGATTGTTCGGGTCGTTCTGCGGCAGATCGACCTTCACCGCATGCGTTTGAATGGGGATGGTGATGATGAACATGATGAGGAGAACGAGCAGGACGTCGATCAACGGCGTCGTGTTCATTTCCATCATCGGCTCGCCGTCTTCGGTGCCGCCGCTCATAGACATCTTATGATACTCCTGACGTTACGGGCTTCACAGCCGCTCGATGCCCTCGCCCGGAGGCGGTTCTGAAATGAAGCCGACCTTGGCAAAACCAGCCTGCTGCATTTGGAAAATTGCCCCGCCGATGCACCGATAAGGGGTGTTCACGTCGCCGCGGATATGCGCTTCGGGCAACTCGACCCCGGGGGCATTGGCACCGCCTTGACGCGCGATCTCGACCTTCAGTTTTTCGACGGCGCGGTCGAGCAATTCCTGGCTGCTGACCTTGGTCAGGCCCCAATAGATTTCGCACGTTCCGGCCGCATCCGCCCGGACGGAAAGCGAGACGTTTTCAGGCTTGGTCGTTGTCGGGTCGAACTTTACGTTCGGCAGCTTGACCTTGATCGTCTGCACCACGACTGGAACCGCGATCAGAAAGATGATCAACAGCACGAGCATGACGTCGACGAGCGGGGTCGTGTTGATATCGGAGAGCGGACGTTCTTCGGCGCCGGCTCCACCTACGCTTATCGCCATAGCGAACTTATCCTATTCTTCTTTTCGCCGCACCGTGCGACCGCAGTGCGAACTGTGGACCGGCATCACCAAGGCAATGCCGGTCCAACATTATAATCAGGCTGCCGTCGGCTTCGCGGGCGCGGCAACCGATGCCTTGGCCCCAGGCCGTGCGGGGGCCATTGGGCGGACCGCGCCGTCGGACGCCAGATAGCCCAGAACGTCGTTCGAGAAGGCGCTCAGATCCTCGGCGATCGCCTTGTTGCGACGCTGCAGCCAGTTGTACGCAAGCACGGCAGGAACTGCGGTCACGAGGCCGAGCGCGGTCATGATCAGCGATTCGCCGACTGGGCCGGCAACGGCGTCGATCGATGCCTGACCGGCAGCGCCGATCTTGATGAGCGCGCGATAAATACCGATAACCGTTCCGAACAGGCCGATGAACGGCGAGGTCGAGCCGACCGTCGCGAGGAAGGCGAGACCGCCACCAAGCTTGGAATTGATAGCTGCTTCCGAACGCGCAAGCGAGCCGTGCAACCAATCATGTGCCTCGACCGGGTCGGTCAGCTTGGCATGCTGCTCCTGAGCGGCGAGACCGTCATCGACGATCTGGCGATACGCCGAGTTCTTCTCGAGCTTGGCAGCGCCTTCACGCAGGTTGGCGCTGTTCCAGAAGCCGGAGCGTACGCGCTTAGCTTGCGACATAATCTTCTGCTGCTCGAACAATTTGGTGAACAGGATGTAGAACGAGACGATCGACATCAGCACCAGGATCCCAAAGACCGTCTGCGCGATCAGGCCGCCCTGCTGGAGTGATTCCATCAGGCCATAAGGGTTCTTCGGAGCCGGGCCCGCGCCCGCAGCAAGAATGGTTGTCAGCATGGTCTTCTCTTTCCTCTAAAAGATTGGCGGAGCCTGGCTGAGGCCCCGCCTAATAGATCGTTATTTGGGGATCTTCCAGACGACGCGGCGCGATTGCGTTGTCGAAATCGGGTTGCCGTCCTGGTCCTTGGCGGGGGTATATTTGCCGCGCCGAGTGATGGCGCGGCAAGCTGCCTCATCAAGATCCGAGGACCCGCTTGACGACGTCGTACGACAATTCTCGACGCGACCTTGCGTATTGATCGTCCACGAAATCGCCGAGACGCCTTCCTTCTCCTCGCGCAGCGCACCAGGCGGATAATCGTCGGTGCTCACCCAGTCGGCGGGGTTGCCCTTGGCGCCGGCAGCCTGGCTGACGCGAGGCGGTGCAGGCGGGGGCGGCGCAGGGGGCGCGGCAACCGGCTGAGGGTTATAGACCGGCGGCGGCGTCGCTACCGTGACCACCGTTGCCGGTGGAGGATTGGGATTGCGCACGATGGGCGGCGGAGACACCACGGGCGGTGGCTGCTGCTGATCTGGCGGCGGTGGCGGTGGTGGTTCGTCAGGCGGCGGCGGTGGCGGCGGCGCGACGTCAAATGTGTTCAGCTTTTCGCTAACCTTCTTCACGTACTGATACGCGAGGCCGGTAACAAAAGCATATCCGATGACGGCATGGATGAGGGCGACGATAATGATCGCCACCACCCTTGGTCCGTTATTATCCCGATCTGCATAGGCCATTCAGGTAGAAAACTCCCTATTGCACCGGCAGTTCTGACCGGTCGAATCCGTAGCGTCGGATCGACCGCGTTCTGCCGTGAGCCAATGTATCGTCGTTCGAGGCTAAAGTCTGTATCGCCACCTCTGGACCGACGCAAACGCTTTGTCGGACGCAACAAACGTACAATCGCAGCGTGGCAGAATTATTTCTGTTTAAGATCGGCACAATTGTCTAACGCAATCGCCATGAAGCATGTTCCAAAAATAGCGACGGCAATCGCGTTCGCGGGCCTGATTTCGCTTAGTTCTGCTGCCTTTGGGCAGCGGGCGGCGGCATCCCCTCAGGCGATGGCGCCCGCGTTGCCAGCCTATCCAGCGGTCGCCGATCTCGTGCTCAGATCGCCCGTCATCATCGATTCGACGATCCGCAGCGTGGAACGCCTGAAGGGGCCGGACGCGGCTGGCACAGCCGTCGGATATGCCCGCGTCTATGTTCAGGCAGACGTCGCCGCGCTGATCAGGGGTACCGATTCGGTTCCGCCGCGGATCGGCTATATCCTCGATGTGCCAAGCGATGCGCGCGGTCGCATCGCCAATCTCAAAAAACTGCGCGTGCTGCTCTTTGCCCGCCCGGTCGCCGGCAAGGTGGCACAGGTCCAGCTGACGGGCCTCGATTCGCAGCGGGCGTGGACGCCCGGGCTCGATGCGCTCACTCGCCGAATCACTGCAGAAGCAGTGGCCAGCGATGCCCCCCCCACGATCACGGGCATCGGCAACGCCTTCCACGTTGCCGGCAGCCTCCCCGGCGAAGGCGAAACGCAAATCTTCCTCACCACTGCCGATAATCGACCTGTGTCACTCACGATTTTGCGTCGCCCGGGCGAACAACCGCGCTGGGCGGTCGCGCTCAGCGAAATCGTCGACGAAGCCGCCGCCCCGCCGAAACGCGATACGCTGCTCTGGTATCGGCTGGCCTGTGCGCTGCCGGGCCAGTTGCCTGGTGCCAGCCTGCGCGCGATGGATGAGGAAAATGCCGCCGTCGCGCGGCAGGATTACCGATTTGTGCTTGCAGCGCTTGGCCAATGCGATCGTGGCCAGCCGTTCTAGTCCGCCGCGATTCTAATGACCTGGCCGGTAGTGCCAGTCGCTTGGGCAAGGAAGAGTGCTGCTGCTGCAACGGCGTCAGGATCCGCGCCGGCCCCCGAATCGATCGCAGACACACGGATGCGCGGTGCGCGTTCAGACGCCAGTGTCTCGATCGCCGCGATCAGCATGGCGCGAATAAGCGCGGCAACCTCCGGTGCAATGATCAGGATCACCGAACCTCCGGCAATCGGCGATGCCGTGCGCATTTGCCCAATCAGATGATCCACGACGTCGCTTGCACCGGCGAATAAGAAGACATGGTCGGCCTGCTTATCGATTGCCCAGCCTGCGCCGGCGAGTGCTGCGGCAACGGCATCGGCAAGCGCCCCCCCGCCAATCAACAACACCCGGTTCACCTGCGGTGGCGCAGCAGCGTGATGCCAATCGCCTCGCCATTTTCGGAAATGGCGAGTTTGACGATCTTGATGCGGACCCAAAGCACGCGCGAATCCTGCAGGATCAGGGTTTCGGCGATATGATCCCCGACGGCTTCAATAAGCGTGAAATGCACACCAGGCGGCAGCGCCTGCGTTGCCGCCCGCTTGAGATCGAGATAATTTTTCGAGGCTGAAAGCGGCGTATCGGCCGCAAAATTGGGCGGGCAATCAAGTCCGACGGTGATTGAAATCCGCAGCGGCTGCGGCAGATGTGTCTCTTCCGAATAGATGCCGGTCAGCACCGGCACCTCCATATCGTGCACTTCGAGTTCCAGACGATCGTCCAAGCAAATCCCTTCCTGTCGCATCGGCGGCGCCATAGCAGGTTCGGCAGGAGACGAAAGCCGGCGTGATCGTCAGGCCGCCGCGCTGGGTCGCGCGCTCGCGGCGGCGTGCCAACGGGTCAGCGCCGGGGCAATAGCGGGCAGTCCAAGCTTGGCGGCGCGGGCGAAATCGATCGTCACCAACGCGGTAATATCAGCAAAGCTATAGGCATCGCCGGCCACCCATTCATGATGCGCCAGCTGCGCCTCGAGGCCTTCGACAAAGGCGCCCCACATGATCGCACCGCGGGTCGCGAGTTCGGGGATGATCGGGATTGGCGGCCATTTGCCGGCTGCCCCCCTACCCTCCATCTGCGGCTTGGAATTGCGAAAGGCATAGACGGCGGCAGTATAGCCGTCCCCCTCGATCCGCCGAGTCCACGATTCGATCCGCCCGATCTCAATGGCGGACGATCCAAACAGCGGCGGCGCTGGATGCAGCGCCTCGAAATAGCGACAGATCGCCGCCGATTCGCAAATCACCTCGCCATCGTCCAACTGCAAGGCAGGCACGGTGCCGCGCGGGTTGATAGCGAGATAGGTATCGCTGAAATGCTCGTCGGCGCGCAAATCGAGCGTGGTACGCTCAACCTCGATCCCTTTTTCTGCGAGGTATGTCCGCACCCGGCGCGGACTCGGCGCCCAGACCGCATCGAATAATTTCATCGCCTGCCCTCCGCTTGGTGCTTGCGTCGCTTGCCAGTCAGGCTAGAGCCCGCGCGCCCGGTCGTCCATGCCGGCCCTGGGGATGGAGGAATTCGAGATGCTCTCGCTGGTGGCGATTGCGGATGTACCGGCTGCAGATGTCGAGAACCTGCTCGATGCAGCATTCGGCAACGATCGGCATGGGCGAACCGCTTATCGCATTCGTGCAGGCATGCAGCAGGCGCCGAAGGCGAGCTTTGCCGCATTGGAAGACGGCTTGCTGGTCGGGACGATTCAGTGCTGGCCGATCGCCTTGGCCGGCGATGATGGCGCCAGCTCGCCGCTGGTGATGGTGGGCCCCGTCGCTGTGGTGCCGGCGCGTCAGGGGGACGGCATTGGCCAGGCACTTATGCGCCACATGCTGGCAACCGCCGATGCCCGGCCCGAAGAACCGGCCCTGATGCTGATCGGCGACCCGATCTATTATGGCCGCTTCGGCTTTGGTGGCGGGCGCACCCGCGCCTGGCGAGCGCCCGGCCCGGTCGAGCAACACCGGCTGCTCGCGCGTGGCGCCAATATTCCCGATCGCGCCGGGATGCTTGGCCCGCGCGGTGCAATCGGCGGCTGACGCTTTACGGGGCGGATCGGCTCGCCTACCCAAATTCAATGCCAATGGAGCCGATCCCCGATCTCGCCTCGCTGTCGCTCGCCGAGATCGCAACGCTTGTCGAGGCCAGGAAGCTGCCGCCGGTCGAGCGCTGGAACCCAAGCCATTGCGGCAACAGCGAGATGCGCATCGCGCGCGACGGCACCTGGTTTCATCAGGGATCGCCGATCGGCCGACAGGCCATGGTGCGACTGTTCTCGACCATCCTCAGGCGAGAGCCGGATGGCGGCTATGTGCTCGTCACCCCCGGCGAAAAGCTCGATATCGTCGTCGAGGATGCGCCCTTCGTCGCGGTCGAAATGAAGATCGAGGGCGAGGGAGAGGCCATGCGGCTGGGCTTTCGATTGAATACCGGCGATCTGGTGACGGCGGGCGCCGATCATCCCTTGCGGTTTGAGCAGCATGGCGATGGCCCGCATCCCTATCTCCACGTCCGCGGCGGCCTTGATGCATTGATCGCGCGGCCAATCTATTACGAACTTGCCGAACTGGCGCTATCGGCAGCGGTCGATCCACCCGGCATCTGGAGCGACGGCGCCTTCTTTCCAATCGAGCCGTCGGCATGACGCTGGCGGCGAGGTTGGCTGCTGCGCTGGGCGAGACCGCCCGCGCCGATACCATCTATCTGACCGGGGATCACCGCGAGCTGGAGCAGCGGGATGCAGGGACGATGGCCGCCGCCGCCGTTCTCGTCGCCGTCACCGATCGGGATGAGCCCGGCGTCATTCTGACGCAGCGCCCTGACACCATGCGGCGCCATCCCGGACAGATCGCCTTTCCCGGCGGCCGGATCGATCCCGACGATGCTGGCCCGATCGACGCTGCCCTGCGCGAGGCCGAAGAGGAGATCGCCCTGCCCCGCCGACACGTGGAGGTGATCGGCGCAGCAGAAGGCTATCGCACGGTTACGGGGTATCATGTGACCCCGATCATCGGCGTCATCCCGCCCGATTTGCAGCTTGTGCCCAGCGAAGCAGAGGTCGCGGCGATCTTCGAGGTACCGCTGTCGTTCTTGCTCGACCCCGCCAATCAGGTTCAGGCAAGCGCGATGTGGCAAGGACGCGAGCGCCATTATTACGAGATCATCTGGGAGGATCGACGGATTTGGGGCGCGACAGCGGCGATGATCGTCAATCTGTCGCGACGACTCGCATGGCGGGCATAGTCTTGCCGCCAGCCGATTGGCGGAACCGCGAAGGGCTGGCGGCGCTGATCGGGGCGCTTGACGATGGATCGGGCGGCGCCCGCTATGTCGGCGGCGCCGTCCGCGATACCCTGCTTGGCGTGCCCGTTCATGATGTCGATATCGCCACCCGCCTGGCGCCGCAGGTCGTGCTCGATCGGCTTGCCGCTGCCGGCATCAGACCAGTGCCGACCGGCTTTGCGCATGGCACGATCACCGCCGTGCTGCACAGTGGCCCTGTCGAGGTGACGACACTCCGCCGCGACGTCGCAACCGACGGGCGGCACGCCATCGTCGCCTTCACCGAAGATTGGCAGGAAGACGCCTCGCGGCGCGATTTCACGATCAATGCGCTCTACGCCGATCCAGCATCGGGGGCGGTCTTCGATTATTTCGGCGGCTTGGACGATCTGGCGGCGCGACGCGTCCGGTTCATTGGCGATCCGCTGCGGCGCATTGCCGAGGATCATCTGCGCATCCTGCGCTTTTTCCGCTTCCTCGCCCGTTTTGGCGATGCGCCAGATCCGGCAGGACTCAGAGCTTGCACCGTGCGCGCCAATGATTTGATGACGCTGTCGCGCGAACGCGTGGCTGACGAGGTGCTGAAACTGCTGGTCGCCGGACATGCACAGGCGGTCGTCAGGCAGATGCTAAAAGCCGGCATTTTCGCACCGGTGCTTCCAGAAATCAGCGTCGCGGGCGCTGATCGGCTCGAACGAGTCGCCGGGCGTGAAGCGGCGGCGAGCGTTGCGCCCGATCCGATTCGGCGGCTGGCGGCGCTTCTGCCCGACGATCCCGACATTGGCGACGCTGTGGGCGCGCGGCTGAAACTATCGAACGCGGCCCGCAAACGTCTGGTGCTCGCGCTGGATGCGGCGCCCGCCGGCCCCCCACGCGCGCTCGCCTATCGGCTTGGCCGTGAAGGTGCGATCGATCGTCTTTTCCTTCACCAAGACGATGAAGCTGCCCGCGCCGGTCATGCAGCAATTCTGGATTGGGTGCCGCCGCGCCTGCCGATATCCGGCGGCAGCCTTGTTGCGCGAGGGATCGTCAAGGGCCCGGTGGTAGCGCGCACGCTGCGCGCGATCGAGGATCAATGGATGGCAGAAGATTTTCCCGGCGAAGCGCGGCTTGCCGAGATTACCGACGACGCCGTGGCTCAATCATTGCGTTCGAGCAGCAACGCATAGGCCAAATCGGCCTCAAGCGGGCGAGCATAGAGAAACCCTTGCCCATAGGTACAGCCCAAAGCAGCCAGCGTTTGGGCCAATTCATTGGTTTCCACACCCTCGGCGGTCGTCCGCATCCCAAGCGCCTGCGCCAGGCTCAGGATTGCGCGCACGATGGCGATCTTGTCGCGATCGGCGAGCATGCCGGTCACGAAGCTGCGATCCATCTTGAGCACGTCGATTGGCAATTTCTGCAGATAAGCCAGGTTGGAATAGCCAGTGCCAAAATCATCCATCGCGATCGTGGTGCCGAGCGACTTCAATGCGCGCATCGTTTGCGCCACCCGATCGGGGTCGGCGATCAGCGCGCTCTCGGTCAGTTCGAGTGTCAGGCGGTCGCCGCTAAGACCAGTCGTCGCAAGCGCATGCTCGACTAGGGCGGGAATATCGTCGCGCTGGAGCTGGATGGCAGACAGGTTGACAGCAACCCGTACCCCGCAATTGCCGCCGCTCAGCGCATCCCAATGGGTGAGCGTACGCGCGGCCTCGGCCATCGCCCAGCGGCCCAGCGGGATAATCAGCCCCGATTCTTCGGCAACGGGGATGAACTCGGTCGGGGAAAGTTCAATCCCGTCATCGGTCGTCCAGCGCGCCAGCGCCTCGAACGCCATTATGCGACCCGTCGCCAAATCGCAGATCGGCTGGAACGAAAGGCTCAATTGCTGGGCGTCGATCGCGCGCCGCAGCGCGGTCTCCATCCCGAACTGCTCGCGGGCGATATCGAGCGCCTGAGTTTGATACGCTTCGACTGACCCGCTCGCCTTCGATCGTTTGACGGCGAACTGGGCGTGACGGATCAGATCTTCGGAATCGCCAATGCTGTCCGCGCCAAAGGCGATGCCGATCGAGCAGGAAATTCTGATCTCGAAATCAGAAAGCCGAAACGGTGTTGCCAGCGCCGCCTGGATTCGCTTGGCGACATGATCGGCATCGCCGGGGCCGTCATCGAGGCACAGCAGGATGCCGAATTCGTCTCCACCCGTGCGAGCAAGCAGATCGCGGGCTCGCAGCGCCCCCTTTAGCCGGCGCGCAACGGTGATCAACAATTCGTCACCTGCCATTGAGCCAAGGCAGGCGTTGATGCGGCTGAACCGATCGAGGTTGACGATCATCACCGCACAATGCGCGCGCTGCTCGGGGTCCTCGCCGATCGCGCCTTCAAGCCAATCGCTGAACCCGGCGCGATTGGGCAAGCCCGAAAGGCTGTCGGTCAGCATCTCGCGCCTCAGATTCTGCTCTGTCCGCAATTCGGCGGTATGATCGACAAAGGTGATGATGCAGCGTGGCCCGGCAGCGCCAGTGCGTCGCGCGAGATAGACCCGGTAATGCCGGCAATCGACCGCCTCGCCGACCTGCCACGCGAAGGTATCGCGAACGCGCGAGGATTCGAGGAAAGCCGAGACACTGGGTTGCAACGTTCTGGCGACGGGCGAGCGGGCGCTATCCCGACCAAAGCCAGCCTCGCTGAAAGCGGTATTGACGGCCTCAAACGCCAGCGCGCCATCCACGATCGCGGCGATCCCCGCCGGTATCGGCAGCAAATTGAGCCAATCTTCGGTGCTGGTGCTGGCGGATATGGGGGCGCTTTGCCCGGCAGGGGGTGCCGCAGGGTCTATCGTCATCGTGGACCGGGGCGTGCCAGATACCATCACCCACCCGCGATAGGGCGAACAGGTTAAGCTCCGCTAAACCGCATTTGGCTGCGAAGCGGCGGCATCAGAAGCGATTGTCACGCGGAAACCCGTTGGGGGGCATGCGGCCGGCAGCACCGCGAGCAGCGCGCCACGGCCCGAGTTCTGGCTCGTTTCGTATCCGTCCGCTGTCCCCCCCCATCTTCCAGATGAGGCCTTTGGCAAATTCGAATGTGGTCACGTCGCTCAGGCCGCCATCGCGGTAGCGCTGCAACTGCACCCCTTGCCCGCGGGCAAGTTCGGGAAGCTCGGCCAGCGGAAACACGAGCATGCGGCGGTTATCGCCAATCACACCGGCATAATCAGCATCGGCGGCAATCGCCACGATCCGCAGCAGCCGGGCGCCGATGCGCGGCGTCACCACGGTTTTGCCCTTGCGCGTTTCCGCCAGCAGATCACCCGTTTTGACGATGAAGCCGCGCCCATCGCTAGCGGCGACCAGATGCCGATCAGCCCGCGCCGCCGCGAACAGATCGACCACGCCGGCTTCGCCATCGAGGTCAATCATCAGCCGCACTGGCTCGCCAAACCCACGTCCGCCGGGCAGCTTGTCCGCCGCCAGCGTGTAGAATCGGCCCGTATCGGCGGCGAGGAGTATCTTGTCGGTGGTCTGGGCGTGAAAGGCAAAGGCGGGGCCGTCGCCCTCCTTGAACTTCAGGGCTTCAGTGCCGGCGGGATCGATATGGCCCTTCATCGTCCTGATCCAGCCACGCTCGGAAAGGATAACGGTAATCGGCTCGCGATCGATCATCGCCTCGAGGGGAATGTCGCGTGCCGGTGCTGCCTCGGCGACCGTCGTGCGGCGCTTCCCGAGCACCGTTTCCTGGCCATAGCGGACGAGCAGCTTGCCCAGATCCTTCTTCATCCGCGTCCGCTGGCGCGCATCGCTGCCAAGCAAAGCCTCAAGCCCTGCGCGTTCCTCCTGCAGCTTATCGCGCTCCTTGCGCAATTCCATTTCCTCAAGGCGCCGCAATTGGCGAAGCCGCATGTTCAGGATCGCCTCTGCCTGCCGGTCGGTCAGGTCGAACTCGGCGATCATCAGGGGCTTTGGCTCATCCTCGGTCCGGATGATCTCGATCACCCGATCCAGATTGAGGAAGGCGATGATGTACCCGTCGAGCAATTCCACCCGGTCGGCGATCTTGTCGAGCCGGTGCTGCGATTTGCGCTGGAGCACGATGAACTGGTGATCGAGCCAAGCCGACAACGCTTCGCGCAATGACATCACGCGCGGCGTGCGACGTGCATCGAGCACGTTGAGGTTCAGCGGCACGCGGATTTCGAGATCGCTGAGCCGGAACAGGCTTTCCATCAGCATATCGGCATCAACAGTGCGGCTGCGCGGCTCGATGACGATGCGCACTTCGCTATCCGATTCGTCACGCACATCGGCCAGGATCGGCAGCTTCTTGTCGTTGATGATCGCCGCGATCTGCTCGATCAGCTTGCCCTTCTGGATGCCATAGGGGATTTCGCTGACGATTGCGTTCCAGGTGCCGCGTCCCTGATCCTCGACATGCCAGCGCGCGCGCACCTTGAAGCCGCCGCGACCCGTCGCATAGGTTTCGGCGATGCTCGAAGCGCTATCGACGACGAGGCCGCCCGTCGGGAAATCCGGGCCAGAAACCTTGGTCATGATCGCGGCATCGTCGGCGTTGGGATCATCGATTAGCAACAACGCCGCCTCGATCAGCTCGGCTGCATTGTGCGGCGGGATGCTAGTCGCCATGCCGACTGCGATGCCGCTCGCGCCATTCGCCAGCAAATTAGGAAAAAGGCCCGGGAACAGCTCGGGCTCCTCCTCCTCGCCGTTGTAGGTCGGGCGAAAATCGGTGCCGTTCTCGTCGAGGCCGTCCATCAGGTCGATCGCGACCTGCGTCAGCCTCGCTTCGGTGTAGCGATAGGCGGCCGCGTTATCGCCGTCGATATTGCCGAAATTGCCCTGCCCATCGACCAGCGGATACCGCAGTGCGAAATCCTGCGCGAGCCGCACCATCGCGTCATAGACCGATTGATCGCCATGCGGATGATATTTGCCGATCACGTCGCCAACGACACGCGCGCATTTCTTGTAGCCCTGCGCCGGATCGAGCCGCAGCAGCCGCATCGCCCACAGCAGCCGCCGATGCACCGGCTTCAGGCCATCGCGCACATCGGGCAACGAGCGCGCGGTGATCGTCGACATCGCATAGATCAGATAGCGATCGGAAAGCGCGCTATCGAACGGGGCATCGGTCTGGCCGGGGATCTGCTCGGGAACCGCCGGCTCGGGCGGATCGATCGTGTCGGTGGTCATTGTGCACGCCGTAGCAGCGCCGGGGCGGCATCGCCAAGCCTAGACGACGCCCAGCCTGATTGGCACCGCAGCGCCGGCAGTCTAGGGTCATGCGATGCGATCCCTCATCCTTGCCTGCCTGATGGTGTTGACCGCGATGACCCCGGCCGAACTGCTGACCTGGCCCGATCTGACGAGCCGCACGCGCCCGGCGGCGGATGCGACCGTCAGCTATGGCAAGGATGCCTATCAGAAGGTTGATGTGTGGCTTCCCAAGGGCGCTGGCCAGCATCCGGTCGTACTGATGATCCACGGCGGTTGCTGGCAGACCTCGATCGCCGATCGCACGCTGATGAACTGGATCGCGAACGATCTGCGTGGACGGGGGATCGCTGTCTGGAATATCGATTATCGCGGTGTGGATCGGCCTGGCGGCGGCTATCCGGGAACGTTCCTCGATGCTGCTTCAGCCGCCGACGCGCTCAAGGCGAATGCCGCCCGTTTTCATCTCGATACCCGCCGGATCGTTGCAGTCGGGCATTCTGCGGGCGGTCATCTGGCGCTCTGGCTCGCCGGTCGCCACCGGATCGCGGCTTCAAGCCCGTTGCACGTGGGCAACCCGATCAAGATCGCCCACGTCATCAGCCTTGGCGGCCTGCCCGATCTGGAGGCGACGGCGACCAGCCCAGACAATGGCTGCGGCACGGAGATCATCGCGCAGCTCACCGGCCCTAAAACGCCTGCGCACCCCGATGTCTTCGCCGATACATCGGTGCCGCGCCTGCTGCCGATCGGCGTGGCACAGGAATTGGTGAACGGCGAGAATGATCGGATCATTCCGATGTGGCTCGGCACCGGCTATCTCGAGCAGGCGCACAAGGCCGGCGATCGCGCGACGTTGCACCGAATCGATCGCACCGGCCATGTCGAGCTTATCGCGCCCGAAAGTGAAGCCTGGGTCAAGACGCGGCTGCTCATCGAGGCAGCGATCAAGCGATGACGCTCGACGAAGCGCGCGCCCTTGACGCAGCGGACCCACTGCGCGCCTTTCGCGATCGTTTCGCGCTGCCAGACGGGGTGATCTATCTGGACGGCAACTCGCTCGGCCCGCTGCCCCGCGCGACCGCTGGACAGATCGCCGATCTGGTCGATCGGCAATGGGGCGATCGGCTGATCCGCAGCTGGAACGAAGGGTGGATCGATGCGCCAGCCCGCATCGGCGACAAAATCGCGCGGCTCGTCGGTGCTGCAGCGGGCGAGGTGATCGTTTGCGATTCGACCTCGGTCAATCTCTTCAAGCTGATCGTCGCCGCGCTCCGTCTTGATCCAAGCCGGCGTGTCATCATCAGCGAAACGGGCAATTTCCCAAGCGACATCCAGATCGCTGAAGGTGCCGTGAGCCTTTTCCCCGATGCCGAGCTGCGCGTGCTCCCGCGCGATGCGATCTCGGCCGCGATCGATGCCGAGACCGCGCTCGTCCTGCTCACCCATGTCCATTACAAGACCGCCGAGCGATTCGACATGGCCGCGATGACGGCAGCAGCGCACGCCGCAGGGGCCTTGATCCTCTGGGATTTGAGTCACAGCACTGGCGCCGTGCCGATTGATCTTAACAGCGCCTGCGTCGATCTCGCGGTTGGCTGCGGCTATAAATATCTCAACGGCGGCCCCGGGGCACCCGCGTTCCTGTTCGTTGCGTCGACCCTTCAGGAAGGGCTTGGCAATGCCATCTCTGGATGGATGGGGCATTCGGCGCCGTTCGATTTCGAAGACGGCTATCACCCGGCACCCGGCATCAGGCGCTGGCTTGCGGGGACGCCCCCGATGCTGGCGATGGCGGGGCTCGAGGCGGGCGTCGACCTGATGCTCGACGTCGATCCAGCGCTGCTCGCGGCAAAGAGCGCCGCGCTCTTCGATGCCTTTGCCGCGATCGGTGATTCACTTGGCCTCGAATGCGTCACCCCGCGCGAGCAGGCGAAGCGTGGGAGCCACGTTAGTTTTCGTCATGACCATGCCTACCAGCTGTGTCAGGCATTGATTTCGCAGAATATCATCGGTGATTTTCGTTCACCCGACATCATTCGCTTTGGCCTGACGCCGCTCTATCTGCGCTTCGAAGATATTGCCCGCGCCGGTGCTGCCCTTGGTGACTTGCTGGCAAGTGGCGCCTTTCACGCGCCGATGTTCTCAAAGCGGCACGCCGTCACCTGATCTTCGATTGGTTGGCGCCACGATCTAGATTAACCATCACCAACGGCTTTGGGGAGAGCGGCATGCGATTCGTGACGAGCTTGGTGGCACTGGCAGCGCTTGGCGGCTGTGCGCCGATGGACAGCAGCACCGCCAACAACGGCAGTGGCTCGGCCGCGTCTCGGCCAGGCGACGCTGCTCCACTCGGTACCGATTTCGATTATCGCTACGCCTATCGGGTGCCCGCTGCACGGATCGGGCAGTTGCAGGACAGCCATGTCCATGGTTGCGATCTGCTGGGGCCGGCAAGGTGCAGGGTGACGGCGGTGCGTTATCATGTTGGTGACGACAACAGCGTGTCGGCTCTGCTCTCGCTTCAGATCGATCCGGCAGTAGCCCGCAGCTATGGCCGCGCCGCAACGGCAGCGACCAAGGCTGCCGGCGGACTCCTGATCGATGCCCAGTCGGCGGGCATGAACGGCGCGCAAAGTGGCGCCCGGGCTAGTGGCATCGTCGCCAAGCTCCGCGAGGAAGACGCCAATATCGATGCGACGCTGCGCGCCGGCGCTTCCGATGAGTCGCGCAGCGCGGCGAATGCCAAGCAGGCCCGAATTCGCGCCGCCATCGCCACGATTGCAGAGATCGACCAGAATGCGACCCAATCGATCGCCACGACGCCGATGCTGATCACCTATGCATCGGGCAATGCGATTCCCTCGCTTGGCGGATCGGCGGGGGCAACTTTCGACAATGCCGGACAAACCTTCATCCAGTCGCTCGCGTCATTGGCGCAGGTGATGGCGGGGATTGCGCCCTGGCTGTTGCTGTTGCTTGGCGGCGCACTTCTGCTGCGTCGGTTCGTCACCCCTGAGGAACCGGCGCCGGCACGCCCCGTCGGCGTGCCCCTGCCAAGCGAGGAAACCAATCGCAACGTCATCCAGCGTTGGTTTTCGCGCGAACCGGAACCAGAGCATGATCCGGAAACGGTCAGTTGATCGCAGCGCGACCCATCGGCTGCCGGTTACCCTGACCACCGGCGCGATTGCGCGGCTCCGGCGGTATCTATATAGCGGTGCTCCACGCCCCGGCCTGCGCGAGTCCTAGCTCGTGCTGCCGGGGCCGATTGTTTTTACCGGCATTTGTCGCCGTTTTAGTGAAGGTAACGCCGATTATGGCACGCCGCCGCCAGATTTATGAGGGGAAGGCCAAGATCCTCTATGAGGGGCCCGAACCCGGCACGCTGATCCAGTATTTCAAGGACGACGCGACCGCCTTCAACGCCCAGAAAAAGGGCACGATCAGCGGCAAGGGCGTGCTCAACAACCGGATTTCGGAGCATATCTTCACGCTGCTCGCGACGATCGGCGTGCCCACGCACTTCATTCGCCGTCTCAACATGCGCGAGCAACTCATTCGCCAGGTGGAGATCGTGCCGATCGAAGTCGTCGTGCGCAATGTCGCTGCCGGATCGCTGAGCAAGCGGCTCGGCATCGAGGAAGGGACCCAGCTGCCCCGAACGATCATCGAATATTTCTACAAGGACGATGCGCTCGGCGATCCAATGATCACCGATGAACATATCTCCTGCTTCGGCTGGGCCAGCCAGGAGGAAATGCACGAAATCGCCGATCTGGCGATCCGGGTGAATGATTTCCTGTGCGGGCTGTTCGCCGGGATCGGCATCCGCCTCGTCGATTTCAAGCTCGAATTCGGGCGGATCTGGGACAATGATTATGCCCGGATCATCCTGGCGGACGAGATCAGCCCCGATGGCTGCCGGCTGTGGGACATGGAAAGCGGCGAAAAGCTCGACAAGGATCGTTTCCGTCGCGATCTTGGCGGCGAGGTCGAGGCTTATCAGGAAGTCGCGCGCCGGCTGGGGTTGTTGCCCGAAGGCGTCGACAATGCCGTGCTCGATCTCGAAAGCCACCGCAAGCGCCGGGGTAAATAGCGGCGAAGGTTGCGGTCGGCCCGATGCCCCGGCATAGCGGCCGCCTGTTAGCAAAGGAGCCCCGCAGACCATGAAGCTGCGCATCGTCGTCACCCTGAAACCCGGCGTCCTCGATCCGCAGGGCAAGGCGATTCACAAGGCCCTGGACGGGCTTGGCTTTGACGGCATCAACGATGTCCGCGCTGGCAAGCTGATCGAACTCGACGTTGCCGACGGCACCGACGATGCCGAAATCGATGCAATGTGTCGCAAGCTGCTCGCCAACACCGTCATCGAGAATTACCGGATCGAGCACGCATGAAGACGGCGGTGATCGTCTTTCCCGGGTCGAATTGCGATCGCGATATCGCCGTGGCGCTTGCCGATGTAACGGGTCGCGCGCCAGCAATGGTCTGGCACGCCGACACCGCGCTTCCCGACGGCACCGATCTGATCGCGCTGCCGGGGGGCTTTTCCTATGGCGATTACCTGCGTTGCGGGGCGATTGCCGCACGCGCGCCCATTATCGAGGCGGTGCAAGCGGCAGCGGCACGCGGGGTGCCCGTGCTTGGCATCTGCAATGGCTTTCAGGTGCTGACCGAAATCGGCCTCCTGCCCGGCGCCCTGATGCGCAACGAGGGGCTCGATTTCGTCTGCCGCGATGTCGCGCTGACGGTCGACAATGCGCAATCTGCTTTCACCAGCCGCTATGCCGCCGGCGAGCGGATCATAATGCCGGTCGCGCATCATGACGGCAATTATTTCGCCGATGCCGAGACGCTCGACCGGCTCGAGGGTGAAGGCCGAATCGCCTTCCGTTATGCCGAAAGCGTCAACGGTTCCGCGCGGCAGATTGCCGGCGTGTTGAACGCTGCTGGCAACGTGTTGGGCATGATGCCGCACCCCGAACGCCGGATCGAGGCCGCGCATGGCGGCGATGATGGACGACGCCTGTTCGAAGGGTTGCTCGAAACTGTGAGCGTCTAGCGACCGAACAGCCGCGTCGTGCGCGCGATCAGCATAATCGCGGTCGGCCAGAACAGCGTGTTCCAGATGTCGTGCCAGTTCGACCACAGGTCGAGCGGGGTCCGATAGGCCAGGCTGTCACGGATATCCCAGGCCTCCCCCGCCAGCGCGGCGGCGAGAACAACGAGCCACGGTTTCCAGCTCGACACCCGCCAGCCGAAAAGCAACGCAGCACCCAAGAACAACGTCAGCGCGACATAGATATGGAGTGCATCCTTGGCGAGCCCGACATGGCCCACCAGCCACAACTTCACCGATTGCAGCGCGCTCGGCGGTATATTCATATGCTGGCGTGGAACGGCGAGAAATCGGTGCCGCGATCATAAACATCAACGCCTTCGCGCCGCTTCAGGAAGTTCACGACCGCATAGGTCACCGGCGTCAGGATCACTTCCCAGCTCACCTTCAGCACCCACTGCGTGATCAGCACCTTGATGACGAGATCGTTGGTCCAGCCCTCTGCACCCCAAAAGGCGAGCGGATAGAAGATCGCGCTGTCGACCGCCTGCCCCGCCACCGTCGAGCCGATCGTGCGGGTCCACAGCATTCGGCCAGCCGTCCAGACCTTCATCCGCGCCATCACATAGGAATTGACGAATTCGCCCGCCCAGAAGGCGCACACAGAGGCAAGCACGATGCGCGGTACCTGGCCGAAGATCACCTCATAGGCAGCCTGGTTCTTCCAGTCGGGCGCTGGCGGCAGGGCCACGACCACGAACGACATGAACGCCATGAACAGCACCGCGACGGTGCCCGCCCAGATCACCCGCCGCGCCCGCGCATAACCGTAAACCTCGGTCAGCACGTCGCCGATCACATAGGAGATGGGGAAGAACAGGATGCCGGCACCAAACGGCCAATATCCAACCCCCGGCAGCCAGATCTGCGCGACCTTGCCCGCACCGATGACGTTGGACAGCAGGATGATCGCCACGAAAGCGGCCATGACGAAATCAAAGTAACGGAACTGCCCGCCCACCAGTTCACGCGCCGAAACTGCCTTGACGCTCATCGATTTCCCCCGCTGGATTCGTTGCGGTTATGATGCTGGTTTCGCGCCCGTGCAATCCGCGCTAACGGCGGTAACGCGCGCGCCCGTAGCTCAGATGGATAGAGCACGAGACTTCTAATCTTGAGGCCGCTGGTTCGACTCCAGCCGGGCGCGCCAACAACTTTGCCGTGTTTGCGCGAAGTTGCTGACAAGCTGCTTGGCGCTCGCTAGCCTCACAAAAAATATCGCAAGAGGGGCCTCTCGATGACCAAAATGACGGGTTTGCTGTTGTCGGCAGCAGTGATGATCTCTGCGGGCGGCGCGGCCCATGGCCAGGCTGCCAAAAAGGCGCTCACCCACGAAACGTTATGGATGATGAAGCGCGTCGGCACGCCCGTTGTCAGCCCCGACGGAAAATGGGTCGTCTATTCGGTCAATGAGCCTTCCTATGAACAAGGCGCCGCCGTCGTCGATCTGTGGATCGTGCCGGCAGACGGGTCGGGCGCGCCCCGGCGGCTGACCAACAGCAAGGCGGGCGAAGGCAATCCAGCCTGGTCGCATGACAGTTTGCGCATCGCCTTTTCAACCAAGCGTGAGGGCGACGAGCAGGCGCAGATCTACGTGATCGATTTGGCCGGCGGCGAGGCACGCCGCGTCACCAATGCCCCCACAGGCGCGGACAACCCGAAATGGCGCCCGGATGGCCAGGCGATCCTGTTCGAAAGCAGCGTCTATCCCGGCGCGATGGACGATGCCGCCAACAAAAAGGCCGCGGCCGACCGCAAGGCGCGCAAGTACAATATCCGCGTCTATGATCATTTCCCGATCCGCTACTGGAACCAGTGGATCGACGACCGCCGCCCGACCTTGTGGCTGCAGCCGCTCGCCGAAGGCGCCGTCGCCCGCGATATCCTGTCGCCGACCAAGCTGGCGCAGACCGATGGCTTTGGCGGCAATGCGCAGGGCGATGGCGGTACAACGCTCGCCCCTGCCTGGAGCCCAGATGGCACCGAAATCGTCTTCATCGCTACGACCGAGCGCTGGAACGCAGCCTTTGCGCGGGTCGGCTACCACCTGTACCGGATGGCGGCCAATGGCGGCGAGCCGCGCATCGCCACGCCAGCGTCGGGCGATTATGACGATCCTCGCTTCACGCCCGACGGCAAAACCTTGTTGTTCAAATATGCGCCCGAAAGCGAGCAGGTCTATGATCTGCCAAGGCTTAGCCGGGTTGGCTGGCCCGCCGGGGGTAACGCAACCGTCGTCGCCACAGGTTTCGATCGCGAGGCAGACGGTTATGCGGTGACCCCGGATAGCCGTGAGGTCTATCTGACGGTACCAGAGGCGGGACTAGAGAGCGTTTACCGCGTGCCGTTATCGGGCGGCGTGCCGACCGTGGTCGTCGCGCCCAAGGTAGGTGGCTACACATCGATCGCGATCCCTGAGCGTGCGTCCAGTACCCAGTTGATCGCCAGCTATGGCAGCGCGATCAATCCCGCCGAAATCGTCCGCATCGATGCATCGGCGAAAAGCCACCGCAACTTGACCAACGTCAACGCCGCCCTTGCAGCGACAATCGACTGGCAGAGCCCCGAGCATTTCTGGTTCACCAGCACGGGCGGCAAGCGCATCCACAGCATGATCATCAAGCCGCCGGCGTTCGATCCTGCAAAGAAATATCCGTTGCTGGTGTTGATCCATGGCGGTCCAGCATCAAGCAACACCGATCAGATCGGGCTGCGCTGGAACTACCATTTGCTGGCAAGCGCAGGCTATGTGCTGCTCGTGACCGATTACACGGGCTCGACCGGCTATGGCGAAGCGTTTGCGCAGGCCATCAAGCTCGATCCGCTGCGCGGACCAGCCAATGAAATCGATCAGGCGGTCAACGAAGCGGCAAAGCGATATGGCTTTATCGACGCGAAAAATGCGTGCGCTGGCGGCGCGAGCTATGGCGGGCACCTGACCAACTGGCTGGAGGCGACGACGACGCGCTACAAATGCCTCGTCAGCCATGCCGGCGAGGTCGATCTGCTTACCCAATGGGGCACCAGCGACTTTAACTATGGCCGCGAGATTGCCAGCGGTGGCCCGCCCTGGGGCGACAGCAAGGTTTGGCGCGACCAAAGCCCGGTCACCTATGCGGCGGACTGGAAGACGCCGATGCTCTTATCGGCTGGCGAGCATGATTTCCGCGTGCCGATGGCCAATACGCTCGAGACCTGGTCGACGCTGCAACGCATGAAGGTACCCAGCCGGCTGATGGTATTTCCCGATGCCTGGCACTGGATTTTGAAGCCCGAGGACAGCCGCCAATTCTACCGTGAAGTGCACGCCTGGCTAGCGCATTATCTGAAGGGCGCGCCCGCGGTATCGGGCGGCCCCGCAGGATCGGGCGATGCTGCCAAGGCCGAGAAGACGGCAACGCCATGAGGGTCGCGGTTACTCATCCAGGCGTTTATCGTCGGCTGCTGATCCTGTGCGGCGCCCTCGCCACATTTCCTGCGGCTGCAAAGACGCATGATCTGCCGGCAACGCCGCAAACCGTCGCCTGGGGCCATTATGACGCGAGCGAGAAGCCTGTACTGACCATCCAGTCGGGCGATACCGTGGTGATCCACACCCTCCTCACCAACAGCCCGGCGGGGCTCGAAAAGGCGGGCGTCGCGCTTGGCGACATCGAGCCAAGCCTGCGCGCGGTATATGACGGCGTGCCGGCGTCAGCGCGCGGTCCAGGCGGTCACATCCTGACCGGGCCGATCGCGATCGAGGGCGCCGAACCCGGCGATACGCTCGAAGTGCGCATCCTCAAGGTCGATCTGGCGATCCCCTATGCGTATAACGCTTTCCGATACGGCGCGGGGTTCCTGACCGACGATTTTCCCTATGCCCGGATGAAGATCGTCCCGCTCGACAAGGCGCGGATGGTTGGCAAGTTCGGCCCCGGCATCGAGGTACCGCTGCATCCCTTTTTCGGCAGCATGGGGGTCGCCCCGCCACCTGCTTTTGGCCGGTATGATTCGGCGCCGCCGACGATCAACGGCGGCAACATGGATGATCGCGCCCTTGTTGCGGGAACGACGCTGTTTCTCCCGGTCCACGCCGCCGGCGCACTGTTCCAGGCAGGCGACGGCCATGCCGCACAAGGCAATGGCGAAGTCGATATCACCGCGCTGGAAACATCGCTTGTCGGCACTTTCGAGTTCATCCTGCACAAACATCTCGTCACGCCCTATCCGCGTGCCGAAACGCCTGCCGCCTATATCGCGATGGGCTTTGACGATGATCTGAGCAACGCAACGCGCAAGGCGCTGCGCAACATGATCGATTTCCTCGTCGCCGAAAAAGGCATGACCCGCGACGATGCCTATATGCTGGTCAGCGTCGCCGGCGATGTCGAGATCACCGAACTCGTCGATCGCAACAAGGGCGTGCACGTGGTGCTCCCCAAGCGGCTGTTCGTGAAGAACTGACCGTCAAAACCGGATCAGTTGGTCCAATAGATATATTCCTGGCCCTGCTTCCACGGCACGTTGAGCGGCACGTCGATCCGCACCGGTGCCTCGATCAGGCCGGGCCATAATGGCTTGGCCATCCCGGCATTCTGCTTTTCGATTTCCCCCCGCAGCATCGCCACGCGCGCTGGCTCGCGGGCGGCAAGATTGACATGCTCGAGGGGATCAGCGGCAAGATTATAAAGAAAGGCGTTGCCCGGGCGCTTCGTCACCTGAAGCTTCCAGTCGCCATCGCGCACCGCTCGGTAATCACCCGATCGCCAGAACAGCGGCGCTGTCCGCGCACTCGGCGCCAATCCGGGGACGATGCCGGCAAGGATATCGGTCGAATCCATCGGCCGGTCCGCCGGCACCTTGGCGCCCGTCACCGCCGCGATCGTCGCGAACATGTCGAGGTGGATCGCGCGCGTTGACGATTGTGTGCCCGGCGCGATCTTGCCCGGCCAGCGCATGAACATCGGCACGCGGATACCGCCTTCGAAGAAGGTCGCCTTCCAGCCGCGAAATGGCGCGTTCAGATTGGGAATGCCGGTATACCATGCACCGCCATTGTCGCTGGTGAAGATGACGAGCGTATTGTCGTCGAGCCCCAGCGCTTTCAGCTTCGCCATGACATCGCCGATCCGCCGATCCATCTGGCGGATCATCGCACCATAAACGCGCGTCTTGTGATCCTTGATCATCGCCAGCGCGTCGTAATCGGCCTTGGTCGCCTGCAACGGTGTGTGCGGCGCATTATAGGCAAGGTACATGAAGAAGGGCCGATTGCGGTTCGCGTCGATCGCTGCGAGCGCATTGTCGGTCAGATAATCGGTCATGTGACCCTTGGGCTCGAAACGCTGCCCATCATTATATTGCACTGCATAGGGCAGGTTCGGCCACAGATAGCGATCGATCGGATCCCAGGGCAGCTTGGCATTGACGACGCCGGGATCGCCCTGATGCATGAATTTGCTGCCGCCAGCGCGAAAGCCGAGCGATTCATCGAAGCCCTGGCCGTGCGGGCCAAGCGCATTCGCCTCGCCCAGATGCCATTTGCCGAGATGGACGGTGTGATAACCCTGCCCCTTCAGCGCCTCGGCAATCGTGATCTCCTTGGCCGGCACGCCCATTTCTGGATAGTCGATCAGATCGTGATTAAGCTCGCCGTGATAGATAACCGGGAGCGGTGAATGGGTATCGGCATGGCCGACAGCGGAGGCAAAGGACCCCGGCACAGCGGTGAATTCAAAGCCGAAGCGCGTCGGGTAGCGCCCCGTCATCAGCGCCGCGCGCGAAGGCGAGCAGGTCGCGTTCGCGGCATAGGCCGTGGTGAAATCAACGCCTTCGCGCGCGATCGAATCGATGTTGGGCGTTTTGACGATCCCGCCGGCGACCCCGCCACCGTTGAGGCTGATATCGTTATAGCCCAGATCGTCAGCGACGATCAGGATGACATTGGGCGGTCGCTTGGCGCCTGTCGGCGTCGTTGCTGGCCCCTGTTGCCAGGCGACATCATGATTGTTCGCGATCGGGTTTGTGACACCCGAAATTATCCCCGGCAGATAGATTTTGGAGCTCTGGAACAGCGCATAGCCGCCGGCGGCGATTCCCGCGAGCAGCGCAAGCCAGGCGATAATCCGCGTCATGCCGCGTCTCCAAAGGACAGGATCAACCCCTCGGTCGGCGGGGTGCGATTATGGACCATGTCCTGATATCGCGCCTCGATCGCCTCGGAGCCATAATGGTGGGTAATGGTAAGCAGCTCGCCCAGAGTAGTGGCAAAGGCGAGGTTGGCCTCATTGGCGCGGCGCAGCACCTCGCCTGCTCCCCATTCGGCATCGCGCTTGGCGATCTGCGACGGGGCGAAGAAGAACGCGGGCACCGCACCGGGCAAAGCGTCGCGATTGCGTGGCGCATCCCAGTGCGTCGCGCCAACGCCGGTGCTGGCGACGAGATTGTCGCCGAAATGATGGTGGACTGCCGAGAGCACCACGCCATCGCCCGACATGTCGATATAGGCGGTTGGCTTACTCGCATCGATCATGGTCACATCATCGTAAGCGACGACCCTGTCGAACAACCCAAGCCGTTCGGTAAAGGCGACATTGCGAGGCGAGGTAAGCCCGATGATCGCGCCCGGGGGAGCCGCGAGCGCGCCCAGATAATGCGCTGTGGCAAACCCCGTCTTGGACGACGCGCTGCCGATGATCACCTGTTCAGCGCCAAACAGCGCGTTGTCGGCGAAATAATCCGCAATCAGATAGGATGTCGCGAACAGCGGGAACAACAGGCTGCGCAGATCGGCCGCAGCGGCCAGCGCAGCTGGTTCATCCGCGGTCAGCGCATATTGGTTATAAACGAGCGGCAAGCCCTCCCGGTGCGCGGCGGAATCGATGAATCCAAGCGTCCGCACCTTGGCCGGCCGCATCACGAGATGCGACGCCATAGGCAGATAGCCCCACATTCGCGACCCGATGGGCAGGTCGGCGTGGCGCGTCTCGATCACTTCGCCAAAACCCCACACCGGCACCACCCCCCATTGATCATCCTCCGGAAAGAAGCGCCAATAGCTCAGCTGATCGCCCGTCAACGCATAGCTGATGTTGTTCGCGGTCAGCGCGAAATCATCCACCCGCACCAATATTTCACCGTCGGCGAGCGCGGGCATTGGGCGTTCGACCAGACGGGATTCGGCAATCCGTTGGCGCCTCACGAGCAATTTGGTGATCGCCATTTCGGATGCCCCTCACCCACCGCTTCATTGTATTCAGACATAATGCCAGCTATAAATTGGCGTGTATAGTGCCGATTCAGTGAAAGGTCGTGCGCGTTGGCGAGCGCCGCGAAAGATACAGAAAGAAGATGATCAACGGTACCAAGATCAGGCTGCCATAATGCTCGGGCGGATGATGGCCGCTGGCGGGCGCGTTGCGGACCCAGCCGGACCATGCCAGCAATCCCCGCTCGATCAGGCTTAGTCCGAGCATCATCGGTACCAACGGGCGGTACCAGCAGCCGATCGCCACCATCGCCAGACCATGCGCGATCTGCGTAGCGCCTGCCCAGGCAAAAATGGCGATTATTGTTGATCCGCTGCGACTTAGATCAATGCCGGCGATCACGCCTGCACCGCCATCGGGCAAGAAGGAATGGATCAGGCCGGGACCAATCCACGCCACGCCCAGAAAGGTCAGAAACCACGCAGACCAAGGCGATCCCCGATAACTACTGTTGGTACTGGGCGGAAAAAGGCTATCCAAGGCAAACCCCGCGTCGCGGCACCCAATGTTGACGCTTCGCAGCGCTACTATTAACACGGTGACTGCCATATTAATCGGGAGAGATCAATGACGCCGACTGTCGAGCAGGTGACCCAGGCGATGGGCGAGAACATGGCCGTGGTCCCCGGCAAGCGCATCTGCCTCGATTTCGGCGACGAAGGCGCGATCTTCCTTGACGGCGTTGCCAATCGCGTGAGCGGCGATGTCGGCGAGGCAGACGCGACGATCAAGATGAGCTTCGCGAATTTCATGAAGCTTTCCGATGGGTCGCTGAACGGCACGATGGCGTTCATGACGGGCAAGCTCAAGATCGAGGGAGATATGGGCACCGCGATGCAGCTGCAATCGGTGACTGCCAAGATGAAACGCTGACCGCGCAATCGATGGCCAGCTTCTCCGCCATATCCGACCAGCGCAGCGACGGCCGCCGCGAGCGCAGCCGGTCGAGCCGGGCGCGGATCGTGGCGGCGATGCTCGATCTCGTCGGTGCCGGCGAAATCGCGCCAAGCGCAGCCCAGGTGGCGCAAGCCGCAGGCGTCGGCCTGCGCTCGGTTTTTCGGCATTTCGACGATATGGAATCGCTCTACCGCGAAATGTCCGAACATATCGAAGCCGCCGTCCTGCCGATCACGCTCCAGCCGCTGCAATCGGGCGACTGGCAGGGGCGCGTGCTCGAAATGACGGCGCGCCGCGCAACCGTGTTCGAGGCGATCCTGCCCTATCGGCTGTCTGCCAATATCAAGCGCTTTCAGTCCCCGTTTCTGATGCAGGATTATCGCCGGATGCTGCGGCTCGAGCGCAGTTCGCTCGAGGCGACGTTGCCCACTGACTTGGTCGCCAAGCCGCTGCTGGTCGATGCGCTGATCGTGCCGCTCAGCTTCCAGACGTGGCGACTGCTCCGCCACGATCAGCAACTAGACGTGGCCGCCGCGACGGCCGTCATGCGCCG
>JBBQAG010000121.1:0-6305 GCA_038315875.1 Sphingomonadales bacterium | reverse complement strand
CAATATCGGTTATGTGCTGCAGGCAGCGACGACGATCGCGACGGTGCTCAAGGCGGGCGATGTCGTCATCCTCGAATCGACCTCCCCCGTCGGCACGACCGAAAAGGTCCGCGACCTGCTCAGCGCGCTGCGCCCCGATCTGAAGGTGCCCGGCAAGACGGGCGAAAGCGCTGATATCGCCATCGCCTATTGCCCCGAGCGCGTGCTGCCCGGCCGCATCCTGGTCGAACTGATCGACAATGACCGGGTGATCGGCGGCATCACCCCCCGGTGCGCACGCAAGGCGCTGGCCTTTTACCGCCGCTTCGTGCGCGGCGCCTGCGTGACTACAACGGCGCGGGCAGCCGAAATGACCAAGCTCACCGAAAACGCGTTTCGCGACGTCAACATCGCCTTTGCCAACGAGCTGAGCCTCGTCGCCGATACGATGGGGGTCGATGTGTGGGAGGTGATCCGCCTCGCCAATCGCCACCCGCGCGTCAACATCCTGTCGCCCGGCCCTGGTGTTGGCGGACATTGCATCGCCGTCGATCCCTGGTTCCTTGTCAGCGCCGCGCCTGAACAGACGCCGCTGATCCGCACCGCGCGCGAAGTGAATGACGGCAAGGTCGGGCACACGATTGCGCGTGCCGCCGCGCTGATCGAGCAGTTTCCGGGCCTGCCCGTCGCCTGCCTCGGCCTCGCCTTCAAGGCCAATATCGATGATTTCCGCGAGAGCCCCGCGCTAAAGGTTGCAGCGGACCTCGCGCACCGATTCGGCGACCGTATCCGCATCGTCGAGCCTTATGCAGAGGCGCTCCCCCAGGCGTTTGACGGCACCCCTGCCCGGCTGATCGACATCGACACCGCGATTGAGACCTGCGGCGTGATGATCGTGCTCGTCGATCATGAAGTATTCAAATCGGTGCCGCTCGATGAGCGGGCCGACAAGGCCGTCTATGATACGCGCGGCATCTGGCCCGATCAGCCAGCGCCGGTGGCAGCACCCGCAGGCTTGCGCCTCGCATCGTGATTGTACGCGAAGCTCCAAAGCGGCAATAGCAGGCCATGCCCATTCTCGTCACCGGCGCTGCAGGCTTTATCGGCCATGCCGTTTCGCACCGCCTGCTCGCGCGCGGCGAAACCGTGATCGGGCTCGACAACCTCAACGATTATTATGATCCGTCGCTGAAGCGGGCGCGCCTGGCGACGCTTGCCTCGCATGATGGATTTTCATTCGTCCAGGCCGATATCGCCAAGCCCAATGTCGTCGCAAAGGCGCTGACGCAAAGCGGCGCGGACCGGGTGATCCACCTCGCCGCACAGGCAGGCGTTCGGTACAGCCTCGATGATCCGTTCGCCTATCAGCGTTCCAATCTGGAAGGGCATCTGCGCGTGCTTGAGGCGTGCCGGCATGCACCGGGCCTCGTCCATCTGGTTTATGCGTCTTCAAGCTCGGTCTATGGTGATCGGCCGCTCGAGGGCGCCGGTTTTCGCGAGACCGATCCAACCGTCAGCCCGGTCTCGCTCTATGCCGCGACCAAGCGCTCATGCGAACTGATGAGCCACAGCTATGCGAAGTTGTTCGGCTTTCCGCAGACGGGCCTGCGCTTCTTCACCGTCTATGGTCCCTGGGGACGGCCCGACATGGCCTATTTCTTCTTCACTCAGAAAATCCTGGCCGGCACGCCGATCGAATTGTTCGGTGAGGGCAAGCTGGCGCGCGATTTCACCTATATCGACGATATCGTAACGGGCATTCTCGCCGCGCTCGATCACCCGCCCGAGCGCGGCGACCACCGCGTCCTCAACATCGGCAACAGCCACCCCGAAACCGTGCTCGCGATGGTCGAAGCATTGGAATCGGCGATCGGCATCGACGCGACGACGATCATGAAGCCGCGCCCTCCGGGAGACGTGACCGCCACATTTGCCGATGTAAGCGCACTCACCGCGTTGACTGGCTATGCCCCTCAGGTCTCAATCACCGAGGGCATGGCGCGCTTCGTCAAATGGTATCGCGGCTTTTACGGCTGAACACGACGCCAGCCTATTTCATCACCGCGTCACGCTGCACGATCATCGGCGGCACAAAGGGAAGCGCTGCACCGGCGGGAATTTTAGCCGCTTCGGCATCGAGCGCGGCGGCGCGCGCCTTCCACCCCAGATAGGCACGGCTGCGAAACAGCCCGGGATCAAGCCGACGCCCCGCGCCCCGCCAGAAGCGTCCGGCGATCAAGGGATCGTAATTGGCGTTGGCGAGGAGATAGACACTCAGCAGGTCAGCCTCGCTTTCGGCGACGCCATGCAGGCGCCCGTTCTTCCCGAAATCGGCCAGTATCCCGTATTTGACGCCGGCTGCCTCAAGACGATCGCGGTGGCGCAGGATGATGTGCGACAATTCATGGGCGACGACCACCGCCAGGGCATCATCATCGAAACGATCGAGAAAACTTGCCCCTATTTGCACGATCGACCCATCGGCGGCGGCCTCGTCTATCGCATGGACTTCAAACCGGGATCGGCATCCCGGGCGCGGGAAAAGTTCTAGCTTGAGTGTCTGCCCCCGGCGACTGACGAGCAACGAGATCGGGCGATCGACCGGGAGTGCCGCGATGCGGCGGTCGATCGCATCGCGATCCACCGTCGTCGCCGGGTCTCCAGCGCCCGCCCGCAGCGCTGGCAGCGGCTGATCATCGACCGACAATACCCCGTCGTCCGCCATCACCCCTGCAGCAGCGGCGGGCGAATCGGCCACGACCGCCTCGACCGTCACGACGGTGGCAAAACCAAAGGCCGCCTCTGCCGATGCGCGGGCAGCCGGCGTATATTGCCGCAGCGAATGGAATTGGATCCCCAGTTCGGGCTGGAGCCGGTCACACAGCGGCGCGTTCTTCGTGGTCAGGCGATAAGCGATCGTCGCCAGGCGCAAATCCGCGCTGCGAAGCGCCTCGAACAATTGTTGCGGATAGGCCGGATTGGTCGATGCGGCTGCGGCGGGAGACGTCAGCGATAGCGCGATCAATGCTGCGGCCAAGCCGGATTTGGAATCCATGCGCCGCATTAGCTATTGTTGCCGTGCTGGTCATCCCCTATCGCGCGCCAGCCGACCAAGGTCGTTGCCAAAGTCGTTGCCAAGGTCGTTGCCAAGGCCATTGAGAGATCGATCAGCCGTTCCGCGATCCAAGAATGATGTGTGTCATGTTCAAGCTTTTCCGCAAGACCGAACAAGCCCCCGCGCCGATCGGAACGGTGCCGGAAGGGCTGCGCTATTATGCGATCGGCGATGTTCACGGACGGCTCGATCTGCTCGATTCGTTGCTCGCCCTGATCGATGACGATGATCGCAAGCGCGGGGCAGCCGCACCGCAGCTCGTCTTTCTTGGCGATCTGATCGATCGCGGCCCGGATTCGGCCGGCGTCATCGAACGCACCATCCAGATAACCGAGGACGTGCCATCAACGCGCGTGCTGATGGGCAATCACGAAGAGGTGTTCCTCAAGGTCCTCCAGGGCGATGAGCGGGCGCTCCGCCTCTTTTGCCGAATCGGTGGGCGCGAGACGATTTTGAGTTACGGGATATCCGAGGATCGCTTCAATCAGCTCGATTATCCGGCATTATTGAATTTGCTGATCAAAACTGTCCCAGATCGGCACCGTATATTCCTGTTCAGCCTCCAGGATATGGTGATTGCCGGCGACTATGCGTTTGTTCATGCAGGGGTCCGCCCCGATATCGCGCTGGATGCCCAAAAGCTGAGCGACCTGCGATGGATTCGCGAGGGATTCCTCGATCATCCAAGGCCTTTTGAGAAGATCATCGTCCACGGCCACTCGATTTCCGAAGAAGTCGAGACCCGCGCCAACCGGATCGGCATCGATACCGGCGCCTATGCAAGCGGACGGTTAACCGCGCTTGGCCTGGAGGGCAGCGACCGATGGACATTGTCGACCTAGATCCTCGCTATTTGAATATCTTAGTCGATTTTTGGATAATCTGACGATCGATGATTAATGTTAGTGATTTTTCCGTTTTCGAGGTTTATATGCTGCGGCGGCGGCCCGGGTTGGGGTCGCTGCAAAACCTGGGGACCTTTTTTTCGCGGCCGGCGTTTTCCCGGTTGTTAAATGCTGGCTACCGTGGCAATGGCACGTCGAGTTTTCAAAGGGAGTGTTACATGAGCTTCGCCAAGATCCTTATTGCTGCAGCAGCGGCCACTATGGTCGTTTCGCCAGTTATGGCTGCATCGACCGATTCCGCCGCAAAGCTGTCGCTTGCTCCTTCGCTCAAGTCGGTCCGCGCTGCGGCGTCGACTGCTAAGAAGAGCAAGATCACGCACGGCGCAACGATTGCAATCATCGTGATCGCCGTTGGCGCCGCCATCGGTGGTATCGTTGCCGGAACGACCGGTGCGTCGAGCCGTTAATCGTTACGAACTATAGAAAAAGGGCGGCCTTCGGGTCGCCCTTTTTTTTGTGCCCCGGCCATCGGGCGATCGCGTTTCAATCGCTTGCACGACTGGCGATTCAGCAGGCATTTCCCGCGCGCAGCGCAAGCACCTCTTCGGCCTGCCGTCGCAGCGATATGGCATAGGCCGAAGCTGCCGAATCGCCTTCGGCTGGTGCCCAGGATGCGAACTCCTTGGCCGCATCGGGGTCGAACGGCCCCGCCTTCATCTCCAAAAGCACCGCCGGCGTCGTCATGGCGATCACCGTATGCCATGATTGGGCATCGATCTGGATCGCAACGAGATCGCATCCCTCACCGCGGTGGCTTTCAGAGCCAAACAGGCTGACCGCCTTTAGGTCACCCGTTTCCTCGAATTCGATCGCGGCAAATTGCCCGACGATCGCAAACAGCGTCTCTGCCTTGGGATCGAGGCGATGCCGATGGGGGCGAATATAGCTATCCATCTCGATGGCATTGAGAAAGCGCTGGCACGGATCGGCATAACTAGCGTGCAGATTGACATGCTGGCGACGCCGGAGCCCGGCCTCGGCCGCACAGCGCAACGCGTCGAGATCGCCGAACGACACATTTCTCATCGAACTACTCCCCGCTGCGAGATTACTCGCCGAGCTCATGACGGATAAAATCGAGCGTGCGAAGAACCTTCATGACGCCTTCGACATCCAGCCGCTCGGTATTGTGCGAGGTGTAATCCTCAAAGGTCGGCGTCTCGGGCGTTCCTTCGGATGTATAAGCGCCGTAGTTCAAGTCGCGGTCATCCATGGGGACACGGAAATAGCGTCCGAGATCTTCGGCCTTGGCTTTTTCCTCGCGTGACAGCAGCGATTCGAACAGCTTCTCGCCGTGGCGCGGCCCGATGATCCGCAATTCATTGCTCGCATTGAAAAGCCTCAGCAACGCCTCGGCGAGGTCCCTCACCGTCGATGCGGGCGCCTTTTGAACGAAGGTATCGCCCTGGTTGCCATTGGTGAATGCCTGCAGCACCAAGTCCACCGAATCTTCCAGAGACATCAAGAACCGCGTCATCTCAGGATCAGTCACCGTCAATGGCTGTCCGGCTTTGATCTGTTCGACAAAGAGCGGGATCACCGAGCCGCGAGAGGCCATGACATTGCCATAGCGCGTGACCGAGAAGGCGGTGGTGCCACTCGCGTGCATCCGCGCCTTGGCGATCGCGACCTTTTCCATCATCGCCTTGGAAATGCCCATCGCATTGATTGGATAGACGGCCTTGTCGGTGCTCAGCACGACGACGCGCTTCACCCGGTTTGCCAATGCCGCGCTCAGCACATTCTCTGCGCCCAGGATATTGGTGCGAACCGCCTCGAGCGGGAAAAATTCGCACGATGGAACTTGCTTCAGTGCAGCGGCGTGAAATACATAATCCACGCCGCGCATGGCCTGCTCGACGCTATCTGCGTTGCGGACGTCACCAATGTAGAACTTAACTTTGGGATTCTGAAGCCGCAGGCGCATGTCCTCCTGCTTCTTCTCGTCGCGGCTGAAGACGCGAATCTCGCCGACATTGGAATCGAGGAACCGGTTCAAAACGGTATTGCCGAAAGAACCGGTGCCGCCTGTGATCATCAGGACGCTGTTCTCAATCATTCATCTTCTCCGAAAAGCAATCGGTTGCCTCAGCGGCGGGGCCGCTGCGGGTTTCATTTTCTAGTGCGAAACGCACGCATCGCTTCGATGAGCCGCGGCCAGGGCGGCGCCACATATCCGGTTGCGGCATTGAACCGTTCAGCATTCAGGCTGCGATCGATCACCACCGATTGGCTCGGCACGATTGAGACGCCATGGGCATAAACGTCGTTGATGCAGCTCAGGAGATCATATTTCGAGATGCGCT
>JBBQAG010000114.1:0-7194 GCA_038315875.1 Sphingomonadales bacterium | reverse complement strand
CTCCCGCCGGAGTGTCTTCAGCCGATATAGCGCCTCGATCGCCTCGCGCGGGCTCATCGCCTCCGGGTCAAGCTCATCGATCGTCTCGCGCAGCGCGTCGGCATCGGCTGCTGGCGCCATTGCGGCAGCAAACAGCGGCAGATCATCGAGCCCCGCCGCCAGTCCGCCGGTCTTCGAGCGCCCCGCCTCGAGCTTGGCGAGCACCGACTTCGCCCGCGCGATCGTGGCGGGCGGCAGCCCTGCCAGACGTGCGACGGCGATGCCATAGCTGCGATCCGCCGGCCCTTCGGATACCTCGTGCAGCAGCACCAAATCGCCCCTCCACTCGCGCGCGCGGACATGGTGGAGGGTCAGCGCGTCGCAGCGCTCGGCGAGCCGCGTCAATTCGTGGTAATGCGTGGCGAACAGGCAGCGGCAGCGATTATCCTCATGGATCGCCTCGACCACGGCCCAGGCAATCGCCAGCCCGTCATAGGTGCTGGTACCGCGCCCCACTTCGTCGAGGATCACGAAACTGCGCGGCGTCGCTTGTGCCAGGATCGCGGCTGTCTCGACCATCTCGACCATGAAGGTAGAGCGGCCACGCGCGAGATTGTCCGATGCGCCGACCCGGCTGAACAGGCGATCGACCAGCCCCAGCGTGGCTGACGTTGCGGGCACGAAACTCCCCGCCTGCGCCAACACAGCGATCAGTGCATTCTGGCGCAGGAAGGTGGATTTACCGCCCATGTTGGGGCCCGTCACCAGCCAAAGCCGCGAGGTTTCGGACAGCCGGCAATCATTGGCGATGAAGCGGCCGCCGGCCTTGCCAACTGCTGCCTCGACAACGGGATGCCGCCCGCCCTCAATCTCGAAACAAGGGTGCTCGACCAGTTCGGGTCGTGTCCAGTCGCCTTCGCTCGCCCGCTCGGCCAGGGCGGACGCAACGTCGAGCCTGGCGAGCGCATCGGCGGTGGCAGCGATTGCCTCACGACTCTTTAATGCGGTTTCGGTCAGTTCCTCGAAATGCGCCGCCTCCGCTGCCAGTGCGTGCGCGCCCGCCTGCGTCACCTTGATCGCGACCTCGTGCAGGTCGGGCGCATTGAACCGAACGGCGCCCGCCATCGTCTGGCGGTGGGTGAACCCGCTATCGGCGCGCATCAACGCGTCGCCATATTTGGCCGGCACCTCGATATGATAGCCAAGCACCGCATTGTGCCTGATCTTCAACGCAGCGATGCCGGTGCTGGCGCGGTATTGCGCCTCCAGCGCCGCAATCGCGCGTCTGCCACCAGCGCCTGACGTGCGAAGATCGTCGAGCGCGGCGTCATATCCTTCGGCGACATAACCGCCGTTTGCAGCATCGATCGGCGGCGCAGGCACCAGCGCGCGGGTGAGCAGATCGATCAGCGCGCCATGTCCGCGCAATACAGGCGCAATCGCACCGACGAGCTTTGGCGGGGCTTCGATCGCGTCAAGCCGCTCGCCCAGGCGCCAGGCGCCATCCAGGCCATCACGCAATTGCCCCAGGTCACGCGGGCCTCCTCGCCCCGCGGCGAGCCTTCCCAGCGCGCGTCCAACATCGGGCAGGGCACGTAAAATGCTGCGCAGCAATTCGCGCAGCAATTGATCGGAATTGAACAAGCTGACCAGGTCCAAACGATCGTCGATCGCGCTGCTGTCCAGCAAAGGCGCAGCGATATCGGCGGCAAGCAACCGGGCGCCAGCGCCCGTCACTGTCCGGTCCACGCAGTCCAGCAGGCTGCCTTTGCGCTGGCCCTGTTGCGTTGTGGTAAGTTCCAGGCTCTCGCGGGTTGCCGCGTCTATCGCCATCGCGTCTGCCGATCGCGTGAGCCGCGGCGATCGCAGGAACGGCAGCGATCCTCTGGCCGTATGATCAAGATAGTGCACCAGCCCGCCGGCCGCGGCTAAGGCCGCGCGGGAAAATTGGCCAAAGCCGTCGAGCGTAGCGACGCCGAACAGCGACTTGAGTCGTGCCTCACCCTCGGTGCTGTCGAAATCGCCGCGTGGCCGCATCGCGGTCGCTAGCATGTCGAGCGAAGATCCCTCGGCGGCAATCGTCTCGGCGGGGGAAAGCCGCGCTATTGCCGCAGCGACCGATCCCTGATCCGTCTCGATAATGTCGAACCGCCCTGTCGAGACGTCGGCCGCTGCAATCGCCACCCCGCCGCCCGCCTCGCCAATGGCCGCACACCAATTGGCGGCACGGGAATCGAGCAAGGCTTCTTCGGTGAGCGTGCCCGCTGTCACTAGGCGGACGATCGCGCGCTCTACCAACGCCTTGCCACCGCGTTTCTTGGCGTCGGCAGGGCTCTCGGTCTGCTCGGCGATGGCGACCCGGTGGCCGGCCTTGATCAGCCGTGCGAGATACCCCTCCGCTGCATGCACCGGCACGCCGCACATCGGGATTGGCGCGCCATCATGTTCGCCCCGCGCGGTGAGCGCGATATCCAGGCAGGCTGCCGCAATCCGGGCGTCATCGAAAAACATCTCGAAAAAATCGCCCATCCGGTAAAATAGCAGACAATCATCGGCCTGAGCCTTCAGCGCCAGATATTGTGCCATCATCGGGGTAGGTGCCGCGCTGCTCATCGCTTGCGTGATACAGTGAAGCTTTGCGCGTTCAAGCGAGGGGTGGAACAAGCAGCACCGCACTCGTAAAGCTTGAGCGATAGCCAGAGGACGAGAGCAGCATGACCGACGAACCAAACCTTCAGTTCTCTGAACGCGAGGCGCTGCTGTTCCATTCGGAAGGCCGTCCGGGCAAGATCGAGATCATCGCCTCCAAGCCGATGGCAACGCAGCGTGATCTTGCACTTGCCTATTCGCCGGGCGTTGCGGTGCCCGTGCTCGCAATCGCCGCCGATCCATCGCTTGCTTATGATTATACCGCCAAGGGCAATCTGGTTGCCGTGATCTCGAACGGTACGGCGATCCTGGGGCTCGGCAATCTCGGCGCGCTTGCGGCAAAGCCGGTGATGGAGGGCAAGGCAGTGCTGTTCAAGCGCTTTGCCGATGTCGATTCGATCGATATCGAGCTGGCCACCGAGGATCCGGAGGCAATCATCAATGCCGTCGCGCTGATGGAGCCCAGCTTCGGCGGCATCAACCTTGAAGACATCAAGGCCCCCGAATGCTTCATCATCGAACAGGCGCTGAAGGAGCGGATGAAAATTCCGGTGATGCACGATGATCAGCACGGCACCGCGATCATCGCTGCGGCCGGGCTGATCAACGCGCTCTACCTCACCGGGCGCGACATCAAGGACACGCGGATCGTGATGAATGGCGCTGGCGCCGCTGCGATCGCCTGCGCCGAACTGATCAAGGCGATGGGCCTGCCCAGCGATCAGCTGATCATGTGCGACAAGTCGGGCGTCATCTATCAGGGCCGCGAAGGCGATCTGAACCAGTGGAAATCGGCGCATGCCGTCAACACCACGCGGCGCACGCTGGAGGACGCGCTCGAGGGTGCGGATGTCTTCATGGGACTGTCGGCAGCGGGGGCGTTGCCCGCCGAATATCTGATGAAGATGGCGCCCAAGCCGATTGTCTTTGCAATGGCCAATCCCGATCCGGAAATCACGCCGCCCGATGCCAAGCGCGCCCGCCCGGATGTCATCATTGCCACTGGCCGGTCCGATTATCCCAATCAGGTCAACAACGTGCTCGGCTTTCCCTTTATCTTTCGTGGCGCGCTCGATGTGCGGGCAACCGCGATCAACGATGAGATGAAGATCGCCGCCGCCCGCGCGTTGGCGGCACTCGCGCGGCAGCAGGTGCCAGAGGAGGTCGCGGTCGCGTACGGGGTGCGACACAGCTTCGGCGTCGATTACATCATCCCTGCACCCTTTGATCCGCGACTGATGGAGATCGTGCCTGTCGCGGTTGCCCAGGCGGCGATGGATTCGGGCGTCGCGACCAAGCCGATTCTCGACATGGAAGCCTATCGCCAGCAACTCCGCGCCCGGCTCAATCCAACGACATCGGTGCTGACGCTTGCCTATGAAGGCGCGCGTGCGCACCCCAAGCGGGTGCTGTTTGCGGAAGGCGAAGAGGAAGTCGTGCTGCGCGCCGCGATCGAATTCCGGGCGGGCGGCTATGGCGTGCCGGTGCTCGTCGGGCGTGACGACGTCTATGATCGGCTCCGCGAGATGGGCGTCACCGATCCCGAAAGCTACGAGCTCCACAACAGCCGCAAATCGCCGCTGGTGCCGTCGATGGTCGATTTCCTTTACGAACGGCTCAAGCGGCGCGGCTATCTGCGCCGCGATTGCGAGCGGATGATCAATCAGGATCGTAACATTTTTGGCGCGGTGCTGCTTCAGCTCGGCGAGGCCGACGTGATGATCAGCGGCATCACCCGCCCTTACGCGCAGACGATGCGTGAGGTGCGCCGCGTGATCGATCCGATCGCCGGGCGCACCGCCTTCGGCATCCATCTGATGGTCGGCAAATCGCACACGGTGTTTCTCGCCGATACCACGATCAACGAACGCCCGACCGCAGAGGAACTCGCCGACATCGCCGAACAGACCGCGCTCGTCGCCAAGCGGATGGGGCATGTGCCGCGTGTCGCTTTCTTGAGCTATTCGAATTTCGGCAATCCCGAAGGACGCTGGCTCGACAATATCCGCAACGCGGTCTGCGTGCTCGACAAGCGCGAGGTTAGTTTTGAGTATGAGGGCGAAATGGCGCCGGACGTGGCGCTCAATCCAAAGCAGCTGGCGAACTATCCGTTCGCGCGGCTTTCGGGGCCCGCCAATGTGCTGATCATGCCGGGGCTGCAGAGCGCGAACATCTCCGCCAAGCTGCTCCGGGAGCTGGGTGGCGATGCGGTGATCGGGCCAATGCTCGTCGGTATGGAAAAGAGCGTCCAGATTGCTCCCATGACGAGCACTGCCAGCGAATTGGTGACGCTGGCGGTGCTCGCGGCGGGGGGGATTGCTGGCTAGGAGGCGCTTTTTCTGTCACGAACTACTCTGTCGTCGGCTTCGCAAGGCTAACAACGGCATGCCGGTATGCACCACGATCAGCGGCCAGAGATTCTGCGTCAGCGCGTAAGCACCGGCAAACACAAAAGCGATGACGATGCTCGCGGCGAATTGCTTACCGCTTTTGAACCCGTGCGCCGTGCCATAGGCGCATGCCGAAATCGCGATCGCGGCCGCAATCCCGGTCAGCGGCGGCAGATACCAGAGCAAAAACCCGCGATACAGAACCTCCCATCCAAACCCGACGATGGGGGTGAGCATCAGAAACAAATGCAGTTCGTGCGCTGTTTCGGGCAGAAGGCCGCTTTCGGCACGCTTCCCCTCTAGCGACGGTGCCGCTGCGCGGCGCATCGCCAAGGCGAGGCCGGCCAACAGCAGGACGGCAACCGCCAATGCGAACAGCGCAACCCCCGTCATCGGCGCGCCGACACCCAGCAACAGGAGGGATCGTCCGCTCTTTGCCCAGTCGATCGCAAGCAGCGCGAGCAAGCCAACAATCAGCGCAACCGCTTTCAGGTAGCGGACAGACTTGGCTTCTTGAGCGTGGCCGCGCCATAACGCGCGCGCCGGAATTGCGACGAGAAGAAGGAACGCCAGAAGAAAGTCGAGCATGATGCACCCGTGATGTCGATGTCCGAGGGCGCGCGTAAAAGGCACGGCTGCCGGCGGCGGGGTGGGAAGGAAGCCGGGACCAATTGCCCGGGCAGACGCTGCGGCCCCGGTCAGGCCGCCAGGACGTCATCCTCGCCATCATCATCGTCATTCGCGCACGACATATGGACCCTGCGTCGGCGTGGCCTACCGCCGTGCCTGCGGGCGGCGGTGGGGCGCACCCCACCCCGCGCACCGGGCAAAAACCTCCCCAGGCGCAAACGGCTCAACGCAATCAACGAGGCCGCCAATCCGGCTGTCGCATCCAGCGCGGTGCCAAGCTCGATATTTGTCAGCAACACCGCGAGATCCGGGGCGATAAAGCCGATTATGCGTACCGGGTCGTTTGCACCAGCGGCTGCGTTCAAGAGCACGAGCAACAGCACCACTACTGCAATCGCGGCATGGATTCGGCTGATCCCGTTCGCTACCTTCGCCGGCATACGGACCATGACGCCATGGAGCGCAACGCCGATCGCTGTATTGCCAGCGACAATCAATGTCGCCCAAAGCGCCAGGAAGATTGCCGTTGCGGTCATCTCTGCTCCTATCTTGTGCGCTCGATATGCGACGGGGCGGGCGACTTGACGAGGGAAAAGCGGTGGGAAGGCTCCAGGATGAGCCGCCGCTCAGGCATCGATCGACGTCCCAAGCGCGCCATATACCAGCCCGCCATCGACCGCGATCGTCTCTCCCACCACATAGTCGCCGGCGCGGCTGGCGAGGTAGATGGCGGTGCCGGCCATGTCTTCGTCGACGCCGATGCGCTTGGCTGGTATGCCCTTGGCAATGGCGTCGCCGTGATCGCGCGCGGCCTTGTTCATTTCGCTGGCAAAGGCGCCCGGCGCGATCGAGGTGACGTTGATGTGATCGTGTACCAGCCGCGCCGCCATCCGCTTGGTGAGATAGATCAGCGCCGATTTCGAGGCATGATAGCTGTAGGTTTCCTGCGGGTTGAGCCGAATGCCGTCGATCGAGGTAATATTGATGACCTTGGCCGGCCGTGCGCGGGTGCCCGATGCCTTCAACAGGCCGTGGAGCGCCTGTGTGAGGAAGAACGGCGATTTGACGTTCAGATCCATCACCTTGTCCCAACCGCTTTCGGGGAAGTCCGCAAACGGAGCACCCCAGGCGGCACCGGCATTGTTCACCAGAATATCGAGCTTCGATTCATGCGCGGCGATCTGTGCGGCAAGCGCCTGGCACCCCGCGACGGTCGAAACATCCTGCGGTAGCGGGATGCAATTGGGGCCGAGTTCGGCGGCGGTTTCCAGACAGGCCGGTGCCTTGCGCGATGAGATATAGACCTTCGCACCTTGCGCAATAAAGCCGGCGGCGATCATCTTGCCGATGCCACGCGATCCCCCGGTCACCAGCGCGACGCGGCTCTGTAGTGAAAACAGATCCTTGAACATGGTGTCCCTCCCTTGCTTTCGCAAAATTCTGGGCGCGGCGAGAGAATGAGTCAAGCAAGCGGCTCTCTTCCCGCTCACTTGTTGCGTCGTCCTGAGGTGCGAGCCGCCTTCGGCGAACCTCGAAGGATGGAAGC
>JBBQAG010000033.1:0-25321 GCA_038315875.1 Sphingomonadales bacterium | reverse complement strand
ATTTCTGCACCGTCAAATACGATGTGACCTTCCCGGTCTTCGCGAAGATCGAGGTCAATGGATCGGGCGCCGATCCACTGTACGCACGGCTGCGCAAGGATGCTCCAGGTCTGATGGGAACGACGTCGATCAAATGGAACTTCACCAAGTTCCTGGTCGATCGCACGGGCAAGACGGTGCGGCGCTATGCACCGAACGACGCGCCGGAAAGCCTGCAAGCCGATATCGAGAAATTGCTTTAGGGTGTTGATGAGCGCGCGTTTCCCACAAGCGCGCCGTTCCCCGGCGAAGGCCATAGCCCAGTCCAGATCAAGAAATCGCGCGCCAGCGCGAGCGCGCTGACCGCGCGCGATCCTTGACGGGCTGGACCCCGGTCTTCGCCGGGGAAAATATTGAAAAAGCTGCTGTGCCGTTGGCCAGATGACAGTTTCGCGAATCGATTGCCGCGCGCATAGTCGCGGCCATGGCGCATTCCGGTTTCGTCCCGCTTCGTATCTTCTCGTCCTACACGATGCTCGATGGCGCGATCGAGCCCAAGGCGATCGCCAAACGCGCGCAGGAGCTCGGCTTTCCCGCCGCTGCGCTGACCGATCGCAACGGGCTATATGCGGCAATGCCGTTTTCGGATGCGGCGAGCGGGGCGGGGGTGCAGCCGATCATCGGCACGATGCTGGGGATAGCCCGGCCCGATATACCCGAAGGGGTCGCGGCCCCACTCGATTGGATTGCGCTCTATGCCCAGAATGAGGCGGGCTACCAGAATCTGTGCGCACTCGTCTCGATGGCGCATCTCGCGCGCGCGCCTGAACTCGCGCCGCATGTCGATTTCGCGGCGCTTGAAGGCCGCAGCGATGGCCTGATCGCGCTGACCGCGGGCCGTGAGGGCGGGCTGGCGAGGCTGTTTGCTGAGGACCAGCCCGATGCCGCTTTGGCCTATGCCGATCGCCTGCAGGCACTGTTCCAGGGTCGCCTGTATATCGAGCTGACCCGGCGGCTCGACGAGATCGAGGGCAAGGCCGAGCCTGCGCTGCTTGACCTCGCTTATGCCCGCGATCTGCCGATCGTCGCCACCAATCCGTGCTGCTTTGCCGAACAGAGCTTTGGCGAGGCGCATGATGCCCTGCTCTGCATCGCGCATTCGACCTATATCGCGAGCGAAGATCGTCCGCGCAGTTCGCCCGATGCCTGGATGAAGCCTGCCAAGGAGATGAAGCTGCTGTTCGCCGACCTGCCCGAGGCGATTGCGAACACGCTCGTCGTGGCGCAACGCAGCGCGGTCGCGGCACCCAAGCGCAAGCCAATCCTGCCAAGTCTTGCCGGTGATCCGACAGCAGAGGCCGAAGCGCTGCGCCGCGATGCGCGCGCTGGGCTTGAGATGCGGCTGGCACGGATCAAATCCCCCTCTCGCTTGCGGGAGGGGCTAGGGGAGGGCATGGCCGCTGGGCAGGCGGTATTGGGATCAGGCCCTCCCCCGACCCCTCCCGCAGGCGGAAGGGGAGAAGAGGGCGAAGACTGGACCACCCCGTATCGCGAGCGCCTCGAATTCGAGCTCGACGTCATCATCAGCATGGGCTTCCCGGGCTATTTCCTGATCGTCGCCGATTTCATCAAATGGGCGAAGGACAATGATATTCCGGTGGGACCGGGGCGCGGATCGGGTGCGGGCTCGGTCGTCGCGTGGTCGCTGACGATCACCGATCTCGATCCAATGAAGCTTGGGCTGCTGTTCGAGCGCTTCCTCAATCCCGAACGCGTGTCGATGCCTGATTTCGACATCGATTTTTGCGAAACCCGGCGCGAGGAAGTGATCCGATATGTTCAGCGGAAATATGGCATCGATCATGTCGCGCAGATCATCACCTTTGGGCGGCTAAAGGCACGTGCGGTGCTCAAGGATACCGGCCGCGTGCTGCAGATGAGCTATGGTCAGGTCGATCGCCTTGCCAAGCTCATCCCTAACCACCCAACCGATCCGTGGACGCTTGATCGCGCGCTCAACGGCGTCTCCGAGCTCGCAGGCGAATATCGCAGCGATGGCGGCGTCAAGCATCTGCTCGATCTGGCGATGAAGCTGGAAGGGTTGCCACGCCACAGCTCGACGCATGCGGCAGGCGTGGTGATCGGCGATCGGCCGCTTGCGCAGCTTGTCCCGCTCTACCGCGATCCGCGATCCGACATGCCCGTCACCCAGTTCGACATGAAATATGTCGAGGCGGCGGGGCTGGTGAAGTTCGACTTCCTTGGTTTGAAGACGCTCTCGGTCCTGCAAAAAGCGGTGCAGATGCTGGCGCTGCGCAACATCCATGTCGATCTGTCGACGCTCGAATGGGATGACGAGGCGACCTATAAATTGCTCCAGAGCGGCAATACCGTCGGCGTGTTCCAGGTTGAATCGGAGGGGATGCGCAGGACGCTGTCCGCCGTGAAGCCAACGGTGTTCGAAGATATCATCGCGCTCGGCGCGCTCTATCGGCCGGGGCCGATGGACAACATCCCGATGTTCGGCCGGCGCAAGAACGGGCAGGAGACGATCGAATATCCGCATCCGCTGCTCGAACCGATCTTGGCGGAAACCTATGGCATCTTCGTCTACCAGGAACAGGTGATGCAGGCAGCGCAGGTGCTTGCCGGATACAGCCTTGGCGGCGCCGACATGCTCCGCCGCGCGATGGGCAAGAAGATAAAGGCGGAAATGGACGCGCAGCGCGCCGGCTTTGTCGATGGCTGCCTGACGATCAACAAGATCCCGGCGGCCAAAGCGAATGAGTTGTTCGATCTGATCGACAAATTTGCAGGCTATGGCTTCAACAAATCGCACGCCGCCGCCTATGCGCTGCTTACCTATCAGACGGCGTGGCTGAAGACGCATTATCCGCATGAATTCTTCGCAGCATCGATGTGTTTCGACATGACGCTTACCGACAAGCTCGGCGTGTTCGTCGATGACATGCGGCGCGCGGGCGTGCCGGTCTTGCCGCCCTGCATCAACGCCAGCAGCGCCGAATTCACCGTTGAGGAAACCGCGGACGGCCACGCAGTCCGCTACGCGCTGGCTGCGCTGAAATCGGTTGGCGAAGGGGCGATGGAACGGCTGGTTGCGGAGCGGGGCGAGAAGGGCGATTTCGTGTCGCTCGACGATCTGGCCACCCGCGTCGATCCGCGCATGCTCAACAAGCGACAGGTCGAAACGCTGGCCGCAGCAGGCGCCTTCGATGGCATCGACATGAATCGGGCAGGGATTTTCGCGAGTGCGGAGACGATCCTCGCGGTGGCGTCGCGCCTCCATGATCAGCGGACGAGTGGGCAGGGCGGATTGTTCGGCGAAAGCGAGCCTGCCGCCGGCGCCTCGATCAAGCTGCCGCTATCGGCGCGATGGAGCCTTGCCCAGCGGATGGACCAGGAAAAAGAGGCCTATGGCTTTTATTTCTCGGCGCATCCAGTCGATCGCCACCGCCATCTCGCCCGCATGCACGGCGCGCGCGCTTATTCAGCACTTGGCGAACTCGACATTCCCACCGAGGGACGGGTTGGCGCGACGATGGCGGTGCTCGTCGAGGACGCGCGCTGGCGGACGTCGGCGCGCGGGCGGCGCTATCTGATGGCGACGATGTCCGATTCGTCGGGGCAGTTCGTCGCGACATGTTTCGATGATGCCGTCGCTGCCGACCTTGAGGAAGCGGCACGCACGGGCGGCTGCGGGATCGCCACCGTCGAGCTCGATCGCCGCGCCGGCGAGGAAACCCCGCGCGTGTCGGTGAAAAAGCTGCAGCCGTTCGAAAGCCTGGCCAGCAGTGCGCGCATGGTGATGGAGATCATGATCGACGATGCCGCCGCGATTGGCGAACTCGGCGCGCTGATTGCCGAGGCGCGGGGTGCTCGCGGCGAGGTGTATCTGCGCGCGACGCTGCCAGGCGGCGGCGAGGCCGAAATTCTGCTTGGCCGCGATTTCCTGCTCGATGGCGAACTTGCTAGCCGGATCGAGACGATGCAGGGTGTCAGCGACGTTGCCCTGAAGACCGCCGAGACGCGGCAACGGGCATTAGCCGGCTGACAACGGGCCGGGTGAGATAGAGCCGGGGAGGCGTGATGCTGGGTGGAATGCAGGATTTCGAGCTTCGGGTGCCGCGGCTGATCGATCATGCTGGTCGTGAGCATGCCCGCCGCGAGATCGTTACCCATTGGGCCGATGGTCATGAGACCCGCACTAACTGGGGCGACATCGCTCGCGATGCGAAGAAACTGGCGCAAGCACTTGTAAAGATGGGCTGCAAGCCCGGCGACCGCATCGCCACGTTGGCGATGAACCACAGCCCGCATCTTGTCGCCTGGTACGGCGCGATCGGCATGGGCGGGGTGATCCACACCATCAACCCACGCCTGTTCGACGAACAACTCGTCTACATCGCCAACCATGCCGAAGACCGCGTGCTCTTCTACGACCGCCAGTTCCAGCCGATCGTCGATCGCCTGAAACCGCAATGGACGACGATCGAGCATTATGTCGCCTTCGACGATGATGGCCCCGAAGGCTTTGCCGCGCTGATCGCTGCGGAAAATGGCGATTACGCATGGCACGAAGGTCCCGAACGCGATCCGTGCATGCTCTGCTATACCAGCGGCACGACGGGCAATCCCAAGGGCGTGCTGTACGAGCATCGCTCGACGATGATCCATGCAATGGCGGGCGTCGCGCCGTGGCTGCTCAACCTTTCGTCGCAGGCAGTGGTGCTGCCCGTGGTGCCGATGTTCCATGCCGCCGCCTGGGGCCTGCCCTTTGCGGGCGCACTCTCCGGCGCGAAGTTCGTCTATTCGGCGGTCAACGATCCCGCCGTGCTGTGCCGTCTGATGAACCAGGAAAAAGTGACGCATTCAGCGGGCGTGCCGACGGTGTGGCTGTCGATGTTCCAGCATATCGACGCGACGGGTGAGGCGCCCTTGCACCTCCAGCAGGTGACGATAGGTGGTTCGGCCGCCCCGCGCGCGATGATCGAGCGGATCATGGGGATGGGCGCCCGCGTCGCGCATTTGTGGGGGATGACGGAGACATCGCCGATCGGCACCGCCGGTGCGCCGCCACCGCATTGGGATGAATTGAGCCCGTCAGAACAGCTCGATATGGTGTGCAAGCAGGGCCAGATCCCATTCGGCGTCGAACTGCGTGTGATCGACGACGAGGATGTCGAGCAGCCGCGCGACGGCGTCAGCTCGGGCCGGCTTCAGATACGTGGACCATGGGTGATCAAGCGCTATTTCAAGGCGGAGGCCGATGCGATCGATGCCGATGGCTGGTTCGATACCGGCGATGTCGCGGTGATCCACGCCGACAGCACGATGCAGATCACCGATCGCGCCAAAGACGTCATCAAATCGGGCGGCGAATGGATCAGCTCGGTCGATCTCGAAAATGCCGCCGTCGGCTGCCCCGGGGTTGCCGAGGCAGCGGCGATTGGCGTGCATCATCCGAAATGGGATGAGCGCCCGCTGCTAATCGTCGTCCGCAAGCCCGGCAGCGCGGTGAGCCCGGCAGAGATCAACGCGCATCTGGCCGGACATGTCGCCAAATGGTGGCTGCCCGATGAAATCCTGTTCGTCGATTCGCTGCCACATACGGCGACGGGCAAACTGCTCAAGACTGCACTCAGGACACAATATGGCGGGTACCAGCTCGCCACGGCATAGCCGCCCCATTGCAACTAGTGTCGATCCGACAATAGGATAGCTACGCGACCGGGGGTTGGATCGCGTCAGGGGGTAAATTTTGGCGAGCGGAACTCATCGACGCCCGGGGCGATTTCTCGGTCGCGTATTCGCCCGCCGACCCGACGTCACCGATCCACCGCCGCCGACGCCCGGAACGACGAGCGCCGTCGATATGGCGATGGAGGATCAGCGGTTCGACCCGGCACCCGACAGCTCGGCGCGCGTGCTGCTTGCGAAGCAGGCGCAGTTGGTCGATGCCGATATCCGCTACCGCGACTTCCAGGCGCAGAGCGAGCGCGTCACGGTCTGGCTGAAGCGGCTGACGATCCTGGTCGGGGTCTGCTTCGCGGTCGGCGTGTCGAGCATGGTCTGGTCGGCGGTGCGTGCCCGGAGCGTCGTCGTCGAGGCGTTCGATGCGCCACCCAAGCTCGCCGAGCGGGGCCTGAGCGGCAATGTGATCGCCGCCGGCCTGCAGGATGCCTTGGCGACCATCCAGGGCGCGGTGCGCACGACCGCACAGCGCCGTTCGATCGACAATGCCTGGACGGGCAATATCGCCGTCCAGGTGCCGCAAACGGGCGTGTCGATCGGGGAGATCGACCGGCTGCTCCGGCTGAAGCTGGGCAAGGAAACCTATATCGGCGGCTCGGTCGTCCAGAACGTCGACGGCAGCCTGTCGCTGACGGTCCGCGGCACCGGCATTCCGCCCAAGACCTTTGCGGGACCCGAGGACGGCATGACGGGCATCCTCGCGAGCGCGGCCGAATATGTCTACGGCTATTCGGAATCGCGCCTGTTCGCGATCTATCTCTTCCAGAAACGGCGCTTCGTCGAGGGCGAGTCGTTCGTGACCGCCGCCTTCGCGCGCGAGGACGCCCGCACCCGCCCCGAACTGCTCGTCTATTGGGGGCTCATGCTGTCGCAGCAGCAAAAGCTGCGCCCCGCGATCAACAAGCTGGAACTGGGGCTGGAGCAGGACCCGACGCTGTGGCGCGGGTGGAATTCGCTGGTTGGGGTGACGACCCGGGCGGATGGCGACGAGGCTGCTTGGGCGGTGGGCCAGCGGTTGATCAGGGCGGCGGCGCGGGCGCCCGAGGACAATCGCCCGACCGCGCTCGGCTGGTATAATTTTCAGTCGCTGGCGCAGGACTGGACCGGTCAAATCGAAAATCTGGAGCTCGACGCCCGCAAGACCGGTGGCGGCGGCAGCTTCGGCGTGTTGTCGGCCTCACTGCTGGCCAACGCCGAAATGGGGCGCCACGGCTGGCGGGATGCGGCGCGCTACCTCGACATGGCCGACATCCATGACGAAACGATCCTGCCGCAACGCCTGCTGCTGTACGGCATGCGCTTCGTCGAACGGGGCGAGCCGGCACGCGCGGTGCCGATCCTCGAGCGGTTCTACACCATCTGGCAGGGCTCTCCGGCGTTTCGCTTCCAGTTCGACTATGGGCCCTGCTTCCTCGCGCTCGCCTATGGTCTGAATGGCCAGATAGACAAGTCAGCGCCACTCTGGTCGGTGCTCAAGCCCCACTCGACCTGCGAAGCCTTCCGCGCGGATGTCCTCGAGGCCAACGGCGACCGCGCGGGGGCCGATGCGGTTTACCGGTCTGCAGCGGCGAAATGGCAGAGCCTGCCGATCATCTATCAGCACTGGGGCCAGACGATGATGAAGCGCGGCGACCTGTCGCGCGCGGCGGTGCTGTTCGCCCGGGCGCAGAGACAGGCGCCGCGCTGGGCCGATCCGCTGAAGGGGGCCGGCGACGTGCTGGCGCGCCGCGGCGACTGGCAGGCGGCGTTCGATTCCTATCTGGCAGCGCGGCGGTTCGCCCCGCACTGGGACGCACTTGATGCCGCGATCGGCGAAGCGCGGCGCCATGTCGCCCAACCGCGGAAGGGTTGGTTTTAGGCGGGCCGGGTTCGGGCTGGGGCTGCCCGTTCGGGCGGCACGTCGGCCCCGCCGATATCAGCCGAACAGCTCCCCCTGCGCCCCCGCGGGGGGTCTGAACAGGTCGCCGCGAACGCTGATCCGCTTCTGGTTCAAGCCGTGTTTGCGGCACGCAATATGGAAGCGGGTGCGGAGCAGCTCGGCCCAGGGGCCGCTGCCACGCATCCGGCTGAAGAATTGCGGATCGTTGTCGCGCCCCTGGCGGAGCGACTGAATCGTCGCCATCACCTTGGTGGCGCGATCGGGGAAATGCGTGTCGAGCCAGGCCTTGAACAGCGGCGCGACCTCCCAGGGCAGGCGGACGGGGATGAAAAAGGCGGCGCGGGCACCCGCTTGTGCGGCGCGCTCCAGCAGATGCTCGATCTCGTGATCGGTGATTGCCGGAATGACGGGGGCGATCGAGACATAGGTCGGTACGCCTGCCGACGACAGCGCATGCACCGCCGCCAGCCGCCGCTCCGGGTGCGGGGCGCGGGGCTCGATCGTCATCGCGATCCGGGGGTCGAGCGAGGTGATCGACAGGGTGACGGCCACCAGGCCCTTGGCCGCCATTGGCGCCAACAGGTCGAGATCGCGCAGCACCCGGTCGGACTTGGTGGTGATCGTCAACGGGTGATCGCACGCGGCGAGCACCTCCAGACAGGCACGCGTGATCCGCAACTCGCGCTCGATCGGCTGATAGGGATCAGTGTTGGTGCCAAAGGCGATCGGCGCACAGCGATACCCCGGCTTGGCCAGCTCGACGCGGAGCAGGCCGGCGGCGTCGGGCTTGGCGAACAGCTTCGTCTCGAAATCGAGCCCCGGCGACAGGTCGTGAAAGGCATGCGTCGGCCGCGCGAAGCAATAGATGCAGCCATGTTCGCAGCCACGGTAAGGATTGATCGATCGATCGAACGGCACATCGGGCGATGTATTGCGGGAAATGATCGTGCGCGGCCTTTCGACGGTAACCGTCGTGCGCAGGGCAAGCGGTGTGCCGTCGATCAACGCCTGCGCATCGAGCCAATCGCCATCGGCCCTGGTCTGGGACAGATTGAAGCGCCTGCTTTCGCTGTTGAGCGTCGCGCCGCGCGCTGGACGGACTCGTGGAGACATTGACTCGCCTTACCCGAATCTATAGAACATATAAAGAACAAATTGGAGGGTGTAATGGCAAGGTTCAACTATCTCGAACTGCCGGTTGCCGATTCGGCTGAATCGGCCGCGTTCTACCACCGCGCGCTGGGCATCACTTTTACAACCTTTGGCCCAACCTATGCTGCCAGCACGACGGGAGACACCGACATCGGCTTTCAGGCCGATCCGGCACAGCAGAGTGCGGGCCTTTTGCCAGTGATCGAGGTCGACGATCTCGACGCCGCACTGGCATCAGTCACGGCCGCTGGCGGCGCCATCGTCGTGCCGATCTTCGCCTTTCCCGGCGGGCGCCGATTCCACTTCACCGATCCCGATGGGCATGAACTGGCGGTGGCGCAGGCAAATGCGTAGAATGGGTCACCAAAGACCAAGGTGACCGACGTATTTGCGGCAAAGAAGGGGGAAGTGATGATCAAACTATGGGCAATCGGATTGCTGTTCGCGATCGCGGTACCGGCGAATGCGACTGAAGACGTTCTGCTTGATCTATCGACACCGGAAAACGTTGCCTCAGCCCTTCAGGACGCAGGCTATAAGGCGAAGATCGAAAAAGCGGATGACGGCTCGCGCTATATTCTCAGCGCCGCCAACGGAAACGGATTCACCGTCGACCTGACCGATTGCAAGGCGCTCAAATGCGCGGGTCTCAGCCTCCAGTCATTCTACCAGGCAGAACCCTATTTCAACCTCGCTATGGCCAATGAATGGAACCAGAGTAATCGGTTCCTGAAGGTCTCGCTCGATGAAAAGGGCCAGCTTCGGGAATGGCTCGACATCGATACCTTCGGCAAGCTGACCAAGGCCAATTTCGGTGACCTGATCGATTGGTCCATCACGATGGACAGCAATCTGGCGAAATTCGTCAAGGCAAAGGATGCCGCTGCCCAAGCAAAGAAGTAACTTAGCGCTCCATCAGGCGCGGCATCAGTTCGACGAAGTTGCACGGCTTGTGGCGGCTGTCGAGCTGGGTTGCGAGGATGCCGTCCCAGCCGTCCCTGACAGCGCCTGTCGATCCCGGCAGTGCAAAGATATAGGTGCCGCGCGTGACGCAGGCGCAGGCCCTGGACTGGACAGTCGACGTGCCGATCGATTGAAAGCTCAACCAGCGAAAAAGTTCGCCGAAGCCGGGGATGGGCTTGTCCTGAACCTGCTCTATCGCTTCCGGGGTCACGTCGCGTCCGGTCACGCCGGTGCCGCCTGTGGTGATCACGCAATCGATGTCCGGCGCCTCGATCCAGCGTTCCAAAGTCGCGACGATCGCCGGCACATCGTCCTTCACGATCGCGCGATCGGCGAGGAGATGCCCCGCCGCCTCGATCCGAGCGACCAGCGTGTCGCCGGAGCGATCATCGGCTGCGGTGCGGGTGTCCGATACGGTCATCACCGCGATCCGGACGGGCAGGAAGAGTGCCGTCTCGTCAATTGGCACTTGCGGTGACCACTGGCTGGATCGCCACTGGTATGGGCGCGTAGCGACGCGGCGCGACCCTTACCGACGTGGCCCCGGGCAACCCCGGAAAACGCGGCCACAGTCCCTGGGCGAGCGCCGCCCGGCTGGTTGATGCCGGCTTCCCGATTTCTCGCTCGTAAATCCAGTAATTGCGCATCACCGTGACGACATAGCCGCGCGTTTCCCAATAGGGGATCGATTCGATGTAAAGCAGCGGATCGCCGCCATCACGAACGATCGTGTTCCACGCCTCTACCGGTACCGGGCCGGCATTATAGGCGGCGATGACCTTGGGCAGCAGGCCGCCAGTGCTCGACTGATCGCGGAGCAATTCGAGATAGCTCTGGCCGATCTCGATATTGGTCGATGGTTTGGTAAGCGCCACCCGGTCTGCACGCATGCCGCGCTGGCGGGCGATATCGGCGGCCGCGGCGGGGCGGATCTGCATCAGGCCGTACGCGCCTGCCGAACTCACGACATCGGTGCGAAAGCTCGATTCCTGGAGCGTGTGGGCAAAGACGAGCGCCTTGTCGACGCGCCAGCCGCCATCCGGGGTCCAGTTGGGCGCTGGATACCGCGCCGCTACCGATGTCGGCGCACCGCTGGGGGCGTTGTGGGCAAGCCAGATTTGTGTCGCTGGGAGATCGAGCGCGCCGGCGATGCGGACGAGCGCTGGAAAGGCCGCGGGATCGCCGATCCGCGCTTCTCTCCTGAGCACTGAGTCGGCAAGCCCGTTTTCGTCGATTTCGTTGAGTGCCGCTGCAACGCGCAGATTGGGGCGAGAGCCAAGGCTCTTCCAGTCGGCTGCGATCCGCGTTTGCACGGGCGTTTCGGAAGGTTGCTTCAGCCCAAGCGCTTGGCGGGCGAGCAACCCGTAGAATGTCTCGCCATATTGAGCCGCGCTCTTAAGCCGAGTCGCGATCCGCTCCGGATGGCCTCCCGCCATGCCCGCGCGCGCCGCCCAGAACAGCGCCGCAGAACGTAGTTCAACATCGGACGTGCGCGCTGCAACGCCGGTAAAGGCAGCTTCCGCGCCAGCATAATCGGATTGCCGCCATGCGGCGAGCCCGGTCACCCAAAACGCCTGGATGGCCCAATCGCCGGCACCCGACGCGGCTTTGGATGCCACCGCGCGCGCATTGGCATCGTCGCCGATCAGATAATAGATCCAGGCGACTTTCTCCTGCCATTCGGTCTGCGCCTCGGGCGTCAATCCCTCGGTCGCCTCAAGAAGCATCTGGGCATCGGTGGCGCGATCTTCCTTGATCATCGGCTGCATCCTGATCGCAAGATCGGCAGCGACCTGATCGCTGCGCATGCTCTTTGCGCGCGCGCGGATAGGTGCGCCCCTAGTCCAGCTCAGTGCCTGGGTATAAGGAAGTGCCGGCAGTTGATCGACGCCGCGCGCCTTGGCGAGCCGCGCAAGCTGTTCGGCCTCGGGAAGCTCGGGTGCTTCGGCCAGGACCTTGGTGAGATCCTCGACGCTGGCTTTCGGCGATCCCTTTGCTGTCAGCAATTCGGCGAGAGCAATTGTATGCAACGGCCCGTTGGGCATCGTTGCAAGCAGCAGTCTGGCCTCGGTCCATTTTTGATCGCGGATGCTGGCAAAGATCGTCCGGTATCCAGCACGCTGCACTTGATCCAGCTGATAGGGAATTGCATCGGCGCTGCGCGTCATCAGGCTGTCGTTCGATCTGCCGTCGCTGGCGATGGCGGGGGCCATCGGCAGTACGGCGATCGTGGTAGCCAGTAACAACAGCGTCTTCACGTCTTGGTCCCCCGGGTAAGTCTTTGCAGGTCTTTCCAGGCCTCTGCTTTGGCCAAGGGTCGCTCGAGCAACAGTTTCGGGTGGAAGCTGGCGACCGCCATCGTTTCTCCACCCTCATGGTTAACACTATGTAAAGCCCCGCGAGATGGCTGAATTTCGGCCCCGATCAACGCACGGCTGGCCGCATTGCCAAAAATCAGTGCCTTAATCGGCCGCACCAATGCCAGCTGATGACGAAGAGCTGCGGTAAGCGCCTGTTCGTGTTCGGCGGCAATGCGCCCACTGGCGGGGCGAACCACGCACATCGGCACCAAATAGACTGACTGGCGGTCATGGCCGATTGCCGCCAGCATCTGGTCGAACAATCGCCCTACAGCGCCGCTGAGCAGCACGCCGGTCTCTCCGTCGTCACGCTCTGGCATCTCGATGACGATCATAAGGCGTGCGGTAGGGGTGCCCTGCGCACCGATCCGCGCGCCTGGCCAAGCGCCGTCGGGCGACGCCGTGCCGATCCGCCAGGTCTCGAATTCGGCCAGGGTGTCGGGAAAGCTGTAGGTGACGACCACAGGCTGTGGGTCAATGCGCGGCGCCGGAGCGGGGCTTCGTGCGGGTTCGATGGTCGGTTCGGATGCCAGCCAATTGCGCGGCGTCTCATCGATTGCGACGTCAACGCCCGCCTCACGCCACCAGTCGAGCGTGCTCGCAACGGCTTGTGCCCAATTCAAATTCTGATCTGCCCCCATCAATTCTTGTAGAGTCGCTGTTGACGGCGCGGTCAATTCGCGGGCACGCGTGAATGGACCCCAATTGGACAGGGCGTTGCCGGAACGCGACGACGAACCCGCTGCGCCTGCGGAATGGAGACAGTCATGAGCGAACGCGAGTCGATGCCGTATGATGTTGTGATCGTTGGTGCAGGGCCAGCTGGCCTTGGCGCGGCGATCCGACTGAAACAGCTCGCCGCTGCAAAAGGCGAGGACCTGTCGGTGTGCGTCCTCGAAAAGGGCTCGGAGGTTGGTGCGCATATCCTGTCGGGCGCGGTCATCGATCCGCGCGCGATCGATGAATTGCTGCCCGAATGGAAGACGACGGGCTGCCCGATGGCCGAAACCCCCGTCACCGATAATCAGCACTGGATTTTGACCAAGAAGAGCAAAATTTCGGTGCCGCACTTTCTCTTGCCGTCGTTCATGAATAACCACGGCACCTATACCGGTAGTCTGGGCAGCATGTGCCGCTGGCTCGCCGAGCAGGCCGAAGCGCTTGGCGTTGAAATTTTTCCGGGCTTTGCGGCCGCAGAAATATTGTTCAACGAAGACGGGTCGGTGAAGGGGGTCGCCACCGGTGATCTCGGCGTCGCTCGTGACGGCACGCACAAGCCCGATTATCAGCCAGGCCTTGAACTCCACGCCAAATATACTTTCTTTGCAGAGGGGGTGCGCGGGCATCTGTCGAAGCAGCTGATCCGGATGTTCGATCTGGCAAAGGATTCGGAGCCACAGGTATATGGCATCGGCATCAAGGAGCTGTGGGACATCGCGCCGGACAAGCACGTCCCCGGCCGGGTCATCCACACCCAGGGCTGGCCGCTCGATCACAATGCGAATGGTGGCGCATTCCTGTATCATCAGGCCAATGGTCAGGTCGCGCTCGGGCTCGTCACCTGGCTCAGCTATTCGAACCCCTATCTCTCGCCCTTTCATGAGATGCAGCGGTGGAAGACGCATCCAGCGATCGCCGAGATACTCGACGGCGCCAAACGCGTTTCATACGGCGCGCGAGCGATCAGCGATGGCGGGTTGCAGGCGATCCCGAAGCTCGTTTTTCCGGGTGGCGCGCTGATCGGCTGCTCGGCGGGATTCCTCAACGTGCCGCGGATCAAGGGCAGTCACACCGCGATGAAATCGGGGATGATGGCAGCAGAGGCCGCGTTTGCGGCGATCGGCGCTGGGCGGGCGGCGGACGAGCTGTCTGCCTACCCGGCAGCCTTCGAAGAGAGCTGGGTGCAAAAGGAGCTGTCGGTGGTGCGCAACGCACTGCCGCTGGTCGAGAAGTTCGGCATGCTGTTTGGCGCCGCACTGGCAAATGCGACGATGTTCCTAGAGCACTGGGGCATCAAAATGCCCTTTACGATGGGCCACCACGCCAACCACACCGAAATGCGCCGCAAGGAGCATGTCCACCCGATCGATTATCCCAAGCCCGACGGCAAGCTGACCTTCGACCGGCTATCCTCGGTGTTCCTGTCGAACACCAATCACGAGGAGGATCAGCCGGTTCATCTGCAGTTGAAGGACCCGGCGGTGCCGATCGCCTATAACCTGCCGATGTATGACGAACCGGCGCAGCGTTATTGCCCGGCTGGTGTCTACGAAGTCGTCGGCGTCGAGACGGGCGACCCGCAATTCGTGATCAACGCGCAGAATTGCGTCCACTGCAAGACCTGTGACATCAAGGACCCGACCCAGAACATCAACTGGGTCGTCCCAGAGGGCGGGGGAGGGCCGAATTATCCCAATATGTAGGCGCCTTCTCCTTTCGGTCCTGTTGGTGTCGGTGGCAGCACCGGCCTGGGCCGAAAGCGATCCGGCCGATCTGGCTGCCTATGTGCGCGCGCGCGCAGCGGATGCAGACGGCAACGCCGAACGCGCTGCGGCGGGCTATGCGCAGGCGCTGCGGTCGGCCCCCAACAATCCCGTCATTGCCGTGCGAGCATATCGGGCGGCGCTGCAGGCGGGCGATTATGTGCTGATAACGCGCGCGCGAATGGTGCTTGAACGGGCCGATGTGGCGCCGGGCGATGCCGCGATCCTGGCGCTCGCAGAGGCTGTGCGCAGCGGCGATGCCGCCGCCACCGATGCGGCGATCGCGCGGATCGCGACGGGCCCGCTCGATTTCCTCGTTGCGCCGCTGCGGGCCTGGAGCCTTGTTGCCAGTAATCCTACACGCGCCCTCGCGGCGCTGGATATGGTCGGCAAAAACCCGATCGGCCAGCATTACGCGGCTGAAACGCGCGCTTTGCTGTTGATCGCGGCGGGTCGCACCGACGACGGTGTGGCGATGCTGCGCGTGGTTCTGGGGGGCAGCCGGGGTAGCCTCGATCTGCGGGTCGCCGCCGCACAGTTGCTTGCCGGGCAGGGGCGCAGCGATCTGGCGGCCGATTTGCTGAGCGGTGATGATCCGACGTTGATTGCGATCCGCAGCCGACTGGCTACCGGCATCAAGCCGAGCACGGCCTTTGGCGTTTCGCATATTCTTATCATGCTTGCGGCCGATCTGGGTGCGGGAGAAACCGCGCCATTGTCGATCGCGATGATGCGTGCAGCGCTCAGGGTCGAGCCCGATGATGATCGTGCCCGTCTGCTGCTCGCCGGTGCGCTGGCGGCGGAGGATGCAGTGTCGCATGCGCTGGTGACGATTGAAGAGATTGCTGCGGCCAGCCCCTATTATCGGGCCGCGCAGGCTCAGCGCGTGGCGTTCCTCGACAAGGCCGGGCGAGAAAAGCAGGCGCTTGACGTCGCTGCTGCCATCGCTCGCTCGCCGACGGCAGACGCAGACGATCTGCAGATCTATGGCGATCAACTCGCCGCAAATGATCGGTTCGATGAGGCAGCACGGGTTTATCGGCAGGCAACCGAGCGTGCAGGTCCGGCGGCAGATTGGGTGCTTTATCTGCAGCATGGCAGCGCGCTCGATCGGGCGGGCAAATGGGCGGATGCTTTGCCCTTGCTGGAAAAGGCGGTGGCGCTCGCGCCGGATCAGCCGCTCGCGCTCAATTATCTCGCTTATGGGGAGCTCGAGCATGATGGCAATGTCGCCGCTGCGCTTGCGCTCCTCGAACGCGCCAGCAAGCTGAAGCCCGATAACCTGTCCATCCTGGATTCGCTGGCCTGGGCCTATTTCAAACAGGGCGACACTGGCCGCGCGCTCCCGCTGCTCGAACGTGCGGCGGCAGGCGAGCCGGCGAACGGCACGATCAACGAGCATCTCGGCGATGTGTATTGGCGCAATGGGCGGCGTTACGAGGCACGCTATGCCTGGGGCGCCGCCGCCATCCATGCTGAAGGTGACGATGCCACCCGGCTCGCGGCAAAGATCGCCAATGGTCCTGCAGCCAATTGAGGCGTCGATGATCGTCGAACTCGCCCCTGCCAAGATCAATCTGGCGCTGCATGTCCGGAGGCGTCGTGATGATAGCTATCACGACCTTGAAACCTTGTTCGCCTTTTTGACCGACGGCGATACGATTCACCTGGCACCGGCGGAGGTATCGCGTTTCGCTGTGACGGGTCCGTTTGCGGCCGCATTGACGGGCGAGGGCGACAATCTGGTGCTGCGGGCGGTGGCGGCTTTTGCCGGCGTGTTCGGCGCCCAACCGCCGCTCGATATCGTGCTCGACAAGCATTTGCCCGTCGCATCGGGGATTGGCGGCGGATCGGCGGACGCAGCGGCGACGTTGCGCGCCCTGGCAAGGCTGAACGATGTTTCGCCAGTCGATCCAAAACTCTTTGCACTTGCCGAACAGCTCGGCGCCGACGTGCCCGCCTGCCTGCTCGGCAAGAGTGCCGTCGGCATGGGCAAGGGCGAGCAACTCGAAGAACTGGAAGGCGTGGGTGGCATGCCCGTTCTGCTCGTCAATCCGGGGGTGGCGGTATCGACGGGGCCAGTTTTTCGCGGGTGGGACGGGGTTGACCGGGGGGCAATCACCGAAGGATCGCTGATCGACCGGGCGCTCGCTGGACGCAACGATCTGGAGGCGCCCGCGCGGGCCATTGCGCCAGTGATTGGTGAAGTGACGACGCTGCTCTCGGCTCAGTTGGGCGTGGTCCTCGCCAGAATGTCGGGATCGGGCGCAACTTGCTTTGCGCTATTTGACGGGGCACCGGCGCGGGCCGCAGCCGCAGCCATTATCCGCGCGCGCCAGCCCGGCTGGTGGTGTCTCGAATCGACACTCGCGTGACGCTTTTGTGGCCCGGATCGGGACTGGACGGGGCCGTGGCGAACACGAACGGCGCATATCGTGGGTTGGCACTGCCCTTGCTGAGGGAAGACCAAGCGGATCAGTTGTCCCCTCGGCACCTCGTCCGTCGATGATCCCCGCTTCCCCAGGGCGTCATCAGGGTCGAAGGGTGGTGGCCCAGGCGCCACCCTTCGCCGACCTGGCCGGAAACTGAGCGGTGACTGACCCCGATTTCCTTGCCGGCGACAGTGCCATCCTGCTGATCTGCGATCATGCGTCTAACAATGTGCCGGCAGATATCGACCTCGGCATTCCGGACGTGCTGCTCGATCGCCACATTGCCATCGACATCGGCGCTGCTGACCTCACCCGCGCCCTGGCGGTTGCGCTCGGCGCGCCGGCGTTGCTCGCCACGGTGTCCCGCCTGGTGATCGATCTTCATCGTCAGGTAGATCATCCCGGATTGATCCCGACGATCAGCGACGGCCACGATATTCCCGGCAATATCGGTGCCGACCGACTCGAGCGCATCGCGCGCTTCCATGCCCCTTATCACCACCGGCTGGACGGCATTATCCGCCGCAGGCGACCGGCGCTGATCGCCTCCATCCATAGCTTCACGCCTTCGCTGGAGATTGGCGGCGCGCCGCGACCCTGGTCGATCGGCATCCTCTCCAACCGCGATCGGCGCGCGGCCCAGATCGCAATCGACATGCTCCGAGCCGCAGGGCATATGACCGGTGACAACGAGCCCTATTCGGGGCGCCTGCTCAACGCGACGCTCAATCGACATGGCGAGGCGAATGGTATCGCCAGCCTGGCGATCGAGGTGCGAAACGACTTGATCGACACGCCAGCAGGCGTGGCCACATGGTGCGATGCACTGGCACCGATATTGACGGCGATCGAGGCACAATGCCGGCTAGGCGCCAGCGCGCTGGCCTGCCAATAGGGCGCGCTATGATCATGTTCCAGACATCGCGTTCATTCCTGCTCATGCCGCTGGCGTTGATTGGCTGCGGCGAGGCCAAGACCAACCCTGAATCGCTGGCTCGGATCGAAGCGGCGCAACGCAGCGAGGCCGATGATCAGGGCCGCGTGATCTGCGCCCGGAACGGTTCAAGCGATTTTGCCCGCGTCTGCACGCTCGATCGATCGACGTCGAATGCCGGCTTGATCCTGACGGTGCGGCATCCAGATGGCGCCTTCCACCGGTTGCTTGTGACTAAAGACGGGCGCGGCATTGTCGCTGCCGACGGCGCCGAGCGGGCAATCGTCACCGTTATCGACGCCGATCAGATCGAGGTGTTGCTTGGCGGCGATCGTTACCGGCTGCCCGCAACCGTGAAGGGCGGCGCAAAGCCGGCTTCGTGACCGGAATTGCCGGCCAGCCGATCGTCACCGCCGCAGAAATGCGCGCAGCAGAGGCGGCATGTATCGCGGGGGGTGTCAGCACGCAGACGTTGATGGCGCGGGCGGGTGCCGGTGTCGCCGAGTGGGTCCGCCGCCTGCATGCCGGGCACGATGTTCTTATCCTGTGTGGCCCCGGCAATAATGGCGGCGATGGCTATGTCGCCGCGACGATCCTGCGCAACGCTGGTGTCGCCGTCCGGGTGGCGGCGACTGGCATGCCTAGAAGCGAAGCGGCGGCGCATGCACGCCTCGGTTGGACCGGGCCGATCGAGGAAATACAGGACGCCCTTTCGGCTCCAATCATCGTCGATGCGCTGTTCGGGACCGGTCTGTCGCGCGGGCTCGAGCCAGCGCTCGCAGCCAGGCTTGGCGTGCTGGTCGGCGGGGCGCGGCTTGCCGTTGCGGTCGATCTGCCCAGCGGCGCGGAGACCGAGAGCGGTGCCGTGCTCAGCCCAGTGCCCGATTTCCAGCTCACACTTGCCCTGGGTGCGCTGAAGCCTGCGCATCTCCTTCAGCCTGCGGCGCGGCATAGTCGTGCGGTGCGGGTGATCGATATCGGCGTGACCGTCGAAAGCGCCACCTCAGTCGTCGCGTGCCCTGCTTTGGCGGCGCCGGGGCCGGATACCCATAAATACTCGCGCGGCATGGTTGCAGTGATGGCGGGTGCCATGCCGGGCGCGGCGACGCTGGCTGCCACGGCGGCGCTTCGCGGCGGTGCCGGCTATGTTGCTTTGATCGGCGGTGCCGCGACGGGTGTCCAGGCGATCGTCCAGCGCGCCTTCGCCAATGATGTGCTTTCGGACCGGCGGATCGGTGCGGTCGTGATTGGGCCGGGCCTTGGACGCGGTACCGAGGCGGAACGGCGGCTGGCAGCCGCGATCAAGGCCGATTGCCCGTTGGTGATCGATGGCGATGCGCTCCATTTGTTGGACCTCGCCGCTATCGCCGATCGATCGGCAGCCGTCGTGCTCACGCCGCACCAAGGGGAATTCGACGCGCTGTTCGGGATGGGCGAGGGCGGCAAGATCGATCGCGCGCGTGTGGCCGCGCAAAAAAGCGGCGCGACGGTCATCTTCAAGGGCGCAGACACAGTGATCGCTGCGCCGAACGGCAAAGTGCGGATCGGCGAACCCGCGAGCTGCTGGCTTTCAACCGCCGGCACGGGCGACGTCCTCGCTGGTCTGGTCGGCGCGATGCTCGCGGGCGGCTTGGCGCCACTCGAAGCGGCATCAGCCGCAGTGTGGATGCATGGCGAGGCCGCGCGGCATATCGGGGGTGCCTTCATTGCCGACGACCTTGCTGCAGCCTTGAGCGATGTAAGGGCAGCGTTGTGACCAGCAGCGATCTCATCGTCCGCGTCGCCGGGCGCGGGGAGGGCGTTACCGCCGACGGAAGGCATGTCGCCTTGGCGGCGCCTGGCGACACGGTGGCGCCTGATGGCACGATTGTGCACGGACCCCATCACCAAATGCCGCCCTGCCGTCATTTTCCGGCCTGCGGGGGGTGCCAGCTCCAGCATCTCGACGACGAAAGCTATGCCGGGTTCATTACTGACCGGATCGCCGGCGCGCTCGCGGCACAGAGGCTGTCGACCAGCATCCGCCCGCCGATCCTCTCGCCACCGCACAGCCGGCGCCGCGCGGCCCTGCACGCCGAGCGGCGCGGCCAGCAGGTGGTGCTTGGTTTCAGCGCGGCGGGCAGCCACGATCTGATCGATCTTGCAGCCTGCGTCATCCTCGATCCTGCGCTGTTTGCGCTGCTTGCTCCGCTCCGCAAACTGCTTGCCGGACTGATGAAGGGGAAACGCCGCGTCGAGGTGCACCTGACGCTGCTCGATCAAGGTGCCGATCTCGCGATTACGGGCGTGGAAGCTGATGGGCTGGAAGCGGCGGAGGCGATTTCGCGGTTCGCCGCCCGCCACGGGGTTGCGCGCATCTCGATCGACAACGGCCTTGGTCCCGAAACGCGGTGGGAGCCCGATGCAGTGACGATCACGCTTGGCGGCGTTCCGGTATCATTCTCGCCGGGGTCGTTTCTTCAAGCGACAGCCGATGGCGAGGCGGCCCTGATCGCTGCAGTGCGCGAGGGAATTGGCAAGGCCGCGACCGTCGCCGATCTGTTCGCCGGACTTGGCACATTTGCCCTGGCGCTGACGCCTGCCGCCAAGGTCTATGCGGCAGAGGCTGGTCGTGATGCCCTGATGGCGCTCAAATCGGCTGCGGCGCTGGCAGGTCGACCGGTGTTCGCCGATCACCGAGACCTGTACCGCCGCCCTCTTACGACAACCGAGCTAGACCGGTTCGATGCGATCGTCATCGATCCGCCGCGTGCCGGCGCTCGCGAGCAGGCAGAAGGGCTGGCGGCATCAAAGGCGCCAAAGATTGTCTATGTTTCATGTAATCCCAGCACCTTTGCGCGCGATGCTAAAACAATAAGCGAGGGCGAATACGCACTGGAGTGGATTCAGCCGGTGGGTCAGTTCCGCTGGTCGACGCATGTCGAACTGGTCGCTTATTTCAGCCGTCAGGGGTAATCGGCGCGCATGAAATACAGGCCGTCAGGAGGCGCGTTGAAGCCGAGGGCAGCGCGATCACGCGCCGCGAGCGCCGCCGCCATATCGTCTGGCGACCATTTGCCCTGGCCGACCAGCGCAAGCGAGCCAACCATCGATCGCACCTGATGGTGCAGGAATGATCGTGCGGAGGCGGCAATCTCAATCATGTCGCCTTGCCGTGATACCTCAAGCCGGTCGAGCGTGCGCAGCGGGCTGTCGGCCTGGCAGTGGACCGATCGGAATGTCGTGAAATCATGCCGGCCGATCAAGCGCGCAGCGCCCGCCGTCATGGCTTCTGCATCGAGGGCAGTGGGGACGCGCCAGGCAAGGCCGCGCTCTAGCGTGATCGGCGCACGGCGATTGGCAATCCGGTACACATAATGCCGCGCGGTACAGGAAAAGCGCGCGTGCCAGTCATCGGGGACGACATCACAATCGAGGATCGCGATCGGCGCGGGCCTGACCAGCGCATTGAGCCCCTCCATCAGCCGGAACGGGGTGATCGCGCGCGCGATATCGACATGCGCGCGCATGCCGCGGGCATGAACGCCAGCATCGGTGCGCCCGGCCGCATAGACGGCCACCGTCTCGTGGATCATCTTGCCAAGCGCCTGCTCGATAGTCTCCTGCACGCTCGGCCCATGTGGCTGTCGCTGCCACCCCATGAAGGGGCGGCCATCATATTCGATCGTTAGCGCAAAACGCGTCAAAGCTGGGTGCCGGCTGGCAGTGGAAAGCCGCGGAGCAACTCAGCCGGGGTCATCGCGCCACGCCCGGCACGTTGCAACAGTGTAGGGCGGATCGCGCCGGCACCGCATGCAATCGTCAACTGTTGGTCGATGATCGTGCCTGCCGTGCCCGATGCATCGATCAACTCGGCACCTAGCAGCTTGATGCGTTCGCCCGACACCTCGAAAAACGCCCCCGGCACGGGATTGAACGCCCGCACTTGGCGTTCGACCGCCTCGGCGGATGCAGTGAAATCGATCCGTGCCTCGCTCTTGTCGATTTTGGCGGCATAGCTGGTGCCTTCCTCCGGTTGCGGCACGGGTGGGTGTGCGCCCAGATCGCCAAGCACGTCGATCATCAGCCGCGCGCCCATCGCGCTCAGTTCATCGGTGAGGGCGCCCGCCGTCTTGCCGTCGATTGGCGTGCTCTGTGCCAGCAATACCGGGCCGGTATCGAGTCCCGCCTCCATCTGCATGATGCAAATGCCCGTCTGCGCGTCGCCTGCAAGGATCGCGCGCTGGATCGGTGCCGCCCCCCGCCAGCGGGGTAACAGCGAGGCATGGACGTTGAGACAGCCAAGCCGCGGCGCACCAAGGATCGCGCGGGGCAGGATGAGGCCATAAGCCGCCACCACGGCTAGGTCTGCGCCGATCGCAGAAAACTCACCTTGCGCAGCCGCATCGCGCAAGCTCAGCGGTGTCTTGACGTCAATCCGGAGCGCTTCGGCGCGCGCCTGCACGGGCGATGGCGTCAGCGCCTTTCCTCGCCCGGCCGGCCGTGGCGGTTGGCTATAGACGGCGACGACATCATGCCCGGCGTCCACCAAAGCCTGCAGCACCGGCACCGAGAAATCGGGCGTGCCCATGAAGACGATCTTGTATCGAGTGCCTGGATGCATGCTTTCCTGTGGCCGCTTGGCAGAGGGCGGTGCAAGCCCCTATCGGTGCAGACATGGCTTCTCCCGAAATCGAGGCGTTGACGCAGGCATTGGCTCGATTGCCGGGGCTTGGACCAAGATCGGCGCGGCGCGCGGTGCTCTATCTGCTCAAGAAGCGCGAGACCGCGCTCGAGCCACTGCGCGCGGCGCTGGCAGCGGTCGGTGATCGGCTTACCTCGTGCGATACCTGCGGCAATGTCGATACGAGCAATCCGTGCGCGATCTGCGCGGATCCCCGGCGTGACGCGCGCGCGCTGTGCGTGGTCGAGGAAGTCGCCGATCTCTGGGCGCTCGATCGCTCACGGCTGTTCCCCGGGCGGTTTCATGTGCTTGGCGGCAGGCTGTCCGCGCTCGATGGCGTCCGGCCCGAAGATCTTTCGGTCGACCTGCTGGTCCGACGGATCGAGGCTGGCGGCATCGATGAGGTGGTACTGGCGATGAACGCGACCCTCGAGGGACAAACGACCGCACATTATATCGCCGAGCGGATCGAGCGCTTTCCGGTGCGTGTCACGCAGTTGGCGCACGGCTTGCCGGTGGGCGGCGAGCTCGATTATCTCGACGAGGGGACGCTCGCTCAAGCGCTGCGCGCGCGGCGCCTGGTTACTTGACGAATCCGGGTGGCTTTCCTAGCTGATCGTTATGGCTGTCCATCAAATCATCGAAGTTCCCGATCCGCGGCTGCGGACCATCTCGGCACCCGTCGAGACGGTCGATGACGAGGTGTGTGCGCTCATCGACGATATGTTCGACACGATGTACGCCGCGCGCGGCATCGGCCTGGCCGCTGTTCAGATCGGCGTGCCTCGGCGCGTGCTGGTGATCGACCTTCAGGAAGATGGCGAGGACGGCAAGCCGGTGCGCGAGCCGCGCGTTTACATCAATCCCGAAATCGTCGCGCCCGGCGAGGATTATTCGCTTTATAACGAGGGCTGTCTGTCGGTGCCCGATCAATATGCCGAGGTCGAACGGCCTGCCAGCTGCCGTGTCCGCTGGCTTGATGCCGAGGGCAAGGCGCATGACGAGCAGCTAGAAGGTCTCATAGCGACCTGTATCCAGCATGAGATGGATCATCTGGAAGGCATCATCTTTATCGATCATTTGTCGCGGTTGAAGCGCGAAATGGTGCTGAAAAGGCTGGCCAAGCAACGCAAGGCCGCTGCCTGATCCAATTGCGCGCTTTTTTGCCGCCGCTTGAGCAATTTGTTTGAATTTCCCCGCAGCTAGCGGGCATGCTTGCCTCATCGGGCGCTTTTTTCGGCGTTGGAGATGGGGAACATCATGACCGCTTATCGCCTCTTCGGGATGCCCGGTTCACTCTACACCGGCAAGGCGAGAAGCTATTTGATCAAGCAGCGGATTGATTTCGAGGAAGCGATCCCCGCCGATCCAGCTTGGCCAGCGATCACGCAGGCGATTGGACGCTGGATCATTCCAGTGCTGGTCACGCCGACGAGCGACATCATCCAGGACGGCGCGGCTATAATCGATCATTTCGAAGCAAACGGCCTTGCTCGCCTGCCTGCGTACCCCGCCACGCCGCGTCACCGGATCATTTCACTTCTGTTCGAACTCTTCGGCGGTGAGGGGCTGCTGCGTCCGGCAATGCATTATCGCTGGGATTTCGATGCGGCGAACATCGATTTTCTGCGCACAGATTTCGTGGCCGCGCTGATGCCGGGCGCGGACTCTGCGACGAGCGATGCTGTTTTCGGGGCGGCAAGCGGGCGGATGCGCAAGGCCAAGACCGGGTTCGGGGTGTCTGCCGAGACCGCGCCAACAATTGAGGCAAGCTACGAGGAATTCCTCAGCCTCCTCGATGCGCATTTTCGCTTGCATCCATATCTGCTCGGGGGTCGGCCGACGATTGGCGATTTTGGACTGATCGGCCCCCTCTACGCACATCTCGCCCGCGATCCATATCCAGCGCAGTTGATGAAGACGGGCGCCTATCACGTCTGGCGCTGGACCGAGCGGATGAACAGTCCGCAGGCACTGCATGATGACATCTGGCCGGCGGGCGAGGCGCTGATCGCCGAGGATGGTGTTCCTGAAACGCTGAAGGCGTTGATGGCGTTTATCGCCGACGATTATCTGCCGGAGCTCGCAGCCCATGTTGCGTTCGCCAATCGCTGGCTCGATGACCGGCCCGGGATTGAAGCCGGCTCCAACGGATTGGACGACAAGGGCATGCGGATGATCGGCAGGGCGCTCTTTGTTTGGCGGGGCCAGGAGATCGAAACGCTGGTGATGCCCTATCGCTTCTATCTGCTCCAGCGCGTTCAGGATGCGATTGCCGCTGCGCCCGACGCTGCGGGGGTGATCCTCGACTCGACTGGGCTGGGCGCGCTCCGGACACTGATCACTCGCCGACGGGTGGAACGGGACGGCAATGGAGAAGTGTGGGGTCCGCTGCGGGAGTGACGTCAGGCCGTCGGCGGGGCGGCCGGCAAGATGACCTGGACACGCAAGCCCCCGATCGGTGATGCACCAGCTTCGATCCGGCCATGATGCGCCTCGACAATCGCCTGCGCGGTGGCAAGGCCCAACCCCGAACTCGTCACCGATTCGCCGGGCAGTGTTGTCGTCCGATAAAATGGCTCGAACAGTCGCTGAGACAGTTCGACGTCGACGCCGGGTGCGCTGTCATCAATCAGCAACCGCCAGGCATTGCGGCGCCCCTCGAGCCCTAGAATGATCCGTCCGCCGGGTGGCGTGTACCGCA
>JBBQAG010000123.1:0-6113 GCA_038315875.1 Sphingomonadales bacterium | reverse complement strand
CTATCAGGGCAAGCATCTCTATGATGGCCAACTCCCCGATTGGAGCGCGGATGGCTTCAAACGGCAGATCGGCTTTTTGCACCGCACCCTCGATCAAGCCAAAGCGTTCGACACGATAGCGCTTTCGAAAGCCGATCGCTTCGAGCGTGACTATCTGATCAAGGTCATCGAAGGGCGGCTCTTCTGGTTGGAGGATGCCCAGCAGCCAATGCGCAATCCCGCATATTATATCGGCGGGGGGCTCGATCCAAACGTCTATATCGCGCGCCCTTATGCCGATGCGCCCACCCGGATGAAGGCGATGATCGCCTTTTTCAAGAACGTTCCCGGAGCTGCGGCGAACATCCGTGCCAATCTCAAGACTCCGATGCCGTTGAGCTTCGTCAATTACGGCGTCGCCGGCTTCAAGGGATTCGCTGATTTCTATGGCGGCGATGCCAAGGCGGCGTTTGCCGCTGTGAAGGATCCAGCACTTCAGCAGCAATTCGCGACTGCAGGCGCGAGCGCTTCGAAGGCGATGCGCGATCTCGCCGATTGGCTCGAGAGCCAGCGCGGGAGTGCAACGCAGGATTTCGCGCTCGGCGCCGATCGTTTTGCCCGGATGCTGTCCGCGACCGAGGGGGTCGATGTGCCGCTGGCCGAGCTGTTGAAGATCGGCGAGGCAGATTTGAAGCGCAATCAGGATCAGCTTGCCGCCGCCTGCGCGCAGTTCGCGCCCGGCGCGACAATTGAGGCGTGCACTGACAAGATGAACGCCCACAAGCCGCAGGGCGGACCCGTGGCCGAAGCACGCAATCAAATCCCAATGTTGCGAAAATTCGTCGTCGATAACGATATCGTCTCGATCCCGGGCACCGAAGCCGCCTTGGTCGAAGAAAGTCCACCCTATAACCGACAGAATTCGGCGTATATCGACCCACCAGGGCCATTCGATAAGGGCATCCCCTCGGTTTATTATATCTCGCCGCCCGATCCTTCATGGACCAAGGAAGTTCAGGATGGCTTTGTGCCGGGGGTGAAGGACCTGCTGTTCACGTCGGTACACGAAGTGATGCCCGGGCATTTCGTTCAATTCCTGCACGCCAATCGATCGCCATCATTGTTCGGGCAATTATTCGTCGGTTATGCTTTTGCGGAGGGCTGGGCGCATTATGCCGAGCAGATGATGTGGGATGCTGGATTGAACAAAGGCGATCCGGAAACGCATATCGGCCAGCTCGGCAACGCGCTTCTGCGCAATTGCCGTTTCATCTCGGCGATCCGGCTACATTCGGGCACGATGACGCAGGATCAATCGCGGGCGCTGTTCGTGAAGGAATGCCATCAGGATGAGGGGACGGCGCGGCAGCAATCTGCGCGTGGCACCTATGATCCCGCCTATCTCAACTACACGCTTGGCAAGTTGATGATCATGAAACTGCGCGCTGACTGGACCGCGACCAGAGGCGGACGCAAAGCGTGGAAGCCATTCCATGACGCGTTTCTGGGCTATGGTGGCCCGCCGATTCCGTTGGTGCGACGCGCGATGATGGGCGAGCCGACTGCGAAGGCAGTGTTTTGAGCCGTTGGGTCAGGCGTTGAAGGGCAGTCGGCACGCCAGCCCGGCCAGCCCAAGCTTGCCAACGAGGGGATAGCTCACGCCGCCATCCGTCCCGCTTCGAGATCGGCGAAACGGGTGAGGCCGGCGCCTGATCGTGCGATCGACGCCAGCACATTCGCGTCGATCAGCGCGGCGAATTCATCGGCATAGCGATAGCCCGGGGCGTGGCCCGTAAAATCGTCGGTCAGTCCTGGATGCGTGTAAATTTCGGTGATGCCGGGGGGCAGGCGATCGATCAGCCCGGCCATCCGCGGAGCGGTCAGCGCGCCGCTCCAGGCAAGGCCGAACACCTGATCGGGGACGATCATCCCGGCCGCACGCAACCGCTGCCTCAACAGTCGCGCCCATAGATCGGCGACCAGCATCGCGCCGTCATGCCGGGCAGGCTCGACGGTCCGGATCACCGAAATCGGTTCGACCGGCGCGCGCACTGCCTTCATCCCATGGGCGCCACCGATCTCGATCACCAGAGCCGCGATCGTCGGGTGGAGATGAAAATGCTTGTGGGCGTTGACGTGATCGAGCGGCAGCCCAGTGGCAGCAAAGGCCGCGAACTGTGCTTCGATTTCAGCGCGGAGCTGGCGCCGGGCAGCGGGCCGGAAAAAGATATCCGCGCCCATCCGCGCCATGTCGGTGCGAAATAGGCCATCGGTGCCGACGAGATCGGGCAGCAGTTCGGGCGGTAGCGCCGGCGTGCCTTCCACCAGCACAAGATGCAGGCCGACCCCGAGCCTAGGCAGGCGTCGCGCCCGGTCGACAGCGTCTTCGACCGCGCGACCAGTGACCATCAGGCTTGCCGCTGTCAGGCATCCTTCGCGGTGACCCCGCTCCACGGCGTCGTTGATTTCGAGCGCGGCGCCGAAATCATCGGCAGTCACGATCAGTCGTTTGTTCACGCAACCCCGCCGGCGACGGAAATCCTTCCCTGTGGCGCCATTCGCAATTGCTCGCCGCGCCAATCGACCGAACGGACGAAATAGCTCGAAATGAGGATCGCGAAGCTCAGGAGATCACGCACCGGCAGCAGCAAGAGTGGCGCGCTCCGCGCCCCCACCATTCGATCGATGCAGTGCCCCGCGACGATGCGGGCACAGATCGCAGAAGCCAGCAGCATTGCCGTCGGCAGCCCCGGCGCGATCACCAGCGTAATCACCGAGATGGGCACCGGCATCGTCGCAATCATGCCGGCATAGCCGCCGGGGTTGAGATCGCGCACGGTCGCGGCCCAGCGCAGCTCATGCTTGGCAAGCGCCAGAAAGCTAGACTCGGTGGACGCGTGCGTCATCACCATCGGTGCGATCGCGACCTTCAGGCCAAGTTCGCGCACCGCAACACCGATGGCGTGATCGTCTGCGAGGATATCGGCAAAGCGGTCAAACCCACCAATCCGATCGAGCGTCTCGCGGCGCATGGCAATCGTCGATCCCATGCAGACATCGCCCGCCTTGAGCGCGATGCTCGCAAGCACGCCGGGAAGGAATTGATAGCTGAGCCCGGCTGCACCCATTTTCGACCAGAACCCGGAATCGCCGCGGCCGCGATAGACGCAGGTCACAGCGCCGACGCCCGGCTGAGCGAGCGTATGGGCAAGGCGCTGGAGATAATCAGGCGGCGCCACCATGTCGCTATCGCTCAGAACGATGATGTCGTTGCTCGCTGCAGGCGTCATGTTGATCAGGTTGCCGACCTTGGCATTGGCGCCGTGCCGTCGCGAATTGGTAACAAGCACGATCTTGGCTGTATCATTCCTGCGACGCAGCGTGCTGATCGCTCTCGCGGCGGGATCATCGTGCCGCTGAATGCCGGCGATCAACTCGATTGGCGCTTGCCAGCGCTGATCGATAAAGCTTGCAAGATTTTCGGCCAGTCGCGGTTCGGCGCCATAAAGCGGCTTGAGCAGCGTCACAGATTCTTCTGGCACGGCTTTGAGTTCGGCACGGATGGTCCGCCCGAAACGGTCCGCCGCAATGGCGGTAGCGAGCACATAGCCGCAGCCGACAATAGCCAGCAGGCCAAATGCCCAAGCAATGAGCAACGGCATTAAAAATCCCCTAACCCCGGCGTTCGCCTATTGCCTCTGGGGGCATCTGTCAAAGCGGGATGCCCCATTATGCGACGGATTGGCGTCGCGGGACGCGAGTTATTGGCGATAATCCCTGAAAACAGCCAAATCAGCACTTGCTGCGATGCAGCAAAATACGCTATTGTCCGGACATGAAAACGCCGACCGAATTGGGAGAGACCACCGCGCCCAGCGGGGCGGTGCCAACGATTCTGGAAGCGATCGTACGGCGACGGTGCCTGGAAGCGGTGTACAATCGCAGCCAAATTCTGTTGGCTCCGCACATCCTCTATACCAAACATGATGTTCTTCATGTCGACGCTGTCGCCGTCGAGCGTGATGGGAAGCTGCCGCGTGAGATGAAGCTTGGAACCTATCGGTTGAGCGGGCTAGGCGCGCTTCACCTCACCGATCGCGGTTTTGTCCCTGTCGCGTTGTTCGATCCATCCAATGAGCGATATCAGGGTGTTGCGTTGATGGAGGTTGACCGCGCCTGATTCATGCGACTCCGGTCGCACAGGGGCCAAGCCTGCCCCTGTCGCGCGCCTGGATCAGCAGCGGATCGTTACGCGGTAATGATGATGCCATTCGGCAAGGCAACGGCGATATTTGCCCGCGCGATATTGGCGCGATGCGGACGCCTAATGGCGACGCCGATAACTCCTCAGGGCACAAGCGTAGCCACGCTGATCGGCGGGATGGAACTGTCATCGCAGTGCTGAAGTTTACTGAATGAACCATTTCTCGTGATAGGGAGCGATCCCCTGGCGACTATGTGATTGAACGGACGATCGAATGAACATGTTGATTCTGCCCGTTGCGTTGATGATCACTGGGGCGCCGAACGATCCTGTTGCACAAACACCCGCTCCCGCGCAGCCCACCGCAGCAGTGATCACCGGCGCACCCGCCGCGACAGCGCAAACACTGGCGACTGCGCCGCCCGCCTCGCTACAAGCCGACACGCTGCCACAGACGCCGGTGACGGTCCAAGCCCCTGCTTCGACCAGCGACAAAGGCGAGATCGTTGTTACTGGACGTCAGCGTTTACGCGGCGATCCGCTCGAACGAGTGAACGCCCAATCCTACGCGCTGACGCGCCAGGTGGATGAGGCGCTGTTTCGGCCAGTGGCTCAGGTGTATAAAAACGCACTGCCTGGCCCAGTGCGCCGGGGGCTGCACAATGTGATCAGCAATCTTCGCGAGCCGATCATCTTCGTCAACTACCTGCTGCAGTTGAAGCCGGGCAAGGCCGCAGAGACGGTCGGTCGGTTCACGGTCAACTCGGCAATCGGCATCGGCGGGTTGTTCGATGTCGCCAAGGGCAAGACATTCAAACTCCCCTTCAGGCCCAACGGCTTTGCCAACACGCTGGGCTATTATGGGGTGAAACAGGGCGCGTTTCTCTATCTTCCATTCGTCGGCCCAACGACGATTCGGGATTTCATCGGCGACAATCTCGATCGGCTAGTGCTGCCGTTGTCGATCGGATTTCCTTTCAACAATCTGATTTACGGCATCCCCGCCACCGCAGTGCAGATACTTGATCGCCGGGTGGAATTTGACGAACGGCTTCAGCGACTGCGCGAAAACGGCGATCCCTATGCCGCGTCGCGCGATTTCTATCTCGAGCGCCGCCAGGCCGAGATTGATGAGTTGCATGGCCGGCATCACGAACTGCTGTTGCCGGAAAACGCCCCGCCACGCGCTGCCCCGCTCAACGACGAGCCAGAACCAGCAACACCTGCCGCGCCAGCGCCCGATACTGTTGCGCCTCCGATTGCTGCTCCCATGCCGTCTGCTCAACCGCTCTGAACCGCGCCGATCCGCGATCGTTCAACCTATGCTGACAAAGCTGTCCATCACGCGTTTTCGCCCGGCGGATTCGAAATCGATTTCCAACTTGTTGCCTTCGATTTCGGCGATGTCGCCATAGCCGAACTTCTGGTGGAAAACGCGCATGCCGACCGCCAGATCGCTGCGGCCCTTGTTGCCGATGCTGACCGCGCTTGCCTGAGATTCGACAACGCGTGACTGCTCGCGAACGAAGGTGCGGGCGGTAAAACCGCCGCCGGGCTTGGCCATGTCGACCCCAGCCGCGCGCTGCCAGCCCGGCCCGCGTCCAGTGCCGCGCGCCACATCTGCAAAGGGATCGGCGCTGGTGGACCAATTCGCGCGCCACATGCTTTCGCCACCGGCCATGCTGGTTTCACTGTCGATATGCGCTGGCGGCAGTTCGTTCACGAACCGACTGGGGATGCTGCTCGTCCATTGCCCGTAGATGCGGCGATTGGCGGCGTGGATGATGATTGCCCGGCGTCGGGCGCGCGTGATCGCGACATAAGCGAGACGGCGTTCCTCTTCCAGCGATGCAAGCCCGCCCTCGTCTAGCGCGCGTTGCGAAGGGAACAGTCCTTCCTCCCACCCGACCAGGAAGACGCTGTCATATTC
>JBBQAG010000064.1:0-14482 GCA_038315875.1 Sphingomonadales bacterium | reverse complement strand
TTAGATGAGGTGGTCGATTTGCCGATGCCGCCCTTGCCGTAAATCGCAAAAACCTTGGCATTGCCGATGCGGTCGGCGGGATCCATGCGGACCTGGACGGAGCCTTCGCCATCGGTGCCGCGGGCGGGTGGGTCGAGAAGTGCCATGTGTTTTTCCTTTATGCCGCCACTGCCACGACACCCTCGAGACGATCCTCGAGTTCGTCGCTGGCGGCATGGAGTGCAGCGAGCGTTGCTTCGTCAGGTGACCAGTAGTTGCGTTCGACGGCTTCGATCAGCCGATTGGCGACGCGCGCCGATGCCTTGGGGTTCAGCGCGGCGATCCGCTCGCGCATTTCGGCGTCGAGCACATAGGTTTCGCTGATCCGCTGATACACCCAGGGATCGACTTCACCGGTGGTGGCGGACCAGCCCATCGTCGTCGTGACGTGGCCTTCGATTGTCCGGACGCCTTCATAGCCGTGGCGAAGCAGCCCTTCGGTCCAGACCGGATTGAGGATGCGGGTGCGGGTTTCGAGCGCAACCTGTTCCTGCAGCGAGCGGACCTTACCCTTACCCTGCGTCTGATCGCCGATATAAACCGGCGCCGACTGGCCACCCTTGGCACGGGTGACAGCGCGGCTGATGCCGCCCAGCGCATCGACATATTGATCGATCGTGGTGATGCCGAGCTCGACGCTTTCGAGGTTCTGATAGGCGCAATCGACGGTCTTCAGCGCGGAGGCGAGGATCGCGGCCTGCCTCACGGGCTGGCCCTTCACGCCGTAAGCGAAACCCTTTTGCCGCTCGAAGCTGTCGGCGAGTTCGTTGGGATCGGTCCAGGCGCCGTCGTCGATCATCAGATTGACGTTGGCGCCATACGCACCCTCGGCATTGGAGAAGACGCGGAGTGCTGCGGTCTCCATGTCGCAGTGATGCACGTCCTGATGGGCCAGGCTGTGCTTGCGGATGAAGTTGAGCTCGGCTGGCTCATCCGCCTGGCTGGCGAGCAGCGCTGCCTCTGCCAGCATCCGCGTTTGCAGCGGCAACAGATCGCGGAACACGCCTGAAAGCGTTGCGATCACATCGACGCGCGGACGACCGAGTTCGGCGAGCGGGATCAGTTCGGCACCCGCCAGTCGACTATAGCTGTCGAAGCGGGGACGTGCGCCCATCAGCGCCATCGCCTGGGCGACCTGTGCACCTTCTGATTTCAGATTGTCGGTGCCCCACAGCACCATCGCGATGGTTTCTGGCAGATGGCCCGAATCGGCCAGGCTACGATCGATCAGGCGTTGCGCTTGTTCGGCGCCATCCTTGACGGCGAAAGCGCTCGGCAGGCGGAAAGGATCGAAGCCGTGGATATTGCGTCCGGTCGGCAAAATCTCCGGTGTGCGCAGCAGATCGCCACCGCAGACTGGATGGATATAACGACCGTTGAGAGCGTCGACCAGGCCGTCGAGCTCGTGATTGGTGGCAAGCGCCGCATCCAGCGCAGCCATGTCTTTCAGCAGCGGCGAATCGAGCTTGATCGTGTGATCGACGATCGCTTCGGCAGTGATCCGATCCAGCATTTCGCCGCGGCTGTCCGATGTTGCCAGGATCATGTCGATCCGCTCTTCGCGTGTCGCGGCAAGCCCGGCAACGTGCAGCCCTTGAGGGATCAGCTCGCGTTCGATTTCATAGAGGCGTGCCGCGAGCGACGTGACATCGGTGCCATCAAGATCGAGGGCTTCGGCCTGCGCGGCGATCAGTTCGGCGAGCGGCGCTGCCTGTTCGTCGCCCGGTGGCAGCGAGCGCCAGCGATCGACCGATGCCTTCAGGTCGGCAAGGCCCTTGTAGACGCCCGAATTGGTCAGCGCTGGCGTCAGGTAGCTGATCAGCGTCGCACCCGAGCGACGCTTGGCGAGGACACCTTCAGACGGGTTATTGGCGGCATAGAGATAGATGTTGGGCAAGTCGCCGATCAGCCGATCGGGCCAGCATGATGCCGTCAGCCCGGTCTGCTTGCCGGGCATGAATTCAAGGCTGCCATGCGTGCCGAAATGCAGAACGGCATGGGCGCGGAAATCTTCCTTCAACCAGCGATAGAAAGCGGCAAAGGCGTGGGTCGGAGCAAAACGGCCCTCGAACAGCAGCCGCATCGGATCGCCTTCGATGCCGAGCGCAGGCTGGATGCCAATGAAGACATTGCCGAACTGCGCGCCAAGGATCTGCACCGACGTGCCGTCCGATTGCAGCTTGCCCGGCGCCGGACCCCAGCTCGCCTCGATCTCTGCCAGATGGGTTTCGCGGGCGACGATCATATCGGCGCTCACTCTGGCATGGACATTGGCCTCGGTACCATAGCGCGACGCGTTGCCATTCAGGATCGCCGAGCGCAGCTCATCGACGGACGCCGGGATTTCCACGGTATAGCCCTCGCTCGCCAGCCGGGTCAGCGTGGCATGGAGCGATTCGAACACCGCCAGGAACTGCGCGGTGCCAGCGGCCCCTGCATTGGGCGGGAAATTGAACAGCACGATCGCGACGCGCTTTTCAGAGTCTGCCGCACGGCGCAGGTCGATCAACTTGAGCACACGACCGGCGAGCATTTCGGCGCGTTCGGGGCAGCTTTCCATCTGGCGGACAGCGCCCGTTGCCGGGAAGGTGCAGCCGCGCGGACAACCCGTGCAGGCGGTGTCGGTGCCGTCGGAACGGCCGCCGAACACCATTGGCACGGTGCCGCCGTCAAGCTCGGGAATGGCGATCATCATCGTCGATTCGAGCGGCAGCAGCCCCTGGCGGTTCGCGCCCCATGCCTGCAGCGTCTGAAACTCTACCGGGTGCGCAGCGATATATGGCCGATCGAGCTTGGCAAGCATCGCTTCGGAAGCGGCGGTGTCGTTATAGGCGGGGCCTCCGACGAGGCTGAAACCGGTGAGATTGACCACCGCATCGACGGTGGTCTTGCCATCGCGCATGAAGAAGGTTTCGATCGCAGGGCGACCATCGAGCCCGCCGGCAAAGGCCGGGATCACGTCCAGGCCCTTGGCCTCCAGCGCTGCGATTACGCCGTCATAATGCGCCGCGTCCTTGGCGAGCACATAGGACCGCAACATCAGCACGCCGACGGTGCCGCGCGATCCGCGCCGCGCCGGCAGATCGGCGATCATGGCCGACATGCGCTGCGGGATTGCCGAATGATAGACGCCGACTTCGGGATATTCGCGCGGCATCGCTGCCTTCATCGCGCCGCGAAGGGCCATCCGCTCGCCCGCAGCATAGCGATCGATCAGCGCGCGGATCATGTCGACGACATTGTCGTCCGAACCAGCCAGCCAATATTGCAGCGTGAGGAAATAGGCGCGCACATCCTGTGCGGTGCCGGGGATGAACTTCAGCAGCTTGGGCAGGCGGCGGAGCACCGCCATCTGTCCGGCGCCCGAGCTTGCACCCGCCTTGTTGGTGCCGCGCATTTTCTTGATCAGCGCGAGCATGCCCGTCGCCGGCTTGTCCATCCGGTAATCACCAAGCCGGGTGAGCTTGACGATATCGCCAGCCGACATCAGCCCGACAATCGCGTCGCATCCTTCACGCCGCGCCTGAAGCGCGGGCAACACCGCACGGATGTGATCTTCGAGGAACAGCATCGTGCAAAGGATGATATCGGCGCGGGCGATGTCGTCGATCGTCGCGGCGAGCGTTTCGGGCTTTTCTTCCCAATCGGCAGCAGCATGGAAACCGATTGAAACGCCTGTGCTGCCGCGATCGAATGCAGCCTGTGCTCGCTGGAACGCGCCCGACAGATGATTGTCGAGCGTAATGACGACAACGCGCACCGGGACGGCGGCAATCGGGGCGGCACTAGCGGGCATAATGCGCCTTTGCATCATAAAGGGTGTCGAGCGTGATTGCGCTCAGGCCCATCTCATCGGCATATTTTTCCGTGTTGCGGCGGGCCTTGCCGCGAACGAAAAACGGGATTTTCATCAGCTCTTTTTCAGCATCGGCGGTCCATCCGCGCGCGGCGATTACCTCTGGCTCGGCGACTGGTGGCAGGGGCGTGTCGTCTACCGGCTCGTCAATTGCGGCCTGCGGCTTTGGCGCGCCGCCATGGCCGAGATGGCTGGCGCCGGCGGCGTCGCTGAACTCGAAATCGTCGCGGAACATCGTCAGCAGATGCTCCTCCAGCCCCATCACCAGCGGATGGACCCAGGTATCGAACAGCACGTTCGCGCCTTCAAACCCCATCTGCGGCGAATAGCGCGCGGGGAAATCCTGGACGTGGACGGGGGCGGAGATCACGGCGCACGGAATGCGCAGCCGCTTGGCGATATGACGCTCCATCTGCGACCCGAGCACCAATTCGGGCTGCAGCGCGGTGATCGCGTCTTCGACCTCCAGATAATCGTCGGTGATCAGCGGCTCGACGCCGTACAGCTTTGCCGCCTCGCGCAGGTCGCGCGCGAATTCACGGTTGTAGCAGCCCAGGCCCACCACTTCGAAACCGAGTTCGTCGCGGGCCACGCGGGCAGCGGCGATCGCGTGAGTCGCGTCGCCGAAGATGAAGACGCGCTTGCCAGTAAGATAGGTCGAATCGACCGAGCGGCTCCACCAGGGCATGTTCGAGTTGTCGAGCGCTAGCGTCGCGTCGACACCTGCGATCGCCGCTACTTCGGCAATGAAGTCGCGCGTTGCAGCATGGCCGATGGGCACGGTGCGCACGGTCTTTTGGCCGAACGTCTTTTCCAGCCAGCGACAAGCAGTATCGCCGATTTCAGGGTAGAGCAGGATGTTGAAATCGGCCTCGCCGATCCGCGCGATGTCTGCCGGGCAGGCACCCATTGGCGCTGCGACGTGGACATCGACGCCAAGGGCACTGAGCAGCCGGGTGACTTCGATCACATCGTCGCGGTGGCGGAAGCCGAGCGCAGTCGCACCGATCAGATTGGCGCGCGGGCGACGGCCTTCGCGCGGGGCGGGCTTGGCATCCTTGTCGGCAAGCGCGCGGACGAGCTGGTAAAATGTCTCTGCCGCGCCCCAATTTTCCTTGCGCTGATAGCTCGGCAGCTCAAGCGCCACGACCGGGATCGGCAGGCGCATCGCCTCGGCGAGCCCTGCGGGGTCGTCCTGGATCAGCTCGGCGGTGCATGACGCGCCGACCAGCATCGCTTGGGGCTTGTAACGGGCATAGGCATCGCGCGCGGCGGATTGGAACAGCTCAGCCGTGTCAGTGCCCAGATCGCGCGCCTGGAAGGTCGTGTATGTCACCGGCGGGCGCTTGCCGCGCCGTTCGATCATCGTGAACAGCAGATCGGCATAGGTATCGCCCTGCGGCGCGTGGAGCACATAATGCACGCCCTCCATCGCCGTCGCGATTCGCATCGCGCCGACATGGGGTGGCCCCTCATAGGTCCAGACCGTCAGCTGCATCTTAGCCACCGACCGAACGAGGAGAGGGCGGACACCATCATACTTTCAACACATCACGGCGCCGCAGCGGCCGTGCAAAAAGTTCTGCGAGATCGCCCGCCTGATCGAAGCCGTGGATTGGCGAGAAGACGAGTTCGATCGCCCATTTCGTCGTCAGCCCTTCGGCCTCCAGCGGATTGGCGAGGCCAAGGCCGCAAACGGTGAGATCGGGCTTGGCGGCACGGACGCGGTCGAGCTGCTTGTCGACATCCTGACCCTCGCTGATCACGGTGCTGGCGGGCAGCAGCGCGAGTTCCTGCGCGAGGTGGCGGCGATGGAGGTAGGGCGTGCCGACTTCGATCGGTGTCATCCCCAGTTCCTGCGCGAGGAAGCGTGCCAGTGGCACTTCGAGCTGCGAATCGGGCATGAAGAAGATGGTTTTCCCGCCCAGCCGCTCGCGGCAATGCTCGATCGCGCGTTTGGCGCGTTCGCGGCCTGGCGCGATCACGCGGCGGAAATGCATTTCATCGATGCCGAAGGCGACGGCCGCTGCGTGCAACCATGCGGTCGTTCCCTCGGCACCGAAGGGGAAGAGCGAATCGAGCCGCACCGCGCCGCGATCTTCGAGCGCGCGCGCGGTTTCGCCAAGAAAAGGCTGTGCCAGCAGGAAGCGGGTATTCGGGCCTACGGGCGGCAGATCGGCGGCCTTGCGTGCCGGCAGCGCGCGCACCGTTCTGATCCCAAGCTCGCCGAAGATGCGGGTGAACTGATCCTCGACGACATCGGGCAGGGCGCCGACGATCATCAATTCCTGCGGCGAGTCGGCCGATAGCGTTGGCAGTTCCGGCACGAGTGCTGCCAGACACGCATCCTCGCCCTCGGTGAAGGTTGTCTCGATGCCGCTGCCCGAATAATTCAGGATGCGGACATTGGGGGAGTGCTTGGCCGACAGCCGCTGCCCCGCGCGCGACAGATCGAGCTTGATCACTTCGCTGGGGCACGAGCCGACCAGAAACAGCAATTTGATATCGGGGCGCCGCATGAGCAGGCGATCGACCACCCGGTCGAGCTCCTCGTTGCAATCGGCCATGCCGGCCAGATCGCGTTCTTCGATGATGGCGGTGCCGAAGCGCGGCTCGGCAAACACCATCACACCGGCGGCCGATTGCAGCAGATGCGCACATGTACGCGAGCCGACGACGAGAAAGAATGCATCCTGAACCTTGCGGTGCAGCCAGATTATACCGGTTAGCCCACAGAAGACCTCGCGCTGGCCGCGCTCGCGCAGCACCGGCGCGCAATCAAGCCCGTTTGCGGCAGTAATGGGGCTTGGTGGGCTAACCACGACACTCATGCGGCTAGCGCCTGCAAAGTTGCGACCGACTCGGAAGACGGCATCGCGCTCACTGTTTGGCGGACTGGGAAATCTTTGGCCGGGCGATCATTTTCAACTGGCTGCGAATGCAATCGAGCAGCGCGCAGCTTCAGGATGAACTGGGTCGCGTTGACGGCGTAGGTCGCATAGGCAGCAAGCGCCAAAATCATTCGCTCGCGCTCGGAGCCGAAGCCGCCGATCAGCATCACCAGATACCAGGTGTGCAGCGCCAGCACCAGGAAACTGAACAGATCTTCCCAGAAAAATGCATCTGCAAACAGCCACTTGTCGAACACGACCTTTTCCCAGATCGATCCGGTGATCATGATCGTATAGAGTGCGAAGGTTTTGATCACGATCGAAACGGTGGCCGCAAAGGCACCCTCGCCCGTCTGCAGATAGCGCACCACCAGCACCAGGCTTACCAGGAAAATCAGGAACTGGACTGGCGCCAGCAGCCCTTGCACCAGTGTCCAGGCGCTGGCGTCACGCCGGCGGCGTTGATCGGGCGTGTAGAGAGGGGCGGCCACGACTGGCTTCAGCGATTGTCGGAACTGCTCGAACTTTGGGTCTGTCACCCGGATCGCCCCACTGGTTGTCGTGAGGCGAGACTAAGGCAGCCCCGCGCAAAGTGTCAACCTGAACTTACGTCCAATAAACTTTACACATTGTGCGCCGCGGCATCATTCTAATATTGTCAGCCATTGCCAAACGGCATAGCCTGCTAGTCGGGAGGGCAACCAAATATGGTGCCATTTACGGGTTTGCGTTTCATTCCCAAAGGGCTGGGAGAGCCGGGCAATGGCGTCGTTATTGGGTTTTGGGCGGGCGCAGCTCGCATCGGTTTATCGGCGACATGCGACAGGGCGCGGCATGCGGTTTCTGGGTGCGTCGCTGCCGAATGCGCGGATCGATCCTTCTGCGGAAGGATCGCTATCTACGCTTGTCGAACGCGAGATCATTCCGCGGCTGTTGGCGTCCCATACGCCGGATTCACGCTCTTCAATGGCATTTGATTTGAATCCGGCGATTTCGCCTGAAGAGATCGATGCCTTTGCGCCGCTTTCGCTGCAGGTCGAGGCTGATGCGCTGCTGGATTATGTCGAGGTCTTCCTGCAGCGCGGGGTCGGGATCGATTCGCTGCTGGTCGATTTGCTAGCGCCCGCCGCTCGCCGACTCGGTGAGTATTGGGAGGACGATCGCTGCGATTTCGTCGATGTGACGATGGGTTTGTGGCGGCTGCAGGAAATTGTCCACGAGCTGGCAACGCGGCTCCCGGTGGAACACCAGGCTGGCCCCGGCAAGCGGGCTCTTTTTGCGTCGATGCCCGGTGACCAGCATAGTTTTGGCACGGTCGTGATTGATGAACTTTTTTGCCGCGAAGGCTGGATGACCGATCGGATCAGTGAAGCAACCACGCCTGAATTGCTCGAGCGCGCAGCCGGCGAATGGCTTGATCTGATCGGATTGACCATTAGTTGTGACTACCATATGGCGCCCCTGCCGGCGATCATTACGGCCTTGCGGAACGTTTCCCGCAATCCACGCGTCTGCATCATGGTGGGTGGTAGGATATTCGTTGAGGCGCCCGATCGAGCGATCGAAGTCGGTGCCGATGGAACAGCCGCCGATGCCAAAATTGCGGTCAAGGTTGCGGGCGATCTCGTCAGCGCCATTGCCCGCCAGGTTCATGCTTAAATTTTGGGTTGGTTTCTCTAGGAGTGCGGCGGCTCGTCGATGAACAAGCATCACGCACCTTTTCGGCCTAGGCCGTTTCAACTTCCCGATCGGATTCCGGGGGCTCTCTCCGCGACTGTTGCTGCGTCGCTGCTGGGATCGGTCGGCGATATCGCCTTTGTTCTTGCCGCCGACGGAACAGTTCTCGACATCGCAATCGCTGAGGCGGAACTCGCCAATGCCGATTTCGCCGAGGCAATCGGCAAGCCCTGGATCGATTCGGTCTGCAGGGAAAGCGCTGGAAAGGTAACTGTAATGCTGGCCGACGCGGCGGCTGGCACGCCGGCCCGCTGGCGCCAGGTCAACCATGTTGGCCGTGATGGCGATATCCCGGTGCGTTATCTGTTGATCTCGCTTGGATCGAATGGCCAGATGATCGCGATTGGGCGCGACATGCGAAGTGCCGCAGCAATGCAGCAACGCCTGCTCCAGACGCAGCAATCGCTCGAACGCGATTATATCCGGCTGCGCCAGGCGGAGGCGCGGTATCGTCTGTTATTCGATATGGCGGCAGAGCCGGTATTGATCGTGGACGCGGCGACCCGGCGGATTCGCGAGGCCAACCCTGCGGCGCACCGTCTGCTCGGCGCGAAGGACGGCGCTCTTGGCGAACAATTGGTGAGCAGCATTGTCGATCCCCAGGATCGCGAAGCGTTCGTTGCCCATCTTGGCGCGGCAGAGGCGGCGGATGACGTGGCGCCAGTGACGATGCGTCTGCCAAATGGGCAGGGCGAGGCGATATTTTCGGCGCGACTTTTCCGGCAGGCGCGCACCGCATTGCTCCTAGTACGGATCGACGCAGGCGACAGGTTAGCCGAGGGGCACCAGCATGATGCCCAGCTCCGCGATATTGTCGAGCGCATGCCCGATGCCTTCGTACTGGCCGATCGCGATCTCACGATCATGACGGCAAATGCGGCTTTTCTCGAGCTGACCGAGATGCCCTCGATGGAACGGCTGCGTGGGGCCCGGCTTAGCCAGTGGTTCGGCCGGACCGGTATCGACCTTGAACTGATCGTCGGACAGCTTCGTGAACATGGCTCGGTGCGCAACGTTTCTGCGGTGCTGCGCGGGTCAAATGGCGGGCAGGAGGAAGTCGAGGTTTCTGCGGTGGCCGCGCCGAATGGCGACGGCGAATGCTATGGCTTCACGATCCGCAACGTGGGGCGCCGGCTGCGGGACATTCCGGCAGGAGATCGTCCGCTGCCGCGCTCGGTCGAGCAGCTGACCGAGCTGGTCGGACGGATGTCGCTGAAGGATATCGTCCGCGAATCGACCGATCTGATCGAACGGCTGTGCATCGAGGCCGCGCTTGCCTATACCTCTGACAACCGTGCTTCGGCCGCCGAAATCCTCGGCGTTAGCCGGCAAAGCCTCTATTCGAAGCTGCACCGCCACGGCCTGGGTAATCTGGTTTCCGACGGCAACTGAATTGCCGGCAGGTCGCCGCAAAAAGTGACAATCAGGTTTGACACTCGCAAGTGTCAAGTTTAGCTTACGGACATGGTTGACCCTGCTGCCCAGACCGTTGCAAATGCGCCTGCGATCGTACGGATTCCGGCGCCCCGCGACGTGCTTGAGCTGCTTAAGCCAATCACCTGGTTTCCGCCGATGTGGGCTTTTATGTGCGGCGTGGTCTCGTCAGGTGCGCCAATCGTCGATCGCTGGCCGTTCTTCATCATCGGCGTTTTGCTGACCGGGCCACTCGTATGCGGCACCAGCCAGGCGGTGAACGACTGGTTCGACCGCCATGTCGATGCGATCAACCAGCCCGAGCGGCCAATTCCCTCGGGGCGGATCGGCGGGCAATGGGGGCTGTGGATCGCCATTGCCGGTAGCGTCCTGTCGATGGCGATCGCTCTTTTGGCGGGAAGCTGGGTGTTCGCGGCGACGTGTGTCGGCGTCGTTTGCGCCTGGGCCTATAGCGCGCCGCCGTTCCGTGCGAAAAACAGCGGCATCTGGGGGCCGGCGCTGGTGGCGCTCAGCTATGAAGGGCTGACTTGGTTCACCGGCGCCAGCGTGATGGCGGGCGCGCTGCCCGCTGCACCGATCCTGATCGTCCTCGCGCTCTACAGCTTCGGCGCACACGGCATCATGACGCTCAACGATTTCAAAGCGGTGGAAGGCGATATTGCGACGGGCGTTCGGTCACTGCCGGCGGTGCTCGGCGTCGACCGGGCAGCGCGCATCGCCTGTGCGGTAATGGCGCTTCCTCAGTTTATCGTCGTCGCACTGCTGCTGCGTTGGGGACATCTGGGGGCTGCTGCGATCGTCGCTGCGCTCGTGATCGGGCAGCTTGGGCTGATGCCGCGGCTGCTCTCCGATCCACGCAAGCATACCCCCTGGTATAATGCCACGGGCACGACGCTTTACGTCTTCGGCATGCTCGCTGCTGCCTTTGGGCTCGGCGGGGCGGTAGGGCTGTGAGCGCAAAGCCGCTCGGCTGGCCGGGTATCGTCCGGCTTGGGCTCGTCCAAAGTGCGATCGGCGCGATCGTGATGCTGGCGACATCGCTGCTAAACCGGGTGATGGTCGTTGAATATGCGCTGCCCGCAGCGCTTCCGGCGGGGCTGGTCGCCTGGCATTATGCAGTGCAGCTTTCGCGCCCGGTGTGGGGGCATGGCTCTGACAAAGGGGCGCGGCGAACGCCCTGGATCATTGGCGGGATGAGTGCGCTGGCGCTGGGTGTTCTGCTGGCGGTCGATTCGATCGGCTTATTGGCGCGCGGATCTGCGCTCGGCATCGCGATGGCGGTCCTTGCCTTTACGGTGATTGGCGCAGGCGTCGGCGCGGCGGGCACGTCGTTGTTGGCGCTGCTGGCGACCAGGGTTGCGCCCGCACGCCGGGCGGCCGCGGCATCGATCACCTGGATCATGATGATCGTCGGCATCGTCGTGACGGCGGGCGTCGCTGGATCGTTGATCGATCCCTACTCGCTCGAACGGCTTGCCGCCGTGGTCAGCGCGGTCGCGCTGATTGCATTCGTCGTCACGCTATTTGCGGTTTGGGGCGTCGAAGGGCCGGCTTTGCCAATTGTCGATCAGGAGGAGGCGATTGCCGTGCCGGTCAGTTTCCGCAAGGCGTTGAACGAGATGCTTTCTGATCGCGACGCGCGGCAGTTTACCATCTTCGTGTTTCTCTCGATGCTTGCCTATTCGATGCAGGACATGATCCTCGAGCCTTTTGCCGGGCTGATGTTCAACTTTACGCCGGGGCAATCGACCCAGCTTTCGGGGGTGCAGCATGGCGGGGTGTTGTTCGGCATGATTTTGGCCGGTGTCGGTGGAAGCGCCTTTGGCGGCGGATCACCGGCAGTGCTGCGGCGCTGGATTTGCGGCGGCTGTATCGGCTCGGCGGTTGCGCTGGGCGGATTGAGTTTTTCCGCGCTGGCCGGGCCGGGGTGGCCGCTCGCTGCCAACATCGCCGCGCTTGGTTTCGCCAATGGTATCTTCGCTGTCTCTGCAATTGCCGCGATGATGGGGTTGGCGGGTGCCGGCGGGTCGCAGCGTGAGGGGATGCGGATGGGTGTCTGGGGCGCATCGCAGGCGATCGCTTTCGGGCTTGGCGGTTTGATCGGCGCGATCGGCGTCGATGTAGGGCGCGCGCTGACGGGCACGACGGGCCCAGCCTTCACGATCGTTTTTGCGGCGGAAGCCGGCCTTTTTCTGATCGCGGCAACACTAGCGCTTGGCGTGGCGAATGGTCGCCCCGCCCGCAGTTTTTCAATACAGCGGGAGTTGGTCGCATGACCCAACAACACCAGAATTACGATTTCGATGTCGTCATCGTTGGTGGCGGTCCTTCGGGTGCAACCGCCGCGACCGATCTTGCGCGCGCCGGCCATCATGTGATGCTGCTCGACAAGGCTGGGCGGATCAAGCCTTGCGGCGGCGCCATCCCGCCGCGCCTGATCAAGGATTTCGAGATTCCGGATCACTTGCTCGTCGCCAAGGCGAAAGCCGCGCGGATGATCGCGCCTTCGAACAAGAAGGTCGACATGCCCGTTGGTGACGGCTTTGTCGGCATGGTCGATCGCGAGGTGTTCGACGAATGGCTTCGCGGCCGGGCAGCTTTGACAGGGGCGGAACGCCGCACGGGAACGTTCGAGCGCGTCGATCGCGATTCAGATGGCGCGGCCGTAGTCGTTTTCACCGAAGCACGGGGTGGCGAAGAACACCGCGTCCGCGCGCGCGCGGTGATTGGCGCCGATGGCGCGCGTTCCGCGGTTGCGCGGCAGAACCTGAAAGGCGCGGACCGGATTCCGTGCGTTTTCGCCTATCACGAAATCATTAAATCGCCCGCGGCCGAGGGCGATTACGATCCAGCGCGCTGCGACGTTTTCTATCAGGGCGGTCTTTCGCCCGATTTCTATGCCTGGATATTCCCGCACGGTGAAACCGCAAGCGTCGGAGTCGGCAGCGCCAACAAGGGATACGCCCTACGCGATGCGATCGATCGCCTACGCGCCCAAAGCGGGCTCGATGCCTGCGAAACGATTCGCCGCGAGGGCGCGCCTATCCCCCTAAAACCGTTGAAGCGTTGGGATAATGGCCGTGATCTCGTGGTTGCCGGGGATGCAGCGGGCGTGGTTGCGCCTGCATCTGGCGAGGGGATTTATTATGCGATGGCAGCCGGGCGGAGTGCCGCCGATGCTGTTGGCATCTTCCTAAAGACAGGCGATGCGCGCGCGTTGAAGCTATCCCGCAAACAGTTCATGAAGGCGCATGGTCGCGTGTTCCTGGTCCTCGGGATCATGCAGCATTTCTGGTACCGCAACGACAAGCGCCGCGAGCGTTTCGTGAAGATTTGCGAGGACAAGGATGTGCAGGCGCTGACGTGGCAAGCCTATATGAACAAGGAACTGGTGCGCCGCAAACCAATGGCGCATTTCCGGATCTTCATGAAGGACATGGGGCATTTGCTAGGATCGGCTGCGTGACGGCATGAGCCGGGCGTGGTTGTTCCCGATTTTGACTGCGGCACTCGCCACCGGCATCGTCGCGCTGCTGGGGGCGACGATCACCGTCACTGGGCCCTGGTATGATCAACTGATCCAACCGCGCTGGGCGCCGCCCAATGCGACATATGGCATCGTCTGGACGATCATCTATTCGATCAATGTCGTTGCGCTCGTCACCGGCTGGCACGCGATGCAGACCCGGACCGATGCGGAAACCTTCATCGCGCTTTGGGCAACCAACGGCTTCCTGAACATCTTGTGGAGCCTGTTGTTTTTCCGCGTCCAGCGGCCCGACTGGGCGCTGATCGAGGTGGTGTTTCTCTGGCTGTCGGTCGGATCGCTGATCATCTTTGGATGGCGCCGGTCGATGACGGCGGCGATCATGTTGGTGCCATATCTGCTCTGGGTCACCATCGCGGGCTATCTCAACATTACGATCGTGCGGTTGAACGGCCCGTTCGGTTGATCGAACCCAGCATGCAATGGCTGTTCGCGAGCGGTTTGGCAGGCGACATCATCTTGGTGGTCATCGCCGTTGAAGCGGTCTGGCTGCGCGTACGGGAACGGTGGTTGCTTGTTGCGATCCTGTGCCGTTTGATGCCGGGGGCGCTGATGATGCTGGCATTGCGCGCGGCTCTTGTCGGGCAATCATATTGGTGGATTGCGCTGCCGCTGACGCTTTCCTTCCCGTTTCACTTGGCCGACCTTCGGTGGGGCCCCGGCATACGGGCAAAAAAATAGGCGGGCCCGTTTCCAGGCCCGCCCATCATTTTTGCGCCAAGCTTCAGGCCTGGGTCTTTAGATAGGCGATCACATCCGCGCGCTTTTGCGGATCGGGAAGGCCCGGATAGGTCATCTTCGTGCCAGGAACGACGCGCTGAGGCGCCTCAAGATACTGAAACATCTTTTCCGGCGTCCAGGTAATGCCGCTGTTCTTGTTGGCAGCCGAATAGGTGTAGCCCGGCGCCGTACCGGCGGTGCGACCGACAATGGCATGGAGCGACGGTCCGATCCGGTTCTGTCCGGCATCGACGACAT
>JBBQAG010000130.1:0-5298 GCA_038315875.1 Sphingomonadales bacterium | reverse complement strand
GTATTTGTACAGCGCCGATGTCGATACACCCGCAAGCCGCGCCGCTTTGCTGACATTGGCGCTGCGCGACAGATGATTCAAAAAGGTAGCGCGCCGAGCAGTCATGGTCGGCCGCTTCCTCGTTGATTTCGCCGCCATTTTCGCTCCCGCACCAAAAAAGGCGGCCAGACCATTGTCCGACCGCCCCCAATCCTACCCCCGACTCGCAATTCTTCAGCGTTCCCGATATGTACCTAAACAGCGTGACGATGTCAAGTGTTATTCACCTATTTGGTTATACCATCTCGGCCACGAGGTTCGCCCAAGCCGCGACCTCGTGCTCGAACCGCGTCAGCACATGTAGGTCACCAGCCCGTTCGGTTTCCAGATCGACCGCCACCGTCCCCGCCCACTCAAAGGTCGCATTGCCCGTCAGCGTCACCACAGCATCGGTGCCCGCTTGCCCGCGCACCATCCCGCCGCGGTTGAACAACGTCATCTCGACGTCATAGGCGATCCGCCCCGTCAGACACGCGGCATAGCAGCTCGCCGCCATCGCGCTGCCGCAGCTGTCGGTCAGACCCACCCCGCGCTCGAAGGTCCGCACGAACAGGTCGCCGCCGCGCTGCTCGACGAACGACACATTGGCGCGGTTGGGCAGCCAGTCGGGCGCCGCCTCGCAAGCCTGCCCCACCGCCACCAGCTCCGCCTCATCGATCCGATCGACAAAGCTCACCAGATGCGGATTGGGGATCGAGATCGCCGTAAACGCCTGCGCGCTCGGCAGCATCGCCACCGGCGCCTCGACGATCTGCGTCGCCCCCATGATCGGCCACGCGCCGGCATCGAGCGAGGCCGGCGCTGCGGTCTCGCGCACCGCATACACGCCGCCTGCCAGGTCGCCGCCGCGCGCCACCTCGGCACTACTCGTCACCAGCCGCACCGGCGCGCGCTCGATCCCCAACGCCGCAAAGCCAGCGCGCGCCACACAGCGCAGCCCGTTCAGGCATGTCTCCGCCTCGGATCCATCCGAATTGAACATCCGCATCCCGAAGGCGTGGACATCGTCGCCCGCCGTCAGCAGCAACAGGCCGTCGCCCCCCAGCGGCCCGTCGCGATCTGCCAGTGCCCGCGCGACCTTCGCCCAGTCGGCATCGCCCAACGCCAAATGGCGCGCATCGATCATTGGGAAGTCATTTCCCGAACCATGACATTTGGTGACGCTGAACTGCATGGCGGCGGACCCTATCGATGACACGCCTGCTACTGCGCCATCCCCGGTCAAGCCGGCAAGCCAAGATACGGCATCACCATCGCCCGCACATCCACTCGCGCCTTCAGTCGCGCAGCCAGCAAGGCGGTCCCGCTGATCTTGCGCTGCACCAGCAGGATGTCGGCGGGCGGGATATGCCACGCTGCCTGATCGGCGGCGACATCCATCCCCTGGTCGCGCAGCACCGAGACGAACCCCCGGTCGCCGAAATCGAAGCACTCCGGTCGCGCCATCTCGCTGATCACCACATCGATCATCTGGTCGATCCGCGCGCGGTGCCGGGCAATTGCGCCTTCGCCGACAAAGCCCGCCGCCAGCGCCGCCTCGCGCGCGCCGTCGCGGTCGCCCGCCATCGCCGTGCGCAGCAGCTCGAGATACCCCGTCGACGTCGCCGCCGGCACCGCCCGCGATGCGCCGAAATCGAGCAGCACCAGCCGCGCCGTCTCGGGCTGATACCGGTAATTGGCAAAGTTGGGGTCGGTCTGCATCACCCCGAATTCGAACAATTCGCGCAGCACCAGCGCGATCAGCGCGCGCATCGCCTCATCGCGCACATCCTGCGGCGCATCGACGAGGCTCTCGATCGCCCGCCCCTCGACAAAACTCATCGCCAGCACCTGCCCCGTCGTGAACGCCGCATCGAGCGCCGGCACGACATAGCCCGGCGCATCGGCGAGCAAGTCACCGAACAGCGTCATCTGCGCGCCCTCGCGGATATAATCGGCTTCCTCACGCAGCTGCGTCTTCGCCAGCACCAGCAAGGGCGCAATATCCAGCTCACGCGGCATCAGGCCGGAGACGCGCAGCAACGTCGCGACATTGTCGACATCGGCATCGATGCTCTCGCGCACCCCGGGATATTGCACCTTGATCGCCAGATCGCGCCCGTCGCGCGTCCGCGCGCGGTGGACCTGGCCGATCGACGCCGCCGCAATCGGCCGCGCATCGAAATGCGCAAAACGCCCGCGCCAATCCTTGCCCCATTCCGCCGCCAGCACCTGTTGCAGCTGTTGCGGTGGCATGCGGTGCGCATTCTGGCGAAGCCGCGCCATGATCTCGGCAAGCTCGGGCGGCAGCATATCGCCGGCATCCATCGAGATCATCTGGCCAAGCTTCATCGCCGCCCCGCGCAGATGCGACAGGCGATCGGCGATCCGACCGACATTGGCGGGCGTCAGCAGCATGTCGCGCATCGAGGGGCGCTCGCCATCGGCCAGCCGCCGCGCCCCTTCCGCCACCATCCCGCTAGCGACCCCGCCGGCCAGCCGCCCGAATTGCCCGAAGCGAGACAACCGCCCACTCGGCACCGCGCGCGCACCACTATCGGCCCTGTCGCCCGGATCGTCGCTCATGCCCGCGTCGCCCGAATCGCCCGCGCACCCGCCAGTCGCTGCAGCGCTGGCCGAAACCGCAGGAACACTAGATAAAACCGCTCGAGCAAGGCGAGCACCCAGGGCCGCCGCGCCGCGAGCCCCAAGGGGCGCAGCACTGGTATTGCCCGCCACATCGCTGCAAACGCCGCCGCGCCGGACAGCATCACCCCGTCCTCGCACGCATGGAACCGCGCGAGCAGATCGGCACGAGCGACCGGGCACCCGGCATCCTCGCCCGCCGCTGCATCGACGAACTCAATCGCGCCACGCCGATCGAGCCGCCGCATCCACGCGATCTCGCGGCGACACAGCGGGCAATCGCCATCATGCCAAACGGTTAAGGTGGTCATGCCAGGGGAGATAGGGTGGCGGGCGCGCGTTTGCACTACGGGCTTGGGGGGCGGGGGATTTGTAGCAATGACCGGTGCGCTCTCCGTTTCGGTCATGGAGGGCGAGTTAAAGGTAGCCCGCATACAGACATGATAATGAGCCGACTCGAGCGGATAGCTTCAGAATTTGCCAACTCCCCGGCACCAAATGGCGGACCGGCGAAACCAGACATTTGCTAGGGCCCACCCATGCCTCCGCTTTCGTCGCAACAAGGCCTGAACTCCACAGAAGGCTAGGAAAACTCCCGACGATAAAACTTCGCTTGGTCCGCGATGATCTGCTCCCGGGTAGGGTTCCAGCCGAAGTAATCGAAGAGCTCAAGCAAGAGTTCGATAGCGACAGCCTGATGGTCATTCCCGATTTGCGTAGCCGACAGCCTCCTTTCGAGGCTGATCGCCTCCGCACTCGTTTGCTTTCGATCAAAAAAAGGTATTCTCGATGGTCCGACCTCTAAAATACGATTCGCGGTGTTTCGAAGCTCGATCGTTATACCCACGCCATCATCGTAAGGTCCGGCTCTGTGCAGCCGATGGGCGAATTCGAGAAACTCTGTCATCGTGTAAATTGCGTTTATTATGCTCAAAGTACCGGGGCGACCTTCCTCTTTGGTATCTTCCCGAAGAGCATTGTACGAGAGAAACTGCCCGCTCTTGTACATGCGCCAGAACTCGTGAAACCCCCACCAGTCGCACCAATTCTCGTAAAAATCACCGCCGCGCGACGAACCACCTTCGTTGTCTTGACGGTGCGACAGGTGAGGATAGTCCCAGCCCCGGATCGAAACAGCATTGTCGCGGACCAGTTCAAAGCATTTTAGAAAGTTAAGTTGCGGGTCGAGCGGACTCATCGGGCGAAAGTTTACACGCCAGTGGCCTACACTTTGGATCGTGTCGAGAAGGCCGTCCTTCATCACAAGCCTCCGAGCTCATCATCATAATCAGGACCGGGATCTTTCTGCGGTACCAGGCCGATACCGCTGAGCCGCCGGCGACTGCGGGTTATTGCTACCTCAATGATATCGCGCATGTCAGCGCTTCTCCTCACTCGCGCGCTGGCAGGACGCCCAGCACGGCTGCGATAGTAAATGTCACCCTCATTGAGACCGTCGCCATCGCGACGACAAACCACCGGAGTCGTCTCGAACGGACGCACTTCGATAACAACGAACTGCAATCCGTTTGCGTCAGCCACCAAGTCAATTCGAAATTCCACGCTAGGATCGGCGAAGTTTGCCACCCGATCCTGCATAGACTCATGATCAAACGTCGCGATTTGCGCCGCAGTCAACCCAACACGATGATATGTGCGGTCGGCAATGCCTACTACGATGCGTCCGCCATCTTGGACGTTCGCCATCGCGAGAATGTCTCGGATAAGAGAATTATCCCACACCATTGCCGTCTTGAATTCCAAAACGTCAGATTCCTCCGCTCCGTCGATCAAGGCTTCAAATTCTTTGGTGTTCACGCGCGTCCCCCCTCACATCCCCGCCACCATAGCCCGCTCCGCCGCCACCATCCCGGCAAAGCTCGGCCGAGCCAGGATCGCTTCGATATAGGCCGCCGCCTTGGGGTATGTCGCTGGATCGATCGCGACGTCGATATGCGCCAGATTGGCGAATGGGCTGGCCACCGCGATATCGGCAAGGGTGATCCGGTCTTCCACCAGAAAGCCGCTGTCGGGGATCACGCCTTCAAGATAGGCGATCAGCGGCGGCAGTTCCTTGGCCTCGGCGGCGGCTGCCACCGCCTCGTCGCCAGGGCGCTTCATGATCTTGGGCGCGACGAAGCGGTTGAAGAACAGCTTTGATGCCGATGCGAAAAAGATCGTGTCGGCAAATTCCTCGAACCAGATCGTGCGGCCATGCGCGACGGGCGTCTTGGGGATCAGGTTCGGCTCGGGGTATTTCGCCTCGAGATAGGCGATGATCGCGGTCGAATCCGCCAGGCAGAAATCCTTGCCATTGTCCGCACCGGGATCGCGAAAGGCCGGCATCTTGCCGAATGGGCTGGCCTCGTGGAAGTCCGGGCCGCCCCTGCCAAGCCCTGCCTGCTCCAGCGTCAATGTCAGGCCCTTTTCGGCGCCGAACGCGAGGACTTTGCGGACATAGGGTGACAGGCTGGTGCCATAGACGATCATGCTGATATTCCCCGGTGGTGATGTTTGTGGGTGGTACCAAGCCTGCGCAGTGCTTGCCAGCGCTGTGGGGGCAATCACGGCAGGCGGTAATGCGCCGCCACCCGGTCGAGTGCGAGGCACAGCACCAGCTTGCCCGATCGCTGC
>JBBQAG010000045.1:0-19158 GCA_038315875.1 Sphingomonadales bacterium | reverse complement strand
AAAATCCACCACCAATCGCGCTGATACTGTTGCCAACGCAGGCTGCGCCAAGGACGGCACGCCGACGCCACCGCCAGCAGGCGGGCACGTCAAGCCGTTCGACGGTACCACTGGTGACCTTTCTAACGCTGGTTCTACCACTGGCCTTACAACAGCCCAGCTTCGATGGATATATTCGCAGCGGGCCACGGATGCCACTGCTGCCAGGCTTTTCAAAGGCCTTACTACAGATCAGCTTCGTTGGTTACACGCCCAGAATCAGGGAGGATACCGCTGACGGCAATAGGCCTGCGGATCGGATCCTGCCTGCCCGCGTGTCACCGATAGCTCATACGGTTACGAAAATGGTCGTCGGGTGCAATGCCCCGGCGGCCATTTGCTTGTTCCGGGGGCCGGATTCGGACGCGAAACTATGGAGTCTCTAAGTTGGAATAGGATGCCATCAGGAAAAACCAATGCCCGTCACCCCGCCGGACGTGGCGCCCATGAATATCTTACCCTTCAGGGTAGGAGCCTAAACAGCACCAGCGTCCCAGCCTGATCGAATCCCAGCTTGATCGAATCCGCGTCTAGCCCGCCTTCTTCCCTATCACCCAAGCAAAAAAGCGCGGCACCGCGCCGTTGCGCGCCATCCACTCGGTATAAGCCTGGTACGCCGGATCTTCGCCCAGATGCCATTCCTCGGTCTGTGCGCGCCAGTAATAGATAGCGGCAACCACCAGCATCAGGATCGTTGCGCGCGCGGCATCGACCACATTGCCTGTCGACAGGAACGGGATCGTCGAGATCAGCCAAAACAGGTTCTTCGATAGATAGGCCGGGTGCCGCGAAAAGGCATAAGGGCCATGGGTGAGCACGCCGCGGTGGGTGAGGTTTGAAAAGCGAAAGCCAAAGGCAACCGTTGCCCAGGCATAGATGGCGGTGAGCGACACGAGTACCGCGCCCGTAATCGCGAGCAGCACAGGATGCCCGGCATACCAATGCGTCCAGTCCGCCGTGCCGGGATGATAATCGAGCGGGCCGCCATCGGCCATCAGCACGAACGGCGGATAACAGATCAGGGCCGCCAGCCACGCCGCCGCATAGGGATTGGCGCTGCGGATGTGCGAATCGAGCGGGCGCATCGTCAACACATAGCCAATCGTCGCAAAGGCCACGTCGATCACGAACATGAAGGTGATCAGCCAGTTGGACAGCGCGACTGGATCGCTCAGCAGTCGGCTGGTATCCGCGCGGACGAATTCGGCAAATCCGGGCGGTACGATCGCCAGCATGAAGGCGAGGAAAAACCCCTTCACCCCCCAGCTGCGCAGATGGTTATAGATCGCTTCATGCTTGCCGTCGCCGGTGCCCATCAGCCAGGCGCCGAGTGCCCAGGCACCGTCCTTGGGATCGATCAGCTTGCGGTCGAGCCAGATGACATAGGGGATCGAGGCAATGAACAGCACTGGTGCCGCCGCCTGAAATGCCGTCATCGAAAAGGCGAAATTGCCACGCCAGTAAAAGCGCGCGGTGCCATAAACCAGTGCGATCGCCGTCCATGTTACCCACAGCCCGGCCAGCTTGGTCAGGCTGATATCGAGCGTTTCGCGCCAGCTGGTGGTCGATTCCCAGTTGATGCCGGTCGTTGGATTGCGGTGAACCTTGTCGACGAAGATCGACCACAGCACCATCGGCAGCCCGCACGCAGCGACATTCATCAGCGCGGCATAGGGCCCGTCCATGTGAAACCAGCGCGCGGTTCCGGCCCAGGCAAGCATCCCGACAAGGCCGGCAATCCCGACACCGGTGCTGACGGCGGAGGTGGGTCTGGGATCGGCCTTGGCGGCGCGGGCGAGAGCGGGATCGTGCAGCATATGCCGGGGGGACTAGCGCAGAAATGGTAAGCAAGCCGTGAAGGATGCACATATTGGCCCCGCGCTTGCGCGGCCGCAGACTTGCCGGTAATCGCACCCCGAGCAAGCGGGTATAGTACAATGGTAGTACAGCAGCCTTCCAAGCTGAATACACGGGTTCGATTCCCGTTACCCGCTCCACTCTTTTCCAGCGGATGGGCATGATGACGGCAGCGACCCTGGCCGAGGCGACGGCGCAGATCATCGCCGCCGGCCGCTGGCTTGATGGCAAGGGCTGGGCGCCTGCCACCGCCGGCAATTACTCGATGCGGCTGGATGACGGGAACTTCGCGATCACCGTCTCGGGCTGGCACAAGGGGCGGCTGACCGAGGCGGGCGTGATGACCGTCGATGCGGCGGGGACCTCGCTCGACGGCAAAAAGCCCTCGGCCGAAACTGGCCTGCACATGGCGCTGTATGCGCGGTTCCCGGGGGTCAACGCGGTGCTCCACAGTCATTCTCCCGAAGCGGTCGGGATGAGCCGCGCTTATGCCGGCGCGCCGAGCTACCGACTGGCGGGGCACGAGATGCTCAAGGTGCTTCCCGGTTACACCACGCATGACGCCGCGTTCGACCTGCCGATCGTCGACAATAGCCAGGACATGGCCGATATTATCGCCGCGCTCGCCCCCGCCATGCTGGCGGAAGTGCCGCCGCCGGCCTATCTCATTCGTGGTCACGGCCTTTATGGCTGGGGCCGCGACATGGCAGAGGCCGAGCGCGTGATCGAGGGCGTCGAATGGATGATCGCCGCCGAACTCGCCGAGAGCCGTTTCCGGGAGGGCATGAAATGAGCCATCTGCAGATTTTCGATGAAGGCGACGGCACGACCGCGCTGCTCGATACCAGCGACGCGGGCGTGATCGTCGAGCAGCTGGCGACGATCGGCGTGCGCTTCGAGCGCTGGCCGACGCGTGATTTGGCGAGCGCCGACGAGGTGTTGACCGCCTATGCGCCGGAGATCGAGCGGCTGGTCGCCGACGATGGCTATCAATCGATCGACGTGATGGGCGTGACGCCCGACCATCCCGATCGCGCGACGATCCGCACCAAATTCCTGTCCGAACACACCCATGCCGAGGATGAAATCCGCTTCTTCGTCGATGGGCAGGGGCTGTTCACGCTGCATGAGCAGGGCCGCGTGTTCAACATGCTGTGCACCAAGGGCGATCTGATCTCGGTGCCCGCGGGCATGCGCCACTGGTTCGATATGGGCGAGAGCCCACAGTTCAGCGTGATCCGCCTGTTCCTCAACCCCGATGGCTGGATCGCGACCTTCACCGGGGACGCCATCGCCGATCGCTTCCCCCGGCTTGAGCCGGCGCACGCGTGATAAGGGCGATCGTAACGGATATCGAGGGGACGACATCGTCGATCTCCTTCGTGGCGGATGTGCTGTTCCCCTATGCCCGCGCGCGGCTGGCGAGCTATTGCGCGGCGCACCCCGAGCAAGTCGCGCCGATCCTCGCCGAGGTGCAGGCGATCGAACCCGGCGATCCGATCGCGACGATGCAGCGCTGGATCGACACCGACCAGAAGATCACCCCGCTCAAGACGCTGCAGGGGATGATCTGGGACGGCGGCTTTCGTGAGGGCGCGTTCAAGGGGCATGTTTACCCCGATGCGATCGAAGCGCTGAAGCGCTGGCATGCGGCGGGGCTGAACCTCTATGTGTTTTCGAGCGGCTCCGTCGCTGCCCAGAAACTGATCTTCGGTTTCAGCGAGGCGGGTGATTTGAACGCATTATTCTCCGGCTATTTCGATACGACGACGGGGCCGAAGCGCGAGGCGGTGGCCTATACGCGCATTGCCGAGGCGATTGGGTTGCCCGCCGACCAAATTCTGTTCCTGTCCGATGTCGATGCCGAGACCGAAGCCGCACGCGCAGCAGGCATGGGCGCGTTGCTGATCGATCGTGCGGGCGGCGAGGCGGATATTCACAGCTTCGAGGATATCGACCTTTGAAACTCAACGGCATCCACACCCGATCGATCATGCGCACCGAGGACGGCGCGGGCGCGCGCATCCTCGACCAGCGGTTGCTGCCGTGGGAGGTCAAATGGGTGGAATTGCGCGATTCAGCGACTGCCGAACGCGCAATCCGCGAAATGTGGACGCGCGGCGCGCCGTTGATCGGGGCGACGGCGGCTTATGGGTTGGCGCTTGCGCTTGCCGAGGATTCTTCGGACGAAGGACTCGCCAAGGGCCGTTCCTTTCTGCTCGATGCGCGCCCGACGGCCGTCAATTTGCGCTGGGCACTCGATGATGTCGCCGATCACGTCCGCCAGCTGCCACCCGAACAACGGCCGACCGCCGCCTTTGCCCGCGCCGACCAGATCGCCGATGACGACGCGGCGATGAGCGAGGCGATTGGTGCTCACGGGCTCGATATTCTGCGCGATCTCCACGCGAAACACCCTGACCGCCCGCTCAATATCCTCACACATTTCAATGACGGCTGGCTGGCGACGGTCGATTACGGCACCGCCACCGCGCCGATCTATGTTGCGCATGACGCGGGCATTCCGGTTCACGTGTGGGTCGACGAGACGCGCCCGCGCAACCAGGGCGCGCTGCTCACCGCGTTCGAGCTCGCGAGCCACGGCGTGCCGCACACCGTCATCGTCGACAATGCCGGCGGGCATCTGATGATGAACGGCCAGGTCGATATGGTGATCGTCGGCACCGACCGAGTCGCGGCCAATGGCGATGTCTGCAACAAGATTGGCACCTATCTGAAGGCGCTGGCGGCCAAGGACAACGACATCCCCTTTTATGTGGCGCTGCCCAGCACCACCTTCGACGCGACCACGCCAACGGGAGCAGACGTGCCAATCGAGGAGCGATCAGGCGAGGAAGTAACGCATGTTACGGGCGAGGGCGGGGCGATCAAGGTAACGGCTTCCGGCGCCGCCAACCCGGCATTCGACGTGACACCTGCGCGTCTGGTGACCGGCTACATCACCGAAAAGGGCGTCAGTGCGACGATTTGATCGAGGCCCTCAGATCGCGATTTCGGCGCCGTCCTCGCCGTCCCAATAATGAAGGCGATCGGCATGGACCTTGATCAGGATGAGGCCTGGCGTCTCGGTCCCTTGCGGAAACCAGCGGTCGAGTTCCTTTTGCCAATGTTCCTGGAACCGCGCCTTATCGCGGATCAATTCTGCCTTGCCCTCGAGCCCGATGAAGATCGGCGGCTTGCCAAGCAGTCCCTTCGCGCCGGTCAGCGTCAGCCCGACTTGCGGCTCGCGCTCGATATCAGCAATCGTACGCGCCGAATCATAAGAGAAAAAATAGGAATCCCCATCATAATCGACATCGCGATTGTTGCTCATCGGGCGGGCCGCGATCGCGCCGTTTTCGGTCCGCGTCGACAGCATCGTGAAATCGATGTCGCGCATCTTGTGAGCAACATCTGCGAGTGACATTTCCGCTATCATCGGCCTCCCGGAAAAAACGGCGGCAGGGTGCCACCTCGTTCGGGTCAGAAGCCATGAGCGAAGCTTCGGTTCCCTGGAGGGCCCCTCAAGGCCGCCGCGACATCCGTTCCAGCGCGCCGTCGATCGTAGCATCAGTCTTGGCAAAACACAGCCGCACCACGTTGGTGACCGCGTCCTGAGCATAAAAGGCGCTGACTGGAATTGCGGCGACTCCAGCTTCCTCCACCAGCCATTCGCAGAACGCGATGTCGCCCATCGCGATTCCGCTCGCGGCCAGATCGATCGACAGGAAATAAGTGGCAGCGCTCGGCAGCACTTCATACCCAAGTCCCGCTAGCCCCGCCGCCAGCCGGTCGCGTGAGCGCTGGAAACCGGCGCGCATGCCGGTGAAATAGGCCATGTCCTTGCCGAGCCCATAAGCGGCGGCGGCCTGCAGATTGGGCGGCGTGGTGAAGGTGAGGAACTGATGCGCCTTGGCGATGCCCTGCGACAGCGCGGGGGCGGCGCAGAGCCAGCCGACCTTCCAGCCGGTGAGCGAGAAGATCTTGCCGGCCGAGCCGATCTTCACGGTGCGGTCGCGCATGCCGGGTAGCGTCATCAGCGAGACATGCGAGCGGTCGTCGAACACCACATGCTCCCACACTTCGTCGCAAATCGCGATCGCGTCGTGGCTCACGCAGAAATCCGCGATCAGTGCCAGTTCCTGAGGGGAGGCCATCGTCGCGGTGGGATTGAGCGGGGTATTGAGAATGATCAGCCTGGTGCGCGGGCTGGCGACGCTTGCCAACGCTTCTTTGGTGATCTTCCATTCGGGCGGTTCGAGCCGCACCAATCGCGCGACCCCGCCCGCGCGCTGCACGAGAGGCAGATAGGCGTCGTAAAGCGGCTGGAACATCACCACTTCGTCACCTTCCGAGACGAGCGCGAGGATCGTTGCGGCAAGCGCCTCGGTCGCGCCCGAAGTAACGATCACCTCTGAGGCGTCGAGATCGAGGCCCTGATGCGCGGCATAATGATCCGCTACCGCCTGACGCAGAACAGGCAGCCCGGCCATTGGCGGATATTGGTTCGATTCGCCGAGCAGCGCCCGCGCCGCCTCCTGCAGCACATCCTCTGGCCCACGCCCATCGGGGAAGCCCTGGCCCAGATTGATCGCGCCATTGGCCCGTGCCCGCGCCGACATCGCCTCGAAGATCGTGGTGCCCAGATTGGCGTAGAGCGGGTTCATGCGCGCCTTCTTGCCGCATCGCGACGCGACGAACAACGCTTGCATCGCGCCGTACTTCGCCGCCATGGGCGTCGTGAACCAATCTGCTGCTGCGAAAGCCGATCATGCCGAAGTCCGATGCTGAACATAACGCCATCTCACGCAAGCGTCAGGCGGTGCACAATGCCCGCGTTGCCGCTGCAAGCGACGAGAAAGGGCTGCTGATCGTCCACACCGGCCCCGGCAAGGGCAAGACGACGGCGGCGCTCGGCATCGTCGTGCGGGCGATGGGGCACGGGATGAAGGTGGGCGTCGTCCAGTTCATCAAGGGGGCGATGACGACGGGCGAGAAGGTGATCTTCGACGCGTTTCCCGATCTCGTCGACTTCAAGCCGATGGGCGAAGGTTTCACCTGGGATACGCAGGACCGCGCCCGCGATATCGAGATGACACGGCTAGCCTGGGAAGAGGTGAAGCGGATGATCGCCGATCCGAGCTACGCCGTGGTGGTGGCCGATGAACTCAACATCGTGCTTCGCTACGATTATCTGCCGCTCGGCGACGTGCTCGAGGGGCTCGCGGCGCGGCCGGCGATGAAGCATGTCGTGGTGACGGGGCGCAACGCGCCGCCCGAATTGATCGAGGCGGCCGATCTCGTGACTGAAATGGCGCAGGTGAAGCATCCCTTCCGCGCGGGCATCAAGGCGCAGGCGGGCATCGAATTCTGATGCGGCCGCCGGTTGATGGCGGCGTTGACGCAGCGAAGGCACGCGCGTATCGACCGCCTTGCGACAGGTTTCCCGCCAAAAGCGGGGACTAAGAGGGAACGGGAAAACCCCGGCTGCCCCTGCAACTGTAAGCGGCGAGCCGCCGTGCCACATGCCATTGGGGGAGCAATCCTTCGAGAAGGCGGCACGGATCGGCACTGACCCGCGAGCCAGGAGACCTGCCCGTCGCGATCGTCTTTCGTCCGGCCAGGGTGCGCCGTGCGAAACGGGGATTCCCGCATGACGATATGGACCGTCCGTTGATCGGCGGCGCTGATGGGCAACAAGCCCCCAGCTCCGAGGATCATGGCGATCTCGTCGTGAAGGGGAATACCATGCTTGTGACCATTGCCTTGTTTAGTCTCGCCGCTGTGTCGCCGGCCGCGTCACCTGGGGGCGCGCAGATTGCAGTCCGCCCCGATGCGGCGACCGATCCGCGGATCGCCAAGGCCGAGGCAATCGAGGCCGATGCCAAAGACAGCGATGCGATCATCGTGACCGCCACCCGCGCGCCGACACCGATCGACCGGGTCGCCTCCGCCGTTAGCGTGCTCGACAAGCTGGCGATCGACCGCAATCAGGATATCGGCGTCACCGAACTGCTGTTGCGCACGCCGGGCGTCAGCATCGCGCGCAATGGCGGCTATGGCACCAATACGACGCTGCGCATTCGCGGCGCGGAGACCGATCAGACGGTGGTGGTGATCGACGGCGTGAAGCTCAACGATCCGGCATCGGCTGGCGGCGGCTATAATTTTGCCAACCTGCTGACGGGAGATGCCGCGCGGATCGAGGTGCTGCGCGGGCCGCAATCGATCCTTTGGGGCAGCCAGGCGATCGGCGGTGTCGTCAATATCGTCACGCCGCTGCCCGAACGCGCGCTTGAAGGCAGCCTCGATCTCGAGGGCGGATCGCGCAAGACGATTTCAGCGCGTGCCGCGATCGGCGGCAAGGCCGGGCCGCTTGCCTTCCGGATCGGCGGGCAGAGTTTTCGCACCGATGGCATTTCTGCGATCTCGCCGGCATTTGGCGGCGTGGAAGCCGATGGCTATAGCAACCAGAGCGTGAGTGGGCGCGCCGTGCTGTCGCTCGCCAAGGGGTTGAGCGCCGATATCCGCGGCTATTATTCGGATGGGCGCACCGACATCGACACCAGCACTGCCGACAGCCTCGAATTCACGCTGAACCGCGAGTTCGTTGGCTATGCCGGGCTCAATATCGATCTGTTCGGCGGGCGGCTGCGCAACCGGATCGGCTATGGCTACACCAACACCAAGCGCGACAATTACAATCCAGCGCTGCCGCGCGCGCAGACCTTCGATTCAGCCGGCCGCAACGAACGGATCGAGTATCAGGGCAATCTGGCGATCACGCGCTGGTTGAACGCGACCTTCGGCGTGGAAAATGAGCGATCGCGCTTCAGCAGCGTATCGCCGCCGGCAGCCCTTGCGACGCCGGTGCCCGCACCCGCCATCGGCACGGCTGAGCTGACGGGCGTCTATGGCCAGCTGAGCGCACAGCCGCTCGCTGGATTGACGCTGACGGGCGGCGTGCGGCGCGACGACCATAGCCGCTACGGCGCGAAGACGCTGTTCGAGGGCGGGGCCGCCTGGGCATTGCCGACCGGCACCATCCTGCGCGCGCGCTACGGCGAAGGGTTCAAGGCGCCGACATTGTTCCAACTCTTTTCCGATTTCGGCAACCAGGCGCTCAATCCGGAACAGGCAAAAGGCTGGGAGGCGGGCGCCGAACAGCATCTATTGGGCGGCACGCTCTCGCTCGGGGGAACCTATTTCGAGCGGCGGACGACCGATCTGATCATCTTTTCCAGTTGTACCACCACAGCGACGATCCCGTTGTGCTTCCAGCCGGGCACGGCGATCCGCCGGTCGGGCTATTACCAGAATGTCTCGCGCAGCTTGGCGCAAGGGGTGGAGGCCGTTGCCGCAGCGCGAATCGGCCCGCGAGTGACCATCGACGGCAATTACAGCTATGTGCTGGCGGAGGACCGATCGGGTGGCGCCAATCAAGGCCGCTGGCTGCCCCGCCGCCCGCGCGAAACCGCCAATGCCTCGATCAGCTACGCCATCCCGCAAGGCCCTTCGGCGGGCGTCGCGGTCCGCTGGTCGGGCGCCAGTTTCGACAATGCGACAAACACCGTTCGGCTGGCGCCCTACGCGCTGGTCGATTTGCGCGCGGAAATGCCGATCACGCCGACGATTGCCTTTTATGCGCGCGTGGAAAATATCCTCGACAAGAGCTATCAGACGGCGTTTCGCTACAACAGCCTCGGGCGGAGCGTCTATGCCGGCTTGCGCGGCCGATTTTGACGATGAAGATGGAGACGATGATGACCAATGCTCTTTCGCGCCCAGCCAATTCGGCGCTCTGGATTTTGCTAATGACGGCGGCGAGCACGGTGACGACGCTGATCTTCGCCTGTGCCACCCCCTTTCCCTCGCTCGCCGCGATCGCTGCGGTGTATCTTGGCAGGCGCGAAGGCGTGCTGCTGATGCTCGCCTCATGGGGTGTCAGCCAGGCAATCGGTTTCGGCGTGATGGGCTATCCGCATGATGCCGGCACGATCATGACCGCGATTGCGCTCGGCATTGCGGCGGTTGCCTCGTTCGTTGCCGCGCGGATGGTCGCAGGTGCGGCGACCGCACAGGGCCGGCTGCTGATGCTGCCCGCCGCCTTCATCGCCGGCTTCATCGTCTTCAAGGCGACGATCCTGCTCTGCTCGCCGGTGATCGGCCATGCCGATGTCGCGCTGTCGATGCCGATCATGCTGCGCCAGTTCGTCCGTTACTCGGCGATCCTCGTGGTGCTGACCGCGCTGTATCTCGGCCTGACGGCAATCGGCGTGCCCGCCCCGCGCCGTCGCACCGTCACCGCCTGAAGCAGCAAGCGTCATGCTGATCCCGGTCGACGGCGGCCCTGCGGTCGTCGCCTGCAATAGCTGTCGGTTCAGTGCCGAGGCACGCAGCGATGCCGACGGCGCGACCGGCGGCGCGCTGCTGGTCGCAGCGCTGCGCCGGGTGAAGGACGGCGACCCTGCCTATGCTGGTGTTGCGGTGCAGGAGATGCCGTGCCTGTTCGCCTGCGAGCAATTCTGCACCGTGCATCTGCGGAGCCCCGACAAAATCGGCTATGTGATGGGCCGCTTTGCCCCTGATGAGGACGCGGCGCGCGCCATCCTCGATTACGCGGTGCGCCATGCCGATAGCGAAGCGGGGCAAGTCGCCTATCGCGATTGGCCCGAAGGGGTGAAGGGGCATTTCATCACCCGGATGCCGCCAGCGGGTTTCGTCGTCGAATGATGTTCGCAACGCCTGCGGCCTTTGCCGGGGCGCTCAGCGACCTGCCCATTGCCGATCAGCCAGCGATTGCAGCAGCAGCGGCGCGGCAGGACGTGCTGACCAAGCCGCCAGGGTCGCTTGGCAGGCTTGAGGAGATTGCGCTGTTCATCGCCAGCTGGCAGGGGCGCGAACGACCCCGGATCGAGCGCGGGCGGGTGGCGGTGTTCGCTGGCAATCACGGCGTTGCCGCGCGGGGCGTCAGCGCGTTTCCCGCATCGGTCACCGCCGCGATGGTCGCCAATTTTCGCGCCGGGGGTGCAGCGATCAATGCATTGGCGGCGGCAGCAGGGCTCGAACTCGTCGTGGTGCCGCTGTCGCTCGACCAGCCCACGGCGGACTTCACGACGGCGCCAGCGATGAGCGAAGCCGAATGCCTCGATGCACTCAACGCTGGCGCGGCGGTGGTCGGGCCCGACCTCAATCTGCTCGTGCTCGGCGAAATGGGGATCGCCAATTCGACGGCGGCGGCAGCGCTTTGTGCGCTCAGCCTGGGTGGGTGTGGTGCTGATTGGGTCGGCCCGGGGACGGGCGTGGATGGCGCTGGCATTGCGCGAAAATGCGCCGTCGTCGACGAAGCATTGGTGCGCCACACCGGGGCGGATTCGCCGTTCGAAATTCTGCGTCGTGTCGGCGGGCGGGAGATTGTGGCGATCGCCGGGGCAATCGTTGCGGCACGGCTGGCGCGGGTGCCGGTGCTGCTCGACGGCTTTATCTGTTGTTCTGCGGTTGCGCCGCTTGCCGCTGCCTATCCCGATATCGTCGCACATTGTCTTGCCGGCCATGTCTCTGCCGAGCCGGGACATCGCCGGCTGCTCGATCGGCTTGGCCTCGTGCCGCTGCTCAGCCTCGACATGCGGTTGGGCGAAGGCAGCGGCGCAGCGGTGGCGGCGGGAATCGTTCGCGCAGCGCTCGCCGTGCACAATGATATGGCGACCTTCGACGAAGCCGGGGTCGCGACGGGGTGAGCACACCGTTGATGCTTCACCTAATGCGGCACGGCGCGCCAGAGGTGACCGGGCTGATGCTCGGCCACCGTGACGTGCCGGTGAGCGCGGCCGGCATCGCGGCATGTGTCGCGCAGGCGCGCAACATCGTAGCCGGCGCAATCATCACCTCCGATCTTGCGCGCGCTGCCGATTGCGCGCGACAGATTGGCGCTGATCAAAGACTTCAGGCGGCGAGCGATCCCCGGTGGCGTGAACTCGATTTCGGCGTCTGGGACGGGCTGCCCTCAGCCGAGATCTACGCCGATGCGCTTGCCGCATTCTGGAATGACCCCGATGCTAGTCCGCCGCCCGGCGGCGAGCGCTGGTCAGGCCTGCGCGCGCGTGTTGCCGAGGCGCTGTCGGCCATCACCGAGCCGACCTTGGTCGTCACCCATGCCGGCGCGATCCGGGCCGCGTTATCGGTGCTGTGCGGGTTCGATTATCGCCAGGGATGGGCGATCGACCTGCCCTATGCCGGGCTTGTCACGCTGCGGCTGTGGCGCGAACCCTCCGCTGCCGCCCAGATCATCGCGCTTCGCCCGTGAAGCGCCTGATCGTCGCGCTCGCCTTCCTCACCCGGCTGCCGTTGCCGCGCGTCGAGGCCGATGGCGACGATTTTGCCGCGGCAATCCGCTGGTATCCCGTCGTTGGCCTGATCGTCGGTGCGTTCGTGGCGTTGGCGGGATGGAGCGGCGCGCTGGTCGACCCGTGGTTGGGTGCGCTCGCCGCTCTTCTGGTCTGGATCGCGATCACCGGCGCGCTCCACCTTGATGGGCTTGGCGATCTCGCCGACGGCATGGGCGCGGCGCATGGCGACCGGACGCGATTGCTGGCGGTGATGGCCGATCCGCATATCGGCAGCTTTGGTGTGGTCGCGATCATGGCGCAGATGCTGGCCAAACTCGTCCTGTTGCACCTGATTGCGCCTGCTGGCTGGCCAATGCTGGTCGCGATCCCTTTTGCCGCGCGAATCGGCCCGATGTGCTGGGCACGCTGGCTGCCGCCGCTACGTGATGGCCTCGGCGCCTCGGTTGCACGCGCCTCTCGCTGGCGCGACGTGATTGGCTGGGCGCTCGCGCTGGCCGGGGTGGCGGTTGTGGTGTCGGCCCTGATCGCCACCCCCCTCCTCATTGCGGGCTTTGCGCTATGGCTGCGCAGCCGCGTTGGCGGGATCAATGGCGATGGCCACGGCGCCGGTATCGAGCTGGTCGAGACCGGGTTGCTCGCGGTGCTAGTCGTGCTTGGCGGTGGCCGCTAACGCCAGGATCGCCTCGATATCGAGACACTTTTCGAGCTGGCTGGCGATTGCATCAAGGGCAGCGTCGATCGAGGCGGCATGATCGGCACCGCTTCCAGCAATGCCGATGCGGGCGAGCCATGCCGCGCGCTGCGCAGCGTCTGCCAGCAGGCCATGGACGTAGCAGCCGGCGACCAGCCCATCCGCCCGGACGGCGCCGTCGGTCCGGCCATCATCGAGGAGCGCCAGCGGGCGCGCGGTATCGGCACCGCTCGTCGTGCCGATATGCATTTCATATCCTGTGAATGACGCGCCGACCGACGTGCCCGTCACGCGGCGGAGCGCCTTGTCGCCCGCCAGTACCGTCTCGATATCGAGCAGGCCAAGCCCGGGCACGCTGGCGGGAACGCCCTCGATTCCTTCCGGATCGCTTAGGCAACGGCCAAGCATCTGATAGCCACCGCATAGCCCCAGCAACGGCCGGCCGCGCCGCACATGCGCGGCGATATCGATGTCCCAGCCTTGCGTGCGCACAAATGCCAGATCCGCGATCGTCGCTTTCGATCCAGCGAGGATGATGAGGGCCGCCTCTGCCGGGATCGGCTGGCCGGGCGGCACCATCACCAGATCGACATCGGGTTCGAGCTTGAGCGGATCGAGATCGTCGAAATTGGAGATGCGCGGCGTGATCGGGCAGGCGATCACCACCCGGCCACCTCCGCCCACCGATGCCGGTCGTTCGAGCACAACCCCGTCCTCACTCGGCAATCGTGCGGCGTCGGCAAGCCACGGAACGATGCCGAAACCGCGCCAGCCAGTGCGCGCCTCGATCGCGCGATAGCCATCGCCGAACAGCACCGGATCACCGCGAAATTTGTTAATGAGAAAGCCGTGGATCATCGCTGCGTCAGCCGGATCGATCACCGCATGCGTGCCGACGAGCGAGGCGATCACCCCGCCGCGATCGATATCGCCGACCAGGATCACGGGCACGCCGGTCGCGCGTGCAAAGCCCATATTGGCAATGTCGGCATCGCGCAGGTTGATCTCGGCAGGGCTGCCCGCGCCCTCGATCACGACAATGTCAGCCTCAGCGCGCAACCGGCGATACGCGGCAAGGACATCGTCAAGCAGGCCCATACGCCCCTCGCGCCAATTGGCGGCGGCGAGCGTTCCGCGCATTTTCCCATTGACGATCAGCTGCGAGGTGCGATCGCCTTGCGGCTTGAGCAGGACCGGGTTCATGTCGGTCACAGGCTCGGTGCGCGCGGCGATGGCCTGGGTTGCCTGTGCACGCCCGATTTCGCCGCCATCGGCGGTAACGGCGGCATTGTTCGACATGTTCTGCGGCTTGAACGGCCGCACGATCAAGCCGCGATTGGAGAACGCCCGACACAGCCCGGCGACGAGCACCGATTTGCCGACATCGGAGCCAGTGCCCTGCAGCATCACCGCGCCCATGCGACAACTCCTGCAATGATCCACACCATCAGGCATGCGGTGCGGTAAAGGCGGAGCGCGCGTTCGATGTCAGCAAAGGTCACATCGGCGCGACCCTCGCCGATCCACGGCTTGTCCTGCAGCGCGCCATCATAAGCGATCGGCCCCGCGAGCCTGAGCCCAAGCGCGCCCGCCATCGCGGCTTCGGGCCAGCCGGCATTGGGCGAGTCGTGCTTGCCGGCGTCGCGCGCCATGATCCTCCATCCGCCACCGCCAACGAGGCAGATCAATATGCCAGCCAATCGTGCCGGGATCAGATTGGCGACATCGTCAGTGCGCGCCGCCGCCCAGCCGAAAGCGCGCCAGCGGGGCTCGCGGTGGCCGATCATGCTGTCGGCGGTGTTGATCGCCTTGTACGCCCACAGCCCTGGCAGCCCGAGGAGCAGCAGCCAGAACAACGGGGCCACCACGCCGTCACAGAAGCTTTCGGCAAGGCTTTCGATCGCTGCGCGCGCAACGCCCGCTGTATCGAGCGCATCGACATCGCGCCCGACGATCATCGCGACCGAGTGTCGAGCGGCGGGCAGATCACCGGCAGCGAGCGCGCGCGAGACGGGAGCGACGTGATCGTGCAGGCTGCGTTGAGCGAGGCCGGGCGCAGCGCAGAGCGCAATCACGATCCAGCCGCAGTCGCCGCCATATCGATAGGCGATCAGCTGAATGCCCAAGCCGATCGTGGCCGCGCTGCCTGCCAGGATTACCAGCGTTGCGATTCCGGCAGTGCGCCGCGTCTGGTCGCTGGTCGTGGGAATATTCCACCGCCGCTCGCACGCATCGATGCCGGCAGCAAAAGCGCCGACTGGGTGCCCGATCAGGGCATAGAGCCGCGCCGGCCAGCCAAACGCAGCATCGATGGCAAGCGCAGCCAGGGCAATGGGGTCAGCCACCAGATAGGGCTCGGTCGAGGCGCTCAAACGCTGCATCGTCTCGCGGTAGTCCAAGGCGCAGCCAGTCTGCTCGATAGCTGAATGGGCGAGCGAGGATGCCTGCCTGCGCCAGTTGCTCGAACAGGGCTGGCGCGCGCGCGTCCACGACCAGGCGGAACAGCGGGCAATCGCCGCGCGACGCAAGCCCATGGCTTGCGAGCAGCGCGTCGAGCCGAACGCCGCGCGCCGAGATATCGGCACGCGCGCGATCGGCCCAGGCGGTGTCGCGATAGGCGGAAATGCCGATGTCGATCGCGAGCGTCGATACCGGCCAGCTGCCGATCCGCGCCCGCAGTTGATCCACCTGCGTCGTTGGTCCGCAGGCGAAGCCAAGCCGCAGCCCGGCGAGCCCGTAGAATTTGCCAAACGACCGCAGCACCAGCACCCGGTCGTCATCGTCGAGATGCGGTAACAAGCTGATTGCTGGATCGACATCGGCAAAGGCCTCGTCGACGATCAGCAAGCCGCCGCTTGCGCTCAGGGCGCTCGCCGCCGCGAGCAACATACTGGGCTTGTGCACCGTGCCATCTGGATTGTTGGGGTTGCCAAGGATGATCGTGCCGCCCAGCGCGGCTTCATCGGCAATGGTTTCCGCAGTGATCGCCCGGGCTCCAGGAAAGGCCTGGGCGTAGCTGCCATAGGCCGGGGCGACATGGCGTACAGGCCTTGGCAGATCGAGCGTCGCAAGCAGCTGCAGCCCGATTTCTGCGCCCGGCATCCCCGCGACCCAGGCGGGCCGCGTTCCAAAAGCGTTCGCCGCCGCCGCCTCCAATGCGGCAAGGGCAGTGGCGCTTGGCAGAGCGTGCAAATCTGCCACCAGCGACGATGCGACCGGCCACGGCACCGGATTGAGGCCTGTCGACAAATCCAACCACGGCCGCGGCGCACCAGGAAAGGCCCGCTCTGCCGCATCGATCTGGCCGCCATGAAAGCGCAGTCCGTCCAATTTATCCCCTCGACTCGGGCGCTGATCGCCGTCACCCGTTGGCTTTGCTCTACACAGAGGACAAGCCGTGCCACCCGATTTTCGCCAGCTGTTCGTGATCGGCGGCGCGCGTTCTGGCAAGAGCCGGCACGCGCAGAGGCTGGCGGAAGACAGCGGCGATGCCCTGTTGTTCATCGCGACCGCGCAGGCCTATGACAAGGAAATGCGCGATCGCATCGCGCGTCATCAGGCCGATCGAGATTCTAGGTGGCGCACGATCGAGGCCCCGATCGACCTCGCCGCTGCGATTGCGAGTGAGGACCGCGAGGGCACGATGATCCTTGTCGATTGCCTTACCTTATGGGCCAGCAATTTGCTGCTCAGCGAGTCCGATCCCGAACCGCAGGTGGCCGCGTTGTTGCAGGCAGTCGCTGCGCCGCGCGGACGGATCATCCTCGTCGCCAACGAAGTCGGTCTTGGCATCGTCCCCGATAATGCGCTCGCGCGGGCTTTTCGCGATCTTGCCGGCATGATCAACCAGCGCGTGGCCGCAATCTCGGACAGGGTCGACATGATCGTGGCCGGTATCCCGTTGACATTGAAACCGGCGCCATTCCCCCAACGGACGGCTGGCTGATCGCAGGAGTGCGGGCTGGTTGATTCGTCGGGCCGGCTTTCATAAGGGGGCGCTGAGGGGATAGCCGATGAGAGATTTGCCACGGCTACACTTTCAGGGGCGCGAGCCGATGGCGCTCCCCAATCTGGGTCGGGCGCTACGCGATCCAGAGGCGCATTTTCCGTCATCGGTGCTTGAGCTGCCGCTAGCACAATCAAGGGCTGGATTGACGCGCGTCCTGTATGTCGCAGAGCCGAAAACGGCTACCGATATCCTTCTCCCCCGCGATGGGACGCAGATGCGGTCGCGACTGCAGGATCGCATGCTCGGCCTGACCTACGGCGAAAACATGCTCCGCGGCGATCAGGCGGGCTGGCGCCAGCAACGCCGCGAAATCGCGCAGCCGATGAATGCCATGCGCGCCCTGGCGATGGCGCCGCGGGTGGTTCTCGCAGTCGATCGGATCATCGCCGAATGGTCTGCTTTGCCGATGGGCGAACCACCCGATCTCATGCGCGACATGCGCCGGCTGGCGCTCGATGCGCTGTGGCGCGGCCTGTTCAGCACCAGCGAGCAGGCGGTGGTTGCCAATCCAATGATCGATGCGGCGGCGCGCGCGATCGATTCGCTTGGTCACCCGCCGCTGGTTGACCATCTGGCTTTGCTGCGCGAGCCGGCGCGCCACGGCATCGCCAACGACCGGCCTGACGACGCTGGGAAACTGGCCGTCGATGCGCTTGCCAATCTCAACACAGCAACGCTGTTGCTTCATGCTGGCCATGACAATGTGACGGCGGCGCTGGTGTGGGCCCTGTGGTTGATTGCAGTCCGTCCCGATATTCAGCAACGGGTTCGCAAAGAGTGGCGGGCGCGGTCCGGCTTGGGCGATACCGCGAGCTTCAGTTTGGCGCATTACTCCTTCATCGCCGCCGTCATCCAGGAAACGCTTCGACTTTATCCGCCCATTTTGCATCTCATCCGTGATGTCGGGACCGATCTGCTGATTGGCGAGCAGACGGTATCGGCGGGTGCCACGGCGATCATCGGCATCTACGCAATGCATCGCCACCGCTTGTGGTGGGACAGTCCCGACGAATTCATGCCCGACCGGTTCCTGGGGGAGATCCCGGAACCAAGCCGCAACGCGATTTGGCTTGCCTTCGGTGCGGGCCCGCGCGGGTGTATTGGATCGATTTTTGCGCAAGTGGAGATGGTGCTGGCGATCGGCATGATCGTCGACAGGTTCGACCTCACGCCGAATCCAGCAGCGCGCATGCACTATCACGTTGATTTCGTCCTGCGTCCCGAGGGTCGTCACGCTATCCTCGCACGCGCATTGACGGGCAGCGACGCGCCCTCGGCATGAGCTTTCATTCGCTCGACTATCTTCTGTTTCTCCCGCTGGTGGTGGTGCTCTATTTCAACACGCCGCACCGCTGGCGCTGGCTGCTGCTGCTGATCGCGAGCAATCTCTTCTATGCAGGTTGGCGCCTCGAATTCCTGACGCTGTTGTGGCTCACAACGCTGGTCGATTACACCACATCGCTGGCCATGCCGCGCGTCGGCATTGGGATTCGCCGGCTGCTGCTTGCAATCAGCCTGACGAGCAATCTCGGGATGCTGTTGTTCTTCAAATATTTCGCGCTGGCCGCCAATAGCTGGTTGGCATTGGTCCACCGAAGCGATCCGGCAGGCTATGCGCCCTTCGATATCTTGCTGCCCCTTGGCATTTCATTCTACACTTTCCAGACGCTCGGCTATGTAATCGATGTGTTTCGGGGACGTCGCAAGCCCGAGGCGCATCTGGGCTATTTCGCTGTTTACGTGATGTATTTTCCGCAACTGGTGGCAGGTCCGATCGAGCGGCCCGGCGCGATCCTGCCGCAATTGCGCACAGAGCATCATTTCGACACCCGCCGGGCGGCACGCGGCGGCGCCTTGATGCTGCTTGGTTATTTCAAGAAGCTCGTCATCGCCGATCGACTCGCGTTGGTGTTGCCGCCGATCATGGCACAGCCCGAACGCTTCTCGCCCGAACTGATCCTCGCTGCCGGGGCCGGCAGCATCTATCAATATTATGCCGATCTGTCGGGCTATGCAGATATCGCGATTGGATCGAGCATGATCCTGGGGATTACGCTGGCCCAGAATTTCAATCGTCCCCTCGCGGCGCGATCCAATGCCGAATATTGGCAGCACTGGCACATTACCGTCGGCACCTGGTTTCGCGACTATGTCTATCTGCCCGTCGCCCGCAGCTCGAAGCGCTCGTGGCGACGGCCGTTTGCGACGATGATCAC
>JBBQAG010000055.1:0-16342 GCA_038315875.1 Sphingomonadales bacterium | reverse complement strand
AGCGCGGGATCACTTATGCAGCGCCGATGCGCGTCACGCTGCGCCTGATCGTATTCGAGGTCGACGCCGATACCGACGCGCGCAGCGTGCTCGATATCAAGGAGCAGGACGTCTATATGGGCGACATGCCCTTGATGACGGGCAACGGCACCTTCATCATCATTGGCACCGAGCGCGTGATCGTCAGCCAGATGCACCGCTCACCCGGCGTGCTGTTCGATCATGATCGCGGCAAGACGCATGCATCGGGCAAATATCTGTTTGCGGCGCGCGTGATTCCGTATCGTGGCTCGTGGCTCGATTTCGAGTTCGACGCCAAGGACATCGTCAACGTCCGCATCGATCGCAAGCGCAAGCTGCCCGTCACGGCCTTGCTCTATGCGTTGGGCCTGACGTCTGAGGAAATCCTCAACTATTTCTACAACCGCGTCACCTTCGTGCGCGGCCAGGGCGGGTGGATCATCCCGTTCCAGGCAGAGAATTGGCGCGGCCAGAAGCCGATGTACGACATCATCGACGCCAAGACCGGCGAGATCGTGTTCGCCAACGGCCAGAAGATCAGCCCCCGTGCTGCGAACAAGGCGTTCAAGGACGGCCTGACCGACCTGCTGATCCCGACCGAGGAAATCTTCGGGCGCTATTCGGCCTATGACCTGATCAACGAATCGACCGGCCAAATCTACATCGAGGCGGGCGACGAAGTGTCGGCCGAAAATCTGGAACTGCTCGACAAGGCTGGCATCGACCGGATCGAGCTGCTCGACATCGATCACGTCGCCACGGGTCCGTGGATCCGCAACACGCTGAAGGCCGACAAGGCCGAAGAGCGCGAGCAGGCGCTGAGCGACATCTACCGCGTCATGCGCCCTGGCGAACCACCGACGCTCGAAACGGCGGAATCGTTGTTCAGCGGCTTGTTCTTCGATCCCGATCGCTATGATCTGTCGGCGGTTGGCCGCGTGAAGCTCAACATGCGCCTCGACCTTGATGTCGAGGACACGGTGACCACGCTGCGGACCGAGGATATCCTCGAAGTCGTCAAGACGCTCGTCAACCTGAAGGACGGCAAGGGCGAAATCGACGATATCGACAATCTCGGCAACCGCCGTGTCCGGTCGGTCGGCGAGCTGCTCGAAAACCAGTACCGCGTCGGCCTGCTCCGGATGGAGCGCGCCGTGAAGGAGCGGATGTCATCGGTCGATGTCTCGACGGTGATGCCCAACGATCTGATCAACGCCAAGCCTGCGGTTGCCGCGGTGCGTGAATTCTTCGGCTCATCGCAGCTGTCGCAGTTCATGGATCAGACCAACCCGCTGTCCGAAGTGACCCATAAGCGCCGTGTGTCGGCACTTGGACCAGGCGGCCTGACGCGGGAACGCGCTGGCTTTGAAGTCCGCGACGTTCACCCGACGCATTATGGCCGCATCTGCCCGATTGAAACGCCGGAAGGCCCGAACATCGGCCTGATCAACTCGCTCGCGTCGTTCAGCCGCGTCAACAAATATGGCTTCATCGAGACGCCGTACCGAAAGGTCATCGATCACAAGGTGACCGATGACGTCGTCTATCTGTCGGCGATGGAGGAGGCCAAGCACACGATCGCGCAGGCCAACGCCGATCTCGACAGCGAAGGCCGCTTCCAGGAAGAACTCGTCTCGTCGCGTCAGGCGGGCGAATTCCTGATGGCAATCCCCGACAACATCACGCTGATGGATGTCAGCCCCAAGCAGCTCGTCTCGGTCGCGGCATCGCTCATTCCGTTCCTGGAAAATGATGACGCCAACCGCGCGCTGATGGGATCGAACATGCAGCGTCAAGCGGTGCCGCTCGTTCAGGCCGAGGCGCCGTTTGTCGGCACTGGCATGGAAGAGACGGTTGCCCGCGATTCGGGTGCCGCGATCGCTGCCAAGCGTTCTGGCATCGTCGATCAGGTCGATGCGACGCGCATCGTGATCCGCGCAACGGGTGAAGTCGAAGCCGGCAAGTCGGGTGTCGACATCTACACGCTGATGAAGTTCCAGCGATCGAACCAGAACACCTGCATCAACCAGCGCCCGCTGGTGAAGGTGGGCGATGCGATCATGGCCGGCGACATCATCGCCGATGGTCCGTCGACTGAGTTCGGCGAGCTGGCGCTTGGTCGCAACAGCCTCGTCGCGTTCATGCCGTGGAATGGCTATAACTACGAGGATTCGATCCTCATCTCCGAGCGCATCGTCAAGGACGACGTCTTCACCTCGATCCACATCGAGGAATTCGAAGTGATGGCGCGTGACACCAAGCTTGGACCAGAGGATATCACCCGCGATATCCCCAACGTCGGTGAGGAAGCACTTCGCAACCTCGACGAGGCGGGAATCGTCTATATCGGCGCCGAAGTGGAGCCGGGTGACATCCTGGCCGGCAAGATCACCCCCAAGGGTGAATCGCCGATGACCCCGGAAGAAAAGCTGCTCCGCGCGATCTTCGGCGAAAAGGCGTCGGACGTCCGCGATACGTCGCTGCGTTTGCCGCCTGGCGTTGCCGGTACCGTTGTCGAGGTCCGGGTGTTCAACCGCCACGGCATCGACAAGGACGAGCGCGCGATGGCAATCGAGCGCGAGGAAATCGAGCGGCTGAAGAAGGATTCGGACGACGAACGCTCGATCCTCAACCGCGCGACCTGGAGCCGGTTGCGTGAAATGCTGAGCGGCCAGACCGCGACTGCCGTGCCAAAGGGCCTGAAGAAGGGTGCCGTCATCGACGGTGATCTGCTCGACAGTGTCGACCGGCACGAATGGTGGAAATTCGCGGTCGCCGACGACAAGGTCCAGAGCGATCTGGAAGCCGTCAAGGGCCAGTATGACGATGCCGTCAAGCTGATCCAGGACAAGTTCCAGGATCGTCGCGAGAAGCTCGAGCGCGGTGACGAATTGCCACCCGGCGTGCTCAAGATGGTTAAGGTGTTCGTCGCGGTGAAGCGCAAGCTGCAGCCGGGCGACAAGATGGCCGGCCGCCACGGCAACAAGGGCGTGATCAGCCGCATCCTGCCAGCGGAGGACATGCCGTTCCTCGCCGATGGGACGCCGGTCGATCTCGTGCTCAATCCGCTCGGCGTGCCGTCTCGGATGAATGTCGGGCAGATCTTCGAGACGCATCTCGGCTGGGCCGCGCGTGGCCTTGGCCAGCAGATCAGCCAGGCGCTGGAGGATTGGCGCGAGGCCAATCCCGATCCGAAACCGGGCGCGATGCCCGATGCGGTGAAGGAGCGGCTCAAGACCGTTTACGGCGAGCAATATGTCGATGAGATCGATGCCCGGACGGCTGAGGAAATCATCGATCTGGCGCAGAACCTGCGCGGCGGCGTGCCAATGGCGACGCCGGTGTTCGACGGCGCCCGTGAGGCCGATGTCTCGGCGATGCTTGCGCTCGCGGGGCTCGACACCTCGGGTCAGTCGGATCTGTTCGACGGTCGCACTGGCGAGATGTTCGATCGCAAGGTGACGGTTGGGTATATCTACATGCTCAAGCTCCACCATCTTGTGGACGACAAGATCCACGCGCGTTCGATCGGGCCATATTCGCTCGTCACCCAGCAGCCGCTGGGCGGCAAGGCGCAGTTCGGTGGGCAGCGCTTCGGTGAGATGGAGGTGTGGGCGCTCCAGGCTTATGGCGCTGCGTACACCTTGCAGGAAATGCTGACGGTGAAGTCCGACGACGTGGTCGGCCGCACCAAGGTCTATGAGGCGATCGTCAAGGGCGACGATACCTTCGAGGCCGGCATTCCCGAGAGCTTCAACGTGCTCGTCAAGGAAATGCGCTCGCTGGGTCTGAACGTCGAGCTGAAGAGCATCGAGCAGTTCGACTCGGACGGCGTCGTGATCGCGGCGGAGTAAGCCACTTTCTTCTCCCCTCCCGCTCGCGGGAGGGGTTGGGGGAGGGCCTGTAGGGTCAGGCGCTCTCCGACGACATTCCCTCCCCTAGCCCCTCCCGCAAGCGGGAGGGGAATTGGAGAATCCAAATGAACGAACTGACCAACTTCGCAAATCCGGTCGTCAAGCCGGAAACCTTCGACCAGATCCAGATCGGCATCGCGTCCCCGGACAAGATTCGTTCGTGGTCGTTCGGCGAGATCAAGAAGCCTGAGACCATCAACTATCGCACGTTCAAGCCCGAGCGCGACGGCCTGTTCTGCGCGCGCATCTTTGGCCCGATCAAGGATTATGAGTGCCTGTGCGGCAAGTACAAGCGCATGAAGTACAAGGGCATCGTCTGCGAAAAGTGCGGCGTCGAGGTTACCGTTTCGAAGGTCCGTCGTGAGCGGATGGGCCATATCGAGTTGGCCGCGCCGGTTGCGCACATCTGGTTCCTGAAATCGCTGCCGTCGCGGATCGGCCTGCTGCTCGACATGCAGCTCAAGCAGCTTGAGCGCGTGCTGTATTTCGAAGCCTATATCGTCATCGAACCGGGCATCACCCCGCTGGAGAAGTTCCAGCTGATGACCGAAGACGAATTGCTCGAAGCGCAGGACCAATATGGCGAGGACGCCTTCTCTGCCGGCATCGGCGCAGAGGCCGTGCGGATCATGCTGCAGGACCTCGATCTCGAGGGCGAGCGCAAGGAATTGCTCGATGAGCTGGCGGTTACCAAGTCCGAGCTCAAGCCAAAGAAGATCATCAAGCGGCTGAAGGTCGTCGAGAGCTTCATCGATTCGGGCAACAAGCCCGAATGGATGATCCTCGAAGTCGTGCCGGTCATCCCGCCCGAACTGCGCCCGCTGGTGCCGCTCGACGGTGGCCGCTTCGCGACGTCGGATCTGAACGATCTGTACCGCCGCGTCATCAACCGCAACAACCGCTTGAAGCGCCTCATGGAGCTGCGCGCGCCGGACATCATCGTCCGCAACGAAAAGCGCATGTTGCAGGAAGCTGTCGACGCGCTGTTCGACAATGGTCGCCGCGGTCGCACGATCACGGGCGCGAACAAGCGTCCACTCAAGTCGCTGTCGGACATGCTCAAGGGCAAGCAGGGCCGCTTCCGCCAGAACCTGCTCGGCAAGCGCGTCGATTATTCGGGGCGTTCGGTCATCGTGACCGGGCCGGAACTCAAGCTGCACCAGTGCGGCCTGCCCAAGAAGATGGCGCTCGAGCTGTTCAAGCCGTTCATCTATGCGCGCCTCGACGCCAAGGGCCTGAGCATGACGCTCAAGCAAGCGAAGAAGTGGGTCGAGAAGGAGCGCAAGGAAGTCTGGGACATTCTCGATGAGGTGATCCGCGAGCATCCAGTGATGCTCAACCGTGCGCCGACGCTTCACCGTCTTGGCATCCAGGCGTTCGAACCAGTGCTGATCGAGGGCAAGGCGATCCAGCTGCACCCGCTCGTCTGCTCGGCGTTCAACGCCGATTTCGATGGCGATCAGATGGCGGTTCACGTGCCCCTGAGCCTTGAAGCGCAGCTGGAAGCGCGCGTGCTGATGATGTCGACCAACAACATCCTCTCGCCCGCCAATGGCAAGCCGATCATCGTGCCGTCGCAGGACATGGTGCTGGGCCTGTATTACATCACGATGGAAAAGCAGGGCGAGCCCGGCGAGGGCATGCTGCTGGCCGACATGGCCGAGGTGCATCACGCGCTCGATTCGGGTGCCGTGACGCTCCACACCAAGGTGATCAGCCGCGTTCCGCAAACCGATGAGGCGGGCAAGAGCTACCTCAAGCGCTATGAGACGACGCCTGGCCGCATGTTGCTCGGCGAGACGCTGCCGAAGAGCCACAAGGTGCCGTTCGAAATCGTCAACCGCCTGCTGACCAAGAAGGACGTCGGCGACGTGATCGACGAGGTCTATCGCCACACCGGGCAGAAAGAGACCGTGCTGTTCGCCGATGCGATCATGTCGCTTGGCTTCCGCCACGCGTTCAAGGCGGGCATCTCGTTCGGCAAGGACGACATGATCATCCCGGATGCAAAGATCCAGCTGGTCGACGACGCGCGGGCGCAGGTGAAGGATTATGAGCAGCAATATCAGGACGGCCTGATCACCCAGCAGGAAAAGTACAACAAGGTGATCGACGCCTGGAGCCGTTGCGGTGACCAGGTCGCGAACGCGATGATGGACGAGATCAAGGCGATCAAGAAGCTGCCCAATGGCCGCGAAGCACCGATCAACTCGATCTACATGATGGCGCACTCGGGTGCGCGTGGTTCGCAGGCGCAGATCAAGCAGCTTGCGGGTATGCGCGGGCTGATGGCCAAGCCATCGGGCGAGATCATCGAAACGCCGATCATCTCGAACTTCAAGGAGGGGCTGACCGTCCTTGAATATTTCAACTCCACCCACGGCGCGCGCAAGGGCCTCGCGGATACGGCGTTGAAGACCGCGAACTCGGGCTATCTGACCCGTCGTCTGGTCGATGTGTCGCAGGATTGCGTCATCGTCGAACTCGATTGCGGCACCGAACGGGCGCTGGAAATGCGCGCGATCGTGCAGGGCGGATCGACGATCGCCTCGCTTGGCGAGCGTATCCTTGGCCGGACGACGGCTGAGGACATCATCGATCCAAAGACCAACGCGACCGTCATCCCATCGGGCACCTTGCTCGACGAGCCGATGATCGCGCAGATCGAGGCGCTGGGGACGCAATCGTGCAAGATTCGCTCGCCTTTGGTGTGCGAAACCAAGATCGGCGTCTGTGGCAAATGCTATGGCCGCGATCTGGCACGCGGCACGCCGGTCAACATCGGTGAGGCGGTCGGCGTTATTGCTGCACAGTCGATCGGTGAGCCGGGCACCCAGCTGACGATGCGGACCTTCCACATCGGCGGCGCGGCCCAGCTCAACGAGCAGTCGAACCTCGAAGCCGTTGCCGATGGCCGGATGGACTATCGCGACCTGCGGATCATTGAGGATCAGCGCGGCCGCCGGGTTGTGCTCAGCCGCTCGGGCGAACTCGCGATCATCGATGCCGAGGGCCGCGAGCGTGCGGTGCACCGCATTCCATACGGCGCGTACGTTCTGTTCCCCGATGGCCATCAGCTGACCAAGGGCGACCGGATGGCCGAATGGGATCCGTTCACCATGCCAGTGATCACCGAGAACCCCGGTGTCGTGAAATATGTCGATCTGATCGATGGCAAGACGCTAACCGAGCAGGCCGATGAAGCGACGGGCATCACCCAGCGCGTCGTCACCGAATATCGTGCCGCGACCAAATCGAAGGAGGATCTGCGTCCGCGCCTGACCCTGCTCGACGAAGGTTCGGGCGAGGCCGGTCGCTACATGCTGGCGGCGGGGGCGACATTGTCGGTCGAGGACGGTGCCAAGGTATTCGGGGGCGACGTGCTTGCCCGCGTTTCCCGCGAAGCCGCCAAGACGCGCGACATCACCGGCGGTCTGCCGCGCGTTGCCGAGCTGTTCGAAGCGCGCAAGCCAAAGGAAAACGCGATCATCGCCAAGGTTTCCGGCCGGGTTGTGTTCGGCAAGGATTACAAGGCCAAGCGCAAGATCGGCATCCAGCCCGAGGATGGCGGCGAGGTCGTGGAATATCTGGTGCCGAAGTCGAAGGTCATCGATGTCCAGGAGGGCGATTACGTCAAGCGCGGCGATAATCTGATCGGCGGCTCACCCGATCCGCATGATATTCTCGAAGTGCTCGGCATTGAGCCCCTGGCCGAATATCTCGTCTCGGAAATCCAGGAGGTCTATCGTCTGCAGGGCGTGAAGATCAACGACAAGCACATCGAGGTGATCGTTCGCCAGATGCTCCAGAAGGTCGAGATCACCGACGGCGGCGACACCACGCTGCTCGCCGGCGAACAGGTCGATCGCGAGGAAATGGACGCGATCAACGTCAAGCTCGAAAAGGGTCAGTCGGTCGCGGTCGGCAAGCCCGTGCTGCTCGGCATCACCAAGGCGTCGCTGCAAACGCGCAGCTTCATCTCGGCGGCGTCGTTCCAGGAAACCACCCGCGTCCTCACCGAGGCTGCGGTCCAGGGCAAGCAGGACACGCTGATCGGCCTGAAGGAAAACGTGATCGTTGGCCGGTTGATCCCGGCGGGCACGGGCGCTGGCTTGAACCGCCTGCGCGTGACCGCCAATTCGCGCGATGCGGCGCTGCGCGTGTCGCAGCGGCGGATCGACGCGGTTGCCATCGCCGCGCCGAATTCGGCTGCCGAGGAGCACGCAGCGGAACTCCACCGCTCCGCGCGCGAGGCAGGCGGCACGGGTGACGATGCCTTGGGTACCGTCGTCCAGAGCGGCCACGGCACCGATGCAGATGCGGGCGATTACCTGATCAAGGAATAATCGGGCCCATCAAGATACAAGCCAGTCTGAAGCCGCCGTCCGGGCAACCGGGCGGCGGCTTTGCTGTGTGGGGCGGCAATAAGGTGTTGCCCGCGCCACACAGGTCGGCGCTTTTTCCGCGCATTTGCCTGTCACTTCGATCAACCCGGCTTGATGATCGTGACGAGACTGTTACGGATCGGCTTCACATCCGGGACATACGGATGATGCAGGAGTGGGATGCAACGATCCACCCGGGGGACCTTTTCATGATCATCAAGCACGTTCTTTTATCGAGCGCTTCGCTCATGCTGGTGGCATTGGCCACACCTGCAATCGCGGCCGAACCAGCCCAGTCGAGTGCAGACCAGTCGGCCCAGTCGGACGATGCCAGCGACATCACGGTCACCGCGACGCGGCGCAACGAACTGGCCAAGGATGTCCCGCTTTCAGTGACTGCAATCGCAGGCGAAAAGCTCGATGTGCTCAATTCGAGCGGGCTCGATATCCGCTTCCTGTCGTCGCGAGTGCCCTCGCTTCAGATCGAATCGTCGTTCGGCCGCACCTTCCCCCGCTTCTACATCCGCGGGCTGGGCAACACCGATTTCGATATCAACGCCGCGCAACCCGTGTCGGTGGTTTATGACGATGTCGCGCTTGAAAATCCGTTGTTGAAATCCTTCCCGGTCTTCGATCTTCAAAATGTCCAGGTGCTGCGCGGCCCGCAGGGAACGCTGTTCGGCCGCAACACGCCAGCGGGCGTCGTCAAGCTCGATTCAGTCAAGCCGAGCGATACCTATACCGGCTATGTCAGCGCGTCATGGGCGACCTATAACACCGTCAATGCCGAGGCCGCAGCGGGCGGCCCACTTGGCGGCGGCTTCTCGTTCCGCGCCTCCGCGCTGGTTCAGCACCGTGACAATTGGGTATTCAACGGCGCGCGGGGCGTCGCCAATGCCGAGCTCGAAGGCTATACCGATTATGCCGGGCGCCTCCAGCTTGCCTATAGCAGTGCCGATTTCAACGCCTTGCTGAACCTCCACGGCCGTACGCTGGAGGGAACGCCGCGCGTTTTCCGTGCGGGCTTGTTCGTGCGCGGCAGCAATAACTTCGCGCCGGATTTCTCGCCCTCGCAGGCAGCACTCGATGGCTATACCAGCCAATCGCTGTCGCAATGGGGCGCCAATCTGCGGCTCGATTATCATTTCGACGGGATTGGCACGCTCTATTCGGTGACTGGCTATGAACGCGCCGAGGTCGAAAGCACGGGCGATATCGACGGTGGCAATAATTATGTCTTCCCGGCGCTCGGCCTCAACAACGCACTGTTTCCATCGAACACCGGTGGCACCAGTTCTCCGGCCGAATTCAGCCAGGAATTACGCTTCGCCAGCGACAATCTGGGGCCTTTCCGGGCACAGGGTGGGCTTTACTATTTCTACCAGACGTTGAAGTTCAACGAGTTCAACTATGTATTCCCCGCAACCGGATCGCGGACGCGCGACCGCGACGCCGCGATTGCGCATGACAATGTGAACGAGAATTACGGTGTTTTCGCGTCGCTCGAATACAAGCCTGTCGATGCGCTCACGCTGAGCGCTGGCGGGCGTTATTCGCGGGATCGTCGCAACGATCTCGTGTCGGGCACCTCGCCCTTCCTGTTCGGCGTCGTGTTGCCGATCCGCACCCGGACCAGCGACGGCGAATTCACCTGGGATGTGAATGCAAGCTATGCCGCGAGCAAGGAAATCAACTTCTACGGTCGCGTTGCAACGGGCTATCAGGGCCCGGCAATCCAGGACCGTGTGACCTTTGTCAGACGGCCGACCGCCGCGCGCAAGCAAACCACGCTCTCGATCGAAGGCGGCATCAAGGGCGCCTTGCTCGATCGTTCGCTGCGGTTCGCCTTGAGTGGCTATTGGTTTGAAACCAAGGATCTGCAGATCACCGCCGTGGGCGGCGCCACCAACTCGGCACGTTTGCTCAACGCGGCAAAAGCAGTCGGCTACGGCGTCGAGGCGGAGATCGAGGCGCGTCCGGTACCGCATCTCGAACTCACTGCAAGCGGCAGCTACAACTTCACGGAAATTCGCGATCCCAATGTTCGCGTGGGCGTGTGCGGTTCGCTGTGCACCGTTGTCGATCCAGTGACTGCCGGCCTGGCGACCATCAATGGCAATCCCCTGCCCCAGGCGCCAAAATTCGTCGGCAACATCACCGCCCGCTACGCCGTGCCGGTCAGCGCGAATGGCGAAATCTATGTCTACACCGATTGGGCCTATCGCAGCACGATCAACTATTTCCTCTATGATGCGCTCGAATTCCGCGGTCGCCCGCTGGTCGAAGGCGGGCTTCGGCTTGGCTACAAATCGGGCAAACTCGATTTCGCCTTCTTCGCGCGTAACATCACCAACCAGATCCGAAGCATCAGCGCGATCGATTTCAACAATCTGACGGGCATGATCAACGAACCACGGATCGTCGGCGGGCAGGTCAGGATCGGGCTGTAAAGCGGGTTCACATCGCGATGATGCGGGTGCCGAGCCGTTCGGCCTCCGCAGCGTCGTGGGTGACCATCAGGATCGGCAGCTTCAGCACGTCACGGATATGCTCGATCGCGCGCATGATCTCTTCGCGGCGCGGGCGATCGAGCGATGATAGCGGCTCATCGAGCAACAGGAAGGCGGGATCGCTCAGCAGCGCCCGGCCAATCGCAACACGCCGCGCCTCGCCCCCAGACAAGCTGCGCGGCCAGCGATCGAGCAGGTTGCCGATACCCAGGAAATCGACGACATCGTCAAATGCCAGCGCGACCGAGGCGCCGCCAAAACCGACCTGATGTACCGTCGGGATTTTCCTACGGCCATAAAGGAGGTTCGCGCCGACCTGCATATGCGGGAAGAGCCGGGCTTCCTGAAAAACATAGCCGGCACATCGCAATTCCGACGGCATATCGATCCCGGTTGCAGCGTCGAACAGCGTAACGTCGCCAACCCGAATGTGCCCGCGCTCTGGCTTGATCAGGCCGGCGACCATGTTGAGCACGCTCGTCTTGCCGACGCCCGACGGGCCGAACAGGATGGTCAATCCATCCGCTGCAACGAACTGTATCGATACGTCGCCGTCGCCCACGCGCCGCGCGATATCGATATCAAAGGACATGCAAGCCCCGCCCTGCCCGCCGTGCCAATATCTCCGACGCGACCAGCGCCGCCAGCGACAGGGCGACCGCGATCAGCGACAGCCGCCATACGATCGCATCGCCACCGGGCAGCTGCAGCGCGCTGTAGATCGCGAGTGGCAAGGTCTGCGTCTGGCCCGGGACGTTCGAGACGAAGGTGATCGTCGCCCCGAATTCGCCGATCGACCGGGCAAAACCAAGCACCAACCCGGCGAGGATGCCGGGCACGCTCAACGGCAGCGTGATATCGCGAAACACGCGCCAGCGCCCTGCCCCCAGCGTGCGGGCGGCGCTTTCGAGCCGCCGGTCGACTGCCTCGATCGACAGCCGCATCGCCCGCACCATCAGCGGCAGCGCCATCACCCCCGATGCAATCGCGGCGCCAGTCCATTTGAACAGCACGGTCACGCCCAGCCAGCTCATCAACACCCCGCCAAGCAGCCCCTTGGGCGCAAACAGGATCAGCAGCAGCCAGCCAGTGACGACCGGCGGCAGCACCAGCGGCAGGTGAACCACCGCATCGATCAGGATTTTGCCCGGAAAATTCCCCCTCGCGAGCAGCCAGGCCAGCACAAACGCTATCGGCATCGTCAGCAGCATTGCCGCTCCCCCGACTTTCAGCGTCAGCGCAACGATTTCCCATTCTGCAGGCGAGATCATATGATCAGCGTACGCCGAAACCATAGCGGACGAAAATCGCCTTGCCCTCACGCGATAGCAGATAGCGGCGAAAAGCTTCGCCTTCGGGATTCGTCGATCCTTTGAGCCGGGCGATGGGATAGGTGATTGCCGGGTGGCTCGCCGCCGGGAAGATGCCGATGACCTTTACCGCCTTCGATGCACGCGCGTCCGTGGCATAGACAATCCCAAGCGGCGCGGCACCGCGTTCCACCAAAATGAGGGCCGCGCGCACATTTTCCGCAGCGACCACTTTTGGCGATACCGCATCCCACACGCCAAGCGCGGTCAACGCTGCCTTGCCGTATTTGCCAGCAGGTACCGCCCCGGTATCCGCCATTGCCAACGGGCCGCCCGCGAGCAGCGCGGCCAGTTGCCTACGATCCCCGAAATTAGCGCGGGCTCGGCTCGCCACCGGCGCGATCAGCACGAGGCGATTGGCAAGAAAGGAAACCCGCGTTGCAGGGACGATCAATCCTCGCCTCGCAAGATCCTCCATCCACGATTCATCGGCAGAGACGAACAGATCCGCCGGCGCCCCGGCTGCCAGCTGCCGGGCCAGCGACGATGATGCCGCAAAAGAAATCACGGGTCTCAGGCGACCCTTTTTCGACCAGCTATCTGCTGCTGCCGTCATCGATTCCTGCAGGCTTGCAGCGGCCAAGACCAGCGGTGGCTGGGACAGCTTTGCTGCTGCAGGGCCTGACGCCGATGCGAGCGCCAGCGTGGCTGCGATTGCCAGCCGGGCTGCCGTCCGGCCCCGAATGGCCAGCCTTTTCATTATGCTCGCCATTGCCCGCCTCCGATCGCTATTCCCGACGGTATATCGCGTTGGGAACCGCACGCCAGACGCAAAGCGCGCACCATATGAAGGATTGGAGCCAAGGCCGACGACCCGAAATGCACCCCACACGCATCCCGGGTCGGCGTGACGGCCCGATCAAATCAATCGCGGCGGGTCATCTGGCCCATCGCATCGCGTCCAAAACCAGTGATCATCTCGCCGATTTCCCGCGCCTGAGTCATTGCCCGGGTGGTTTGTTCGCGCAGATATTCGCTTTGGATTTTGACGACCTCGCTCACATCCTTGGCCTGTGCCGCCGCGCGCATCGCAGCAATAGCATCACGCGCCTTCGGTTCGGCCTGATCGAGCATTTTCATGCCCAGCGCGGTGCCCGTCTCAGCCATCTTCTCGGTCGAATGTTTCAGCGTGTCGCCTGCCGCCTTCATCCGCTCGCCCATCGCTTCGCTGCTGCCAACTCCCATCGCGCCGCCGGAAGTGCTCGTCGCGCCTTTTGTCTTGCTGTCGTCAACCATCTTGATTCTCCTGCCGATCGTCTTGCCCACCGCAAGGGCTTTACGCCGCATCAGGGCAGCGCGCGAGATCGCGCGGGGTTCCGTTGAAGCCCTATTAAGTCCTTGATCGCACGGTCAACGCTCCCCTAGCCCTCATCCCCCATCCGCAGCGCGGCGATGAACGCTTCCTGCGGGATGCTGACCGAGCCGTATTCGCGCATCCGCTTCTTGCCCTCTTTCTGCTTGTCGAGCAGCTTGCGTTTCCGGCTGGCATCGCCGCCATAGCATTTGGCCGTCACGTCCTTGCGCATCGCCGCGATCGTTTCGCGCGCAATCACCTTGCCCCCGATCGCGGCCTGGATCGGGATCTTGAACAGATGGCGCGGAATCAGATCCTTCAGCCGCTCGCACATGCCCCTGCCCCGGCTTTCGGCGGTGCCACGGTGGACGATCATCGATAGCGCATCGACCGGCTCGGCGTTGACGAGGATGCTCATCTTCACCAGATCGCCCTCGCGGTAGCCGATCTGGTGGTAATCGAAGCTCGCATAGCCGCGCGAGATGCTCTTCAGCCGATCGTAGAAATCGAACACGACTTCGTTGAGCGGCAGTTCGTACGTCACCTGCGCCCGCCCGCCGACATAGGTCAGGTTCTTCTGGATACCGCGCCGGTCCTGGCAGAGCTTCAGGATGCTGCCGAGATATTCGTCGGGACAATAAATCGTCGCTTCGATCCACGGCTCGCTGATCGTCTCTATCTTGCTTGGATCGGGCATGTCGGCGGGATTGTGGAGCTCGATATGGCCATTCCCGTGCGCGAGGTTGATCTGATAGACAACCGACGGCGCTGTCGTGATCAGATCAAGATCATATTCGCGGGTGAGCCGCTCCTGGATGATCTCCAGATGGAGCAGGCCGAGGAAACCGCAGCGGAAGCCGAAGCCAAGTGCGGCCGAGGTTTCCATCTCGAAGCTGAAGCTCGCATCGTTCAGTCGCAGCTTGCCGATGCTCTCGCGCAGCTTCTCGAAATCGTTGGCATCGACTGGAAACAGCCCGCAGAACACCACTGGCTGGACTTCCTTGAACCCCGGCAATGGCTCGGCCGCAGGGCGCTTGGTGTCGGTGATCGTATCGCCGACGCGGGTCTGGACGATCTCCTTGATCTGCGCGGTGATGAACCCGATTTCGCCAACGCCGAGTTCGGTAAGCTGCTCGATCTTCGGACGAAAACAGCCGACCCGATCGATCAGGTGAGTGGTGCCGGCCTGCATGAAGCTGACCTGCTGGCCCTTTTTGATCGAGCCCGCCATCACCCGGACGAGAATGACGACGCCCAGATAGGGATCGTACCAGCTATCGACGAGCATCGCCTTTAACGGCGCATCGGCATCGCCCTTGGGCGGCGGAATACGCGTGACGATCGCTTCGAGCACATCCTCGATGCCAATCCCCGATTTGGCGCTGGTCATCACCGCGTTGGAGGCATCGAGGCCAATCACTTCCTCGATCTCGGCGCGGACCTTTTCAGGCTCGGCGGCGGGCAGATCGATCTTGTTGATGACCGGTACGATCTCGTGATCATGCTCGATCGACTGATAGACGTTGGCGAGCGTCTGCGCTTCGACGCCTTGCGCTGCGTCCACAACGAGCAACGCGCCCTCGCACGCGGCGAGGCTTCGACTAACCTCATAGGCGAAATCGACGTGCCCGGGGGTGTCCATCAGGTTAAGCGTGTATTCCAGCCCGTCATGCGCGACATATTGCAGGCGCACCGTCTGCGCCTTGATCGTGATCCCGCGTTCCTTCTCGATGTCCATATTGTCGAGCACCTGCTCGGACATTTCGCGCGCGGTGAGCCCGCCGGTGGTCTGGATCAGCCGATCCGCAAGCGTCGATTTGCCGTGATCGATATGCGCGATGATGCTGAAGTTGCGGATGCGGGAAAGCGGTGTTGCCATGATGTCCGCGCCGATAGCAGCGCAATCGGCAAAGGGCAAAGTGATCGCGCTTTTGGCGCCGACCGGTGCGCCTGGGCTGCAGTGAACACTGGCGATGATGCTGCGCGATTTATCGTTTCACCCCCGAAGCGCGAAAGAGTATCGAGAGCCAGCGAATCAAAACTTGTGGGGGAAACAAGATGGTACGGCATACTCTGCTTTCGAGTGCGACGATGCTCGCGGTGATGGCCGCTCCAGTGATGGCACAAAAGCCCCCCAAACAAGCCAGCGCCTCGAAGGGACAGCAGCTGCAGCAGGCGGCGATGAACGACGTGCCGCGCTGCCCGCAAAAGCACGGCACCGTCTCGATCGTCGACGGGCAGGATTCATCGGGCTGGACGCAGAACAGCCTTGCCCCACCCGCACGGCTGCTGCGCGTGCTCGTCCAGCGATCGGGCTGCTTCAATATCGTCGATCGCGGCGCTGGACTGGATGCCGCAGCGCAGGAACGCAATATCGGCAGCGGCCTTGGCCTGCAGCGCGGCTCGAATGTCGGCCAGGGCCAGATCAAGGCGGCAGATTATGTCCTGGTCGCTGAAATTCAGGGCGCCAACAGCAATGTCAGCGGCAATGCTGCAGGCGCGGTCGCCGGGGCGATCATCGGCGGTCCGTTCGGTGGGCTGCTCGGTGGCATCAAGTCACGTAAATCCGAGGCGAACACGGTGCTGTCGCTCACCAATGTCCGCACCACCGAGACGATTGCGGTCAGCGATGGCTATGCTGCCAAGCGCGACACAAGCTTTGCCATTGGCGGCGCGTTCGGCGTGGGTGGTATCGGCGCTGGTGCGGTCGGCGGCGGTTATGAGAACACCGATATCGGCCGGATCGTGACGCTCGCCTTCATCCAGGCCTATTCGAAAATGGTCAACGATTTGGGCTATATCAACCCAGGCGATGCCGGCACCGCTCAAGCAGCGCCGGCCAAGACGT
>JBBQAG010000097.1:0-9769 GCA_038315875.1 Sphingomonadales bacterium | reverse complement strand
CGCCATCCCATTTGACGAGGACCGTCGTTGCCGGCAGTTCGCCGGGTTCAAGCGTTACTTTTGCCAGTTCGGCACGGCGCTTGTTCATCCAGATCGCGTTGTGAATCAGCGCGCAGGGATCGACCGTCGCGAATTTAACCGGCAAGCGCCCCAGATCGGCGAGCGCCACTGCCTGCAGATCGTTGGTGATTTCCAGCAGCCGCCGGATGTTGTCGCTTGTATGTTCGTCGATGATGGTCGCCTCGGCAGCGGCGATCTTGCGAAAATCATCGAGCGCATCGACTGGCTTGCGCAATTCCTCGGCAATCGCGACCAGCCAGGTGCGCCGGGCGGTTTCAAGCCGGTCGAATGAGCGCGCGATACGGCCAAGATTGCGCATCGTGATGATCGTCTCGAGCGGGCCGGTCTCGGGGAACGCGACGCTGTAATTGCCTTCAGCGAGCGCACTGCTTGCGACGAACAGCGCACGTTGCGGTCGCGACCACCGCCGCGCGATCAACGCGCTGACGATCAACATCACGATCAGCATCCCGATCAGGACCGCGCCGATGACGATGACCTGCCCTCGCAAGAAATTCAGTTCGACGCCGGTGGTCGGCGAGGCCGCGATATGGCGCGCCGCCAGATAGGCACCGAAACCGTTGCTTAGCCCCCAGAGCAGGATCGGGGCAGCGAGCGTCGCAACCAGAAGCGCCTGTGCGACAAGCACTAGGAAAAGGCCGCGAAACAGCCGCAATTTAATTCTCCCCAACCCCGAACGCCTGATATGGCAGCCCGGCACGATGGCGCTATACCATCAAACCGACAGCTTTGTGTCAGTTCGGGACTGGCGACAGCGACACGGCAGCGGCAACGGCGGCCAGTACCGGGCCTGCCCATTCGTTGCGGCAGATCAGCAGATCGGGCAACAACGGGTCCACGCAATTGTAGACTAGCGGGCTGCCATCGATCCGGGAGGCCTGGAAGCCGGCCGCCAACGCGACGGCAGCCGGCGCGCAATTGTCCCATTCATATTGGCCGCCCGAATGAAGATAGATTTCGGCATCGCCAGAGACGACGGCCATTGCCTTGGCGCCGGCCGATCCCATTGCGACCAGATCACCCCCGATTGCTTCTGCTACCAGCCGGGCGATCTCTGGCGCGCGGCTGCGGCTGACGACGATGCGAGGGCGAGCGGGGGCAGTCGCGGGCGCTGAGGCCATATCGTCGGTGGCGAAAACGCGTCCGCACGCTGGAAGCGCGACAGCGCCGATGCTTGGCACGCCGTCGATCGCCAATCCGATGTGCACTGCCCAATCATCCAGGCGTTCGGCATATTCGCGCGTCCCGTCGAGCGGATCGATGATCCATACCCGCCGAGCGGCGCAGCGCTTGCGATCATCGAAGGATTCCTCCGACAGGATGAAATCATCCGGCCGAGCGGCGCGCAGTCGATCGATGATCAACCGGTTCGCCTCCCGATCGCCCCGCGCGCCGAGCTCGCGGTCCGAACAGGTTGCATGCATCCGAATATCCTTCAGCAACGCGCCTGCCTCGATCGCGATGGACCGCGCGAGGCCTACGTCGTTCAAAGTTCGTAACTCCACACGCCGAGAATGTGCTCGACGATCCTGTTTGCTGCCGCTTCGGGGGCTTCGCTGGTCGTGTCGATATAGATGTCTGGTGCCTCCGGCGCTTCATAAGGGCTGGTAATGCCGGTGAAATGGGCGATTTCGCCGGTACGGGCGCGGGCATAGAGCCCTTTGACGTCGCGTGCCTCGGCCACCGCTAGCGGGGTGTCGACGAATATTTCGACAAATGCATCTTTGGCCAGCATCCCGCGCACCATCGCACGTTCCGCGCGAAAGGGCGAGATGAAGGCGGTCAGCACGATCAGTCCGGCATCGGTCATCAACTTGGCGACCTCGCCTGCACGGCGGATATTCTCGATCCGGTCGGCATCGCCGAAGCCAAGGTCCTTGTTGAGGCCGTGGCGCAGATTGTCGCCATCGAGCAGGAAGGTATGGCGCCCTAGCGCGTTGAGCTTGCGCTCGACGAGATTGGCGATCGTCGACTTGCCCGATCCCGAAAGCCCGGTGAACCAAAGTACCCGGGGCTGCTGGCCCTTTTGCGCTGCGTGAGCAACCGGGGATATCTCGGTGGCCTGCCAATGGACATTTTGTGCGCGGCGCAGCGCATGGCGGAGCATGCCGGCCGCCACTGTCGCATTGCTATTGCGGTCGATCAGGATGAAGCCGCCCAGCTCGGCGCCGTCGGCATAGGGCTCGAACACGATCGGGCGATCGGTGAACAGATCGGCGACGCCGATATCGTTCATCTGGAGCGTGCGGGCGGAGAGCTTGGCAAGCGTGTTAACGTCGATCACATGATCCGGCGCCTGCACGGTTGCCCCTACCGTCTGCGTGGCGAGCTTCATCGTATAGCTGCGCCCGGGGAGCAAAGCCTCGCCGTCCATCCAAACGATCGTCGCAGAGAATTGATCGGCGATCTGCGCGGGCGATTCGGCAAGCGCGATGACATCGCCGCGCGAGCAATCGACCTCGTCCGCCAGCGTCAACGTCACCGACTGGCCGGCAATTGCGCTCTCCAGATCGCCGTCGAATGTCACGATCCTCGCCACCCTGGTGGTTCGCCCCGAAGGCAGGATACGCACGGCATCGCCGGGGCGGATTTCCCCCGTCGCGATCGTACCGGCAAAGCCACGGAAATCGAGATTTGGCCGGTTGACCCATTGCACCGGCATCCGAAATGGCCGGGTAGCGGCTGCATCCCCGCCTAGATCCACCGCTTCCAGATGCGCGATCAGGCTGGGGCCGTGATACCAGGGCATCGCCGACGAGCGCGTCGCGACATTGTCGCCCTTGAATCCTGAGAGCGGGATCGCCGTGAAGGCCTGAATTCCAATCGACGTTGCAAAGTCGCGATACGCCGCGACGATCTCGTCGAAGCGCGGCTGGTCATAGCCGATCAGGTCCATCTTGTTCACCGCCAGCACGATGTGGCGGATGCCGATCAGCTTGGCGAGGTAGCTGTGCCGCCGCGTCTGGGTCAGCACGCCCTTGCGCGCATCGATCAGGATCACCGCGAGATCGGCGGTCGAGGCGCCCGTCACCATGTTGCGCGTATATTGCTCGTGACCTGGCGTATCGGCGACGATGAACTTGCGCTTCTCGGTCGCGAAAAAGCGATAGGCGACATCGATTGTGATGCCTTGTTCGCGTTCGGCGGCGAGGCCATCGACGAGCAAGGCGAAATCGATCGCCTCGCCCTGCGTGCCCGAGCGCCGGCTATCTGCCTCCAGCGCCGCCAGTTGATCATCGAAGATCATCTTTGAATCATAGAGCAGCCGCCCGATCAGCGTCGATTTGCCGTCGTCCACCGATCCGCAGGTGATGAACCGAAGCAGCGATTTATGGCGGTGCAGTTCCAGATAGGCGTCGATGTCCTCGGCAATGAGGGTTTCGGCCTGATAGGTGTCGGGGGTTGGTAGATCGGGCGAGAGCATCAAAAATAGCCCTCCTGCTTCTTCTTCTCCATGCTGGCGGACTGATCATGATCGATCGCGCGACCCTGCCGCTCGCTGGTCGTCGTCAGCAGCATTTCCTGGATCACCTGGCTCAGCGTCGTTGCCGCGCTTTCGACGGCACCCGTCAGCGGATAGCAACCAAGCGTTCGGAAACGGATCGATCGCTCTACAGGCTTCTCGCCGGGCAGTAGCCGAAAACGATCGTCGTCGACCATCAGCAGCAACCCGTCGCGCTCGACGGTCGGTCGCGCTGCGGCGAAATAGAGCGGGACGATCTCGATCCCCTCGATCTGGATATATTGCCAGATATCGAGTTCGGTCCAGTTCGATAGCGGGAAGGCACGGATGCTCTCGCCCTTGTTCTTGCGCGCATTGTAGAGATGCCAAAGCTCCGGCCGCTGGCTCTTGGGGTCCCAGCGCTGATGTGCCGACCGAAAGCTGAAGATGCGCTCCTTCGCGCGGCTCTTTTCCTCGTCGCGGCGGGCGCCGCCAAAGGCAGCGTCGAAACCATGGCGTTCAAGCGCCTGCTTCAGGCCCTGTGTTTTCCACATATCGGTGTGGCGCGCGCCGTGATCGAACGGATTGATGCCCAGCGCCATTGCTTCGGGATTGTGGTGGACGATCAGCTCCATCCCGGCATCGGCAGCTGCCTTTTCGCGCAGCGCATACATCGCCTGAAACTTCCAGGTCGTATCGACATGCAGCAGCGGGAAGGGCGGCGGGGCGGGATAGAAAGCCTTGCGCGCCAGATGCAGCATGACCGCCGAATCCTTGCCCACCGAATAGAGCATCACCGGCCGTTCGGCTTCCGCCACGACCTCTCGCAGGATGTGGATGCTTTCGGCTTCCAGCCGTTGCAGATGGGTGAGCGGCGCGTTCATGCGATCCGAAATAGAAGACCTTCGCGCGAGTGCGACGAAGTAATCCTGTTGTGGTTTAAAGTCGGATCAATCCGTCTGCTGGCGCTCGATCGAATCGAGGATCCGGGCCCCGGCCATGAACACCGCGATCGGGCAGACCGCGAACAGCATCCAGCCGCCAGCGCCGGGATATTGCTGCAGATAATGCACGCCGCGCTCGGTCGCGCCGACGCCAAGCCCGTAGATTACGAGAAAAGCCTCGAACTTGGTCTTGATCACGAACAGTCGGGTGAATTTGCGCCACATGCCAATCTCTTAAGCAAGCTACGCGCCAATCGCGGAAATCCGCCAGTCCTGGTTTTACAAAGATGGTAAACTGTCAATTAATCCGACAAGGTCGAGCGTCTTCAGCAGTGCTGCATATGCCACTTCGATCTGTTCGATAAGCGCGGGGTCGCCGATCTGCGCCGGATCGATTGCCTCTGGCCAATGCTGCTCGACGATTGCCGCGAGCCGATCGAGCTTGGCGGCGTCGACGATGAACCGTTGATCGATCGTCGCTGGATCGGCCACGACCCGCAGCCGAAGACACGCCGGGCCACCGCCATTGGCCATCGATTCTCGAACATTGACGACCTCGAGCCTTCTGATCGGCCCGTTGCCTGCGATCATCCCTTGAAGCCAGGTCCAGACGCGAGCATTGGCGCGCGCTTCCTCAGGCAGGATCAGCGCCATCGCGCCACCCGGCAGCGTCACCAGCTGTGCGTTGAACAGGTAGGAAGTGACGGCATCGTCGAGGCTTACCGCCGCTGCCGGCACCTCGACGACCACTGCATCGGGCATGACCTTGCGAAGATCGTGATAAAACGCATCGCGATCGGCAAAGGCAAGTTCATGGGCAAATAACACGAACTCGTTTGCCACGGCGACGACATCATTGTGAAACGCGCCGGCGGCGATTGCTTCGTCCGATTGGCGGATGAAGAGCGTGCGGGCAGGATCGAGTGTGTGCGCGCGGGCGACGGCTTCGCTTGCCTCGCGGTGCTGGCGGGCGGGAAAGGGGCCCCCGCCGGCGCCGAACACGAATATCTCGACACCGGCTGCGTCATGAGCGCTCGCCATGCGCATATGGTTTGCCGCCCCCTCATCCCCGAACGGCGCGGGGATCGGCGGGTGAACTGCAAAAGCCGCATCGGCAAAGGCGATCCGTAATTGCGCCAGCGTGCCCAGCCATTCGTGGCTCCGGTGCGGCATCGTCACCAGATTGGCGACGGTCAAATGGCAGCGGCCATCGGCGGCGTCGGCAGCAGGCGAAACCGTCGCGGCATTCGCTGCCCACATCGCAGAGGCAGACAACGCCTGCGCCTGAAGGTGCGCGGGTGCCGACGCATAGTCAGTGGCCAAGGCAGCAAGCCAGCCATGATTTGGCCGGGCATGGGGCAGGAGGATGCCTTGCGTCAGCCCGAATGCCAGGTTGGCGCGCATTTTTGCGATTCCCTGCAAGGCCGCTGCGCGGGGATGCGATATCTGACCCGCGTTCCGCGTGGCGGCGAGATTGCCGTGGCTTAGACCCGCATAATTGTGACTTGGCCCGATCAGGCCATCGAAATTGATTTCAACCAGCATCAATTTCGCTCGACATGCGCGACGATAGCCCCAGGTTTTACATCGAGCGCCGCAGCACAATCACCGTCGATCGCGATGCCCCCTTCGACCGCGGTGAGCCGACCATAAGCGCAGCGGAAATCGCCAAGCGTGCCCGCCGCAATCAGCGACGCTTCGCCGGCGCCATCATTGATCGACTGGACTTGGCTCGTTTGCGTGTTGCGGATCGTGCGGACCTGATCAGTGCGGGCGATCATCGTCGGCCCGCCGTCGAAGATGTCGATATAGTTTTCATGCGCGAACCCTTCATTCTCGAGCATCCGCATCGCTGCGCGCCCCGATGGATGCGGCATGCCGATCGCCGCACGTGCGCTGTCACTCAGCATCGCAATATAGATCGGGTGCTTGGGGAAAAGATCGGCGATGAATTGGTGGCCGCGGATCGCATTGAACTGGTCTGCATCCTGGAAATTCATCCCGAAGAAGCGCCCGGCAAGGCCGTCCCAAAAGGGCGATCCTGCTGCCTCATCGATGACTCCGCGCAATTCGGCGAGGATACGATCGGCAAAGCGCGCGCGGTGCTGCGCGATGAACAGATAGCGGCTGCGGGCGAGCAGCATGCCAAGCCCGCCCGCTCGCTCGCCGGGGTGAAGAAATAGCCCGCCGACCTCGCTCGATCCTTCGAGATCGGTCGTCAGGCTCAACATATCGGCGCGAAACGTGCGGTTCAGTTCCTTCGAATGCTGGGTGAGGGTGCTCACGCGGTAGCTGTAAAAGGGGAAGCTCTGCCCGACATGCGTGAACATCTGGCAGGTGCCGCGGATGTCTCCAGTTTGTACGTTTTCGAGCACCAGCACGAAGAGTTCATCGGCGAGCGGCCCGCCGCCGATGGCCCCTCCACCGGCAAATCCTGCATGGCTGCGATCGAGCTTTGCCCGCAAGGCGGCGCGATCGGGCGGCAGGTTGGTGAAGCCGCCGCCGGTAAGCTTGGCCATTTCATAGAGCGGCTGCAGATCGCTGTCGCGCGCAGCACGAATTCGAAAGCTCACAAGCCCCCCCGTCCGGCAATTCTAAGGATGCTGAGCGCAGATAGCGCGGCTCGCTCGGCAAGGCTTTCGACGATCAGGAATTCGTCGGTTGAATGGATCGCGCCACCCCGCGCGCCCATCGTATCAACCACCGGGATCCCGCAGGCGGCGATGTTGTTGCCATCGCACACGCCGCCCGTCGCCCGCCAGGCGATGTCGAGGCCCAGATCGGCGCCGGCATGTTTGACGAGCGCGAAGAGTTTTGCAGCGCCCGTATCGATCGGCTTGGGCGGGCGATTGAAGCCGCCATGAACCTCGATCCGCACCTCGTGAATCGCGGCAATCTGTGCGACTGCTGCATCGATTTCAGTGCGGGCACGGGCGATGTCTTCTTTGGTTGCGGGCCGGAAATTGATCCGCAGGATCGCGAGATCGGGAACGACATTGTTCGGCCCGCCGCCCTCGATCCGCGCTGGATTGACAGCCAGACCGGGCGCCCTTGCCGCCGCCAGCCGCACCGCGAGATCAGCCGCTGCTACGATCGCGTTGCGCCCCTCATCGGGGTTGCGCCCGGCATGCGCGCTTTTGCCGTGGACGACGATTGAAAAATTGCCCGTTCCGCCGCGCGCGCCCGCCAGGGTGCCGTCGGGAAGGGCGGGCTCATAGGTGAGTGCCGCTGCCTTGCCCTTGGCGATCCGTCCAATCAGTCCAGCGGAGGAAAGCGACCCCGTTTCTTCGTCCGAATTGAGCATGACCTCATAGCCGATCTGGGCCGCGAGCGGGCTCGCCTCGACCGCCTTCAGCGCAGCGAGCATCACCGCGATACCCCCCTTCATGTCGGCAACGCCGGGCCCGCCAAGCGTTTCCCCGTCGATCCAATGCGTCGCCTGGAAGGGGTGATCGATTGGATAGACGGTATCCATGTGGCCCGTCAGCAGGATCTGCACCGGCGCGGTCGGGCGCACCGCCAGATGGAGGTGGCGACCATGATCGATCGCCTCCACCGCGCCATTGACGGCAACGGTTTCTACAGGTGGCGGTGTCAGCAACTCGATCGTGCCCGGCAGCGCGGCAAAAGCATCCGCAAACATGCCCGCCATCGTCGCCAGACCTGCCAAATTGCGCGTCCCGGAATTGATCGCTGACCAGGCGAGTGTCTGCTCCAGCATTGGCTGCGATCGCGCGACTTCCAGCGCGTCATGTTCGGCGTTTGAAAGGTGAGCCATCGCACTGCCCTAGCCGCTTGCCGCTGATCGCTCCACCCCATCCTGGCATTCCTGCGTGCCGATCGTGCCTTGACGCGTCCGGGCGCCCGCGCTTCAAGGCCGCCACCCCGACAATCGCTAATCAGAGGCGCCCTTACCTTCTTATGCTTTATGATATCGCCAAATTCCTGCACGTGACCGGCATCGTCATGTTGATGGGCAACATCACTGCGACCGCCTTTTGGAAGGTCTTTGCAGACCGGACTGGAAACCCCGTCATCGTCGGTTTCGCGCAACGGCTGGTGACGATCACCGATTGGAGCCTGACGCTTTGGGGCATCATCCTGACGATCGTCGGCGGTTATGGGGCGGTGTGGATCGCCGGCATGAACCCCTTCGGCACGACCTGGCTAATCTGGAGCCAGATTTTGTTCGCGGTCGCTGGGTCGATCTGGCTCGGGCTGCTGCTGCCTATCCAGATTCGCCAGCACCGCGTGGCCAAGACGTTTGCCGCTGGCGGCACGATCCCCGAGAGCTACAAGCGCGACAGCTGGAACTGGATCGTGTGGGGGCTGATCGGCACGGTGCCATTGGTCGCCGCCGTGTGGCTGATGATCGCCAAGCCCTATTGATTGGCAGGCGGCAAATGCACCGCAAAGGCATCAAGCACCTGCTGGTAGATGTCGCGCTTGAACGGCACGGCGAGCGCGATCACCTCTTCCATTCCGGCCCAGCGCCATTCGCGGAATTCCTGGTGCGGCGTCGCAATGTTCACATCGGCATCGTCGCCTGTGAAGCGGTATAGAAACCAGCGCATGCGCTGCCCGCGCCATCTGCCTTTCCACACCTTGCCGATCAGCGGTTCGGGCAAATCGTAGAAATACTCGCCCGGCGCCTCGGCGATCAGCGTGACCTTGCCCGGCAAGATGCCCGTCTCTTCGGTCAACTCGCGACGTGCGGCTGCCTCGGCATCCTCGCCATCGTCGATCCCGCCCTGCGGCAATTGCCAGGCCTCTGCGACGGTATCGACCCTGAGGCCAAGGAACAGCTTGCCGGCTTCATTGGCGATCATGATTCCAGCACAGGGGCGATAGGGCAACGCGTCGGGATCGGTCATGCGGTCGCTTCGGCGATAATCGTCTTCAGCACGCCAAGCGCGTCAGTAACGTCCTTCTGCCCCGAAGGCAGCGCCTGACGCAGCGTGATGAAGCCGTGGATCGTTCCGACGGCCTCGCGATACACCGTCGGGACGCCCTGGTTGATGAGTGCGGCGGCATAGGCACGGCCCTGATCGCGCAGGGGATCGAGCCCCGCAGTGATGACCAGCGTCGGCGGCATATCGTGATGCGCGCCGTTCAATGGCGCGCCACGCCAGTGCCCCATATCGGCGGCATAGGCTTTGTCGAACCAGTCCATGCTGTCTTTCGTCAGCAGGCGGCCTTCGTTGAACAGGTCATAGGAGGCATAGGCATCGGCCCGGTCGACCGTGGGATAGATTGGGAATTGGGCGATCACGGGCACCTTGGCCGGCGCATCGCGCAGCGC
>JBBQAG010000154.1:0-3209 GCA_038315875.1 Sphingomonadales bacterium | reverse complement strand
CCAGCCCGCGGTTGCGCGCACGGCGGACCGCTTGATGGATCGGGCCGAAGGTCGATCCCCAGCCTACCACCACAAGTTTTCCGCTCGTCTCGCCAAGCTCGACCGCCTGGTCGGGGATGTCGATGCCCATCACCTTGTCGTGGCGGATATCGGTCATCTGCTGGTGATTGTCCGATCCGTAATCGATGTTACCGGTGTCGACTGCTTTTTCGATCCCGCCGATGCGGTGGAGCAGCCCCGGCGTGCCGGGCTTTACCCAGCGGCGGGCGAGCTTTTCGTCGCGACCATAGGGCTTGAAGCCGCCCTCTGGCACCTGTTCCAGGAACTGCACCGGGAACGGCGCATAGCCGCTCATGTCGGGCACCTTCCAGGGCTCGGCGGCATTGGCGATATAACCGTCTGTCAGGAGGATCACCGGCGTCATATAGCGCGTCGCGATCCTGACCGCTTCGATCGCGACATCGAAGCAATCGGCAGCGGACCGCGCGGCGATGACGGGCATCGGCGCATCGCCATTGCGGCCATAGACCGCCTGATAGAGATCCGATTGCTCGGTCTTGGTCGGAAGGCCAGTAGAGGGGCCGCCGCGCTGGGAATTGACGATCACGAGTGGCAGCTCGGTCATGATCGCCAGCCCCATCGCTTCGCCCTTCAGGGCGATACCCGGGCCCGAAGAAGAGGTGACGCCGAGTTGCCCGGCATAGGAGGCGCCGATTGCAGAGGCGATCGCAGCGATTTCGTCCTCCGCCTGGAACGTGGTGACATCATATTCCTTGAGCCGCGACAGGAAGTGCAGGATCGCCGAGGCAGGCGTGATCGGATAGCCGCCGAAGAACATCTTGACGCCCGCCAGTTGCGTGCCCGCGACAAGCCCGAGCGCAATCGCCTCAGCGCCCGTGACGGTGCGGTACAGTCCGGGTTCGGCGGGTGCCGCAGCCAGATGATGCTGCTTCATCGGCCCGGTTAGCTCGGCCGTCTCGCCATAAGCATGTCCGGCGTTGAGCGCGGCGACATTGGCCTCGACCAGCTGCGGCGCCTTGGCGAATTTTGCATTGAGCCAGTCGACAATCGGTTTGCGGTCGCGATCGAACATCCAGAGCGCGAGCCCAAGCGTCCACATATTCTTGCAACGCAGCGCTTCCTTGTTGCCAAGGCCGAAGGGCTTCACCGCGTCGAGCGTCAGCTGCGAGATGTTGAGCTTGATCAGCTGCCATTTCGCCAGGCTGTCGTCCTGGAGCGGGTTGGTGGCGTATTTTGCCTTGGCGAGGTTGCGATCGCCGAATTCGCCTTCATCGGCGATGATCAACCCGCCGGCCTTCAGAAACTCGACATTGGTTTTGAGCGCAGCCGGGTTCATCGCAATCAGCACATCGGGCTGGTCACCAGCGGTGTCGATCTCGGTCGATCCGAAATTGATCTGGAAAGCCGAGACGCCGAACAAAGTACCCTGCGGGGCGCGTATCTCGGCAGGAAAATCCGGGAAAGTCGCCAGATCGTTGCCGGCGAGCGCGGTGGAGAGCGTGAACTGGCCACCGGTCAGCTGCATGCCATCGCCCGAATCGCCGGCGAAACGCACAACGACCGATTCGGATGGCGGATTTGCCGCCACCTCTTCGGGCGTCAAATCATGGATGGCGCTTGCCAATATCGTCTCCCCGCAACCTTGTTTGGGCGCGGTCTACGCTTGCCGCCCGCGCGCCCCAAGCCGAAAAATGCTCGATAGGCCCAAATTCCGTACTGGCAAAGGCGTTGGCAAGCGTGAGGATCGAGGCGGCGTGGCGGCGGGCGACCTCCATTGCATCGACCCCGTAGCCCCCGCCAAGCGTGCTCGCGAGCGGAACACCGCGATCGATTGCAAGCCCGGCGATCAGCCTTTCGCGCTCCACCAGGCCATCCGCCGTCAGCTTCAATCGGCCCAGCCGATCACCCTCGAATGGATCGACGCCAGCCTGATAAAGGATCAAATCCGGGCGATAGTCATCAAGCATCGGCACCAGAGTGCGGGTGAGCGCCGCCAGATAGGCATCGTCGCCAATCCCATCGGCGAGCGGCACATCGAGCGTCGACCGTGCCTTTCGCGCCGGGAAATTCTTGTCGGCATGAATTGAATAGGTGGCAATGCCTCGCCGACCAGCGGTGAGCGCCGCAGTGCCATCGCCCTGATGCACATCGCAATCGACGATGAGCACGCGGTTAACCCGGCCCTCCTCGACAAGCCGCACGGCAGTGATTGCAAGATCGTTGAAGACGCAAAAGCCGGCACCTGTATCGGCGAGGGCATGATGACTGCCGCCAGCGCTGTTTGCCGCAAAGCCCCGTTCAAGCGCTATCAGCGCCGCCAGCCAGGTACCGCCGGGCACCATTTGCGCGCGTCGTGCGACGAGCGGTGTCACGGGAAAACCGATTCGGCGCTCCTTGATTGGGGGCACGCGCGCCTCGATAACTTCGGCGACATAATCGGGATCGTGCACCGCCTCGATCCACGAACGAGGCATCGGCTCCGGTTCATGCCATTCCACCGGCGCACCACGTGCCACCAATAGATCGCGCACGAGGCCGTTCTTGTTCCATTGATAGCCGCCGCGGCCGGGCGCGGGCGCGACATAATCGGGGTGATGGACGACGGCGAACACGCTGCTTAGGTAGGGGACGGCGCGCCAAACGCCAATCGGCAGGAGAGAGATGAATGACCGAGCATGTTACCCGCCCCGATGTGGCGGCCTTTCTGGCGTTCCTCAATGCGATGCCGGGTCCCAAGATGCACGATCTTCCGCCGGCGGCGGCGCGGGCTTTATACATCGCGAGCAAGGACGCGGCAGATCTGCCCATTGGCGCGCTTGCCGTCGTTCGCGATCTGAGCGCGCCGGGGCCAGCGGGTGCGATCCCATTGCGGCTGTTTGATCCCCGCGCTAGCCGCGAACCTGGTCCGGCGGTGGTTTTCTTTCACGGCGGCGGCTTCGTGATCGGCGATCTCGATACGCATGCCGGCTTTTGCGCTGAAATGGCGCGACAGCTCGATTTGCCGGTGATCGCGGTCGATTACCGGCTCGCGCCCGAATACCCCTTCCCCGCCGCGCCCGATGATTGCGAGGCGGCGGCACGCTGGGTCGCGGACAGTCCCGCCGACCTTGGCGTGAGCGTGACTGGGCTGGTGCTGGCGGGCAACAGCGCCGGCGGCGCGCTGACCATCGTCACCGCGATGGCGCTGC
>JBBQAG010000009.1:0-47491 GCA_038315875.1 Sphingomonadales bacterium | reverse complement strand
GCACCGATTCGCCGGTCAAGCCGCTGACGCTGAAGTTCGACCTGACTTATCTCGATCCGATCTACGACTCCTACGTCAACGGCTCGCAACTCAATCCTGTGACCTTTGGCCTCGTGCCGGCAAATCTTTCTGGTCAGCGCGTGGCGGGCATCCCTGAAGTGTCGTTGTCGGGCGGGGCAACCTTCAAACAGCGGCTCTCCGATGACATCAACCTCATCCTGAGCGGCGATTATCAATGGTCGAGCCGCGTTCAGATCGCCGAAGGCGCACCACAATATACGCGCCAGATCACCTCGCTCAACATGTCGGCAACCCTCCAACTGCCGCGCAATATCGAATTGTCGGTTTGGGGCCGCAACATCACCGATCGTCGCTATATCACCACCATCTTCCCGTCGGTGGCGCAGAGCGGCAGCTTGTCTGGCTATCCTAGCCAGCCAGCGACGTACGGCGGCACGCTCCGCGTGAAGTTCTGATCACGCCGACAACGTGATTGAAAAAGGGGTCCCCGGCGCAAGCTGGGGGCCCCTTTTCATTTGGTTGACGGTCCGGCCGGGCGACCGGTTCAGCGCTTTAGGTGACGGGCATGCCATCGGACATGATCGGCGAGAAAGGTCGAGATGAAATAATAGCTGTGGTCATAGCCCCGCTGCATCCTGAGCGTCAACTCGATGCCCGCTGCCGCGCATGCACGCGCCAACAACTCAGGTTTCAGCTGGTCGGCGAGAAATTGGTCATCGCATCCCTGATCGATCAGCAACCGCCTTGGCCCTGCCCTTGGCTCTGCCGCGTGTTCGATCAGCGCACCGTCCTCGATCAGCGCACACGCGTCATACCCCCGCCAGAGGCTCCGATCTTCGCCGAGATATCCCGTCAACGCCTTCACACCCCATGGGCATTCCATCGGCGAACAGATTGGCGCAAAAGCGGAAATACTGCGAAATCGCGTCCGATCGCGGAGCCCGATCGTCAGTGCGCCGTGCCCGCCCATTGAGTGACCGGTAATTCCCTGCCGGTCGAGATCGGCCATTGGAAACTGCGCGCCGATGACGGCTGGAAGCTCACTTTCGATATACGTCCGCATCCGGAAATGCGCTGACCAAGGCGCCAGGGCGGCGTCGAGATAAAAGCCAGCACCCTGCCCGAAATCATAAGCAGGATCATCGGCAACGTCCTCGCCACGGGGTGACGTATCAGGGGCGATGAAGATGATACCCTGTTCGGCGCAAGCAGATCGGTAGTCACCCTTCTCGGTCACGTTCGCGGGCGTACAGGTGAGCCCCGACAGATACCACAGCACGGGCAGGCGGGCGCCGGCTGGATGATCAGGAATGAAAACAGCGAAGGTCATCACCGTCTTCGTGGCCGTCGACTGGTGTCGATAGACGCCCTGGATACCGCCGTGGCTCCGATTGCTCGAGACGGTCTCCAGGGCGCTGTTCATTATCCCATCCGGTGCATGGCGCAGATCTTGTTCCCATCGGGATCGCGCAAATACGCCAGATAGAGCTTACCGAAGCCGCCATCGCGCACGCCGGGGGCATCCTCGCAGGTGGTGCCGCCATTGGCGACGCCGGCGGCGTGGAACGCATCTGCCTGTTCGGGAGAGCTGGCCGCAAAACCGATCGTGCCGCCATTTGCGTGGCATGCCTCGTGGCCGTCAATCGGCTTGGTGACGAGAAACAGGCCGCCATTGTTCATATAAACCAGCCGCTCGCCATTGGGCATGCCGGGCTTGCCGCCAAGCGACCCGATCACGGCATCGTAAAAGGTCTTGGCTTTATCGAGATCATTGGTGCCGATCATCACGTGCGAAAACATCGTCGTTCTCCTTTGCTGCAATCCCCGGCGAGGGCCTGGCAATTGGTGTCGCCAGAGAGCCATCGCTCCCGCGCGCAGTCGCACAACCGCGATGTCCCGGGCAAGGCCGAAACGTTCGAACCACGCCACTGGGCGATGAAAAGGCGCCTGTATGGATCAGCGAAGTGCGCCAAATCACTGTAGAGAGTGACAATCGCCGCGAGGCAGCGCAGAAGGCTGAAACGCTGATCAAGGCGTAGTAGCATTCGGCCGAGCAAAGCGGCCGCATCAAGGGAGGATACCGATGGCGAAAGCACCCACGACGACCGGCGACAAGGCCGCAGCCCCAAAGACCGGCGGCATCCACGCCCCGGTTCAGCCGTCGCCTGAACTCGGCGCGATTGTGGGCAATGATCGTCTGCCGCGCAGCGAGGTGATCAGCAAGGTTTGGGCTTATATCAAGAAGCACGACCTGCAGAATCCAGCAAACAAGCGGGAAATTCTGGCTGATCCAGCGCTCGAAAAGGTGTTTGGCAAGAAATCAGTGACGATGTTCGAAATGAACAAATACATCGCTGCCCACGTAAAGGCGTAATGCCGCTCGGGGCATCGCCGGCGCAATCGCCACGGTGGTGCCCCCGAGAGGAGTCGAACCTCCGGCCTGCGGTTTAGGAAACCGTCGCTCTATCCTGCTGAGCTACGGGGGCACGCCCGTGGTTGACTAGAGAAACGGGCCATGAGGGTCAACGGCGCGGATTGGGAAACGATTGGTCCCAGCTCAGTTTTGTGCGGTAGGCGCAATGACCGGAAACGGCAGCGCGGTAATCGGCACGCCCTCCTCAATCAATTCGCGCGCTTCGGCGGCTGTCGTTTCGCCGTGGATCGATGCTGGTGCTTCCTCGCCCAAGTGCATCGCCCGAGCGCGATCGGGAAATCCACTGCCAACCCATTGCGATTTCTCCAGCATTGCACGCTGCGCTTCGGCAAGCATCGCCAGCGTCGTCTTGTCGGGGCCGCCTGCGGGCGGTCTGCCACGATTGCCCTTGGCTGCGACATTGGGCGCCATCACCGCCTTACCGATTTCATCGTCGTTGCAGATCGGGCAGCAGACCAGCTTTCGGCCGCGCTGCTCTTCATAAGCGGCAGACGATGCGAACCACGATTCGAAAATATGGCCCGCGCCACAACGCAGATCGAAAACGATCATCGATACACCCCGACCGAGGGGATTGGTCGACGATGGGAAAGTACGGGTATTCTGCTGCGCACGTCGATCAGGCGGGCCGGATCGATATGGGCCATGCCCAGTCCCGGCGCGGTGCCCATATCGAGCACGACTTCCCCCCAGGGATCGATCACCAGCGAATGGCCAAAGGTGGTGCGGCCGTCGGCATGAACGCCCGTTTGGGCTGCAGCGACGACATAAGCGCCCGCCTCAATCGCGCGAGCCCGCATCAGCACATGCCAATGCGCGGCACCGGTCGGTTGCGTGAAGGCTGCGGGGATCGAAAGTATCGTGGCGCCTGCATTGGTGAGCGCACGGTAAAGATCGGCAAAGCGCAGATCGTAGCAGATCGACATGCCGACAAGCCCCGCCGGGGTGTTCACCACCGATGCCGTGTCGCCGCCGGCATAGCTGGCCGATTCGCGCCAGCTTTCGCCGGTCGGGAGATCGACGTCGAACAAATGGAGCTTGTCATAGCGCGCCCGGATCGCGCCTTCATTATCGATGACAAAGCCACGATTGGCCAACCTGCCATCCTCGCGGAGAAGGGCGAGCGAACCGAGATGGACCCAAATGCCAAAGTGCGCCGCTGCCGTGCGCACCGCGCTCAGCACCAGGTCATCGGCTTCGATGGTGATCGAGCCCCGCGCGCGTTCCCGGTCGCGATCGATCAGGCCAGACATTTCGGGCGTGAAGAGCATGGTGGCGCCGCTATCGGCACTGGCGCCGATGGCGTCGACGATCGTTTCGGCATTCGCGAGCGGCTCTATCCCGCTCGTCATCTGAAGCAGTGCGATTTTCATGCCGAAAGCAGCGGATCAAGCTTTCCGTGATGATCGAGCGCGGCGAGATCGTCACTCCCGCCAACATGCCGGCCATTGATGAAGATCTGCGGCACCGTCATCCCGCCATTGGTTCGTTGGACCATCTCAGTGCGCCGCGGCCCGCCCATCGTGATGTCATATTCTTCTACCGTTGCGTTCTTGCTGGCCAGCAACTGCATTGCGCGCGTGCAATAGGGACAGAACGCCTTGGTGTAGATTTCTACCTTCGCCATTGGATAAAGGTGTGGTGCGCCCAAGCGGTTGTCAATCATTGATGGCCGGATCGAGCACGCGTGCCCAGCACAGGATCGTCACCTTTGCCGCCCCCGCCCGCATCAGCACGTCGATACAGGCATTGCTTGTCGCCCCGCTGGTGTAAATGTCGTCGACGAGGACAACCGCCTTGCCACCTAGCTGCTGGCGACCGATGGGCGATACGGCAAAAGCACGGGCAACGGCGCGGCGCCGCTCATTTCTGCCAAGGCCGCGCAGCAACGGCGTCGCCCGGGTGCGCCGAAGCAGATCGACGTTGCAAGCCACCCCCGAGATCGTCTCCAATGCATTCGCGATCAACGCTGCCTGGTTGAATCCGCGCCACCAAAGCCGCCGGGGATGAAGCGGGACTGGCACCAGGATATCGGCCTGGCGCGGCATCAGTCGGGCCATGTGATGCGCCATCGTCTCGGCATAGGCGGCGCGGCCGCCATATTTCAACCGCAGCGCAATCGATCGGGCAATATCGCCATATACCACCGCTGCCCGCACCCCGGCATGACGGGGCGGGTTGGCAAGACAGCTTGCACAACGAACATCTGCCCCGCCATCATGCGGCAACGGCAGGTTGCACGCAGCGCACCAAGGCGGCGCAATAAAGCGGAGCTTGATCCAGCAGGCAGAACAGAAACGGTGATCCTGGCCCGTCGCCAGCCCGCATCCCGGGCACCGCGCCGGCAGGACGATATCGGCCAGAACGCCGAGCGGCTGGCGCAGGGGATCGAGCAAGCGCATCGGCTCTTGTCGCGCCCGCACCGCATCGGCACAAGCGCGCAAATGTCTTCAGAAACACCGTTCGATGGAGAGATTTTCGATCGCGCCGCACGCCGGCTGCGCCGAGACCGCGCGGCTGGCGCATTCGCGGCGCATGATTTTCTTCAGAAATTGATGATCGATGGGATTTCAGAGCGGCTGGCAAGCGTCGCACGCAAGTTTGACGATGTGCTCGACATCGGTTGCCATGAGGGCGCGTTCCAAGGCCAGCCCGGCGCCCGAGTTCTCCGGATGGATGCAGGCTTCGCCTTTGCGCATGGCGCTGCCGGCGTGCAGGCCGATGAGGATCGCCTGCCCTTTGCCGATGGCACCTTCGATCTCGTCGTGTCAGCGGCTGGATTGGACAGCGTCAACGATCTGCCAGGCGCACTTGCGCTGATCCGCCGCATTCTGCGCCCCGACGGATTGTTTCTGGGGGCCTTCGCCGCTGCTGGCAGCCTATCTACGTTGCGCGCGGCGCTGCGCGATGCAGAGGGCGATCGACCCGCCCCCCGGCTTCATCCGCAAATCGATGTGCGCGCAGGCGGTGATTTGCTGGTTCGCGCTGGCTTTGCCTTGCCGGTGGCCGATGCCGAGCAAGTGGCGGTGCGATATCCCGATTTGTTCGGCCTGTTCGCCGATCTGCGTGGCATGGCGGGCAACAACCTGTTGCGGACGAGGCGGATGTTTCGACGAGACACGCTGGCGCTTGCCGCCGAAGCTTTTGCCGCGCGCGCCGATAGCGACGGGCGCACGACCGAACGGTTCGAGATCGTCTATCTCACTGGATGGGCGCCCGCTCCTTCCCAGCCCCAACCAGCGCGGCGTGGCAGCGCAACGGCGTCGCTCGCTGCAGCCCTTCGTACCAAAAGCTAGAGAAGCGCCTCCAGCAGCCCGATCAACGGCCGATCAGCGGGTGGCATCGGCAGTGCGTGCATGGCGAGCGGCTTCACCCATTTGAGCGCGTCTGCGGCTAGGGCGCGCGGCATGCCCTCCCATTTTCGGCAGACGAACAGCAGCAGCAACAGGTGACGCTCGCCCAGCGGGGCGCTGGCAAAGGTTGCTGGCGCAAGGCAGGATTGCGATACCGAAATCCCCAGCTCTTCGGCCAGTTCGCGGATTAGCGCCGCTTCCGGGGTTTCGCCTGGTTCGACTTTGCCGCCGGGGAATTCCCACAGGCCGGCCAATTCCTTGCCGATTGGACGCTGCTGAAGGAGGACGCGCCCATCCAAATCGATCAGCGCGGCAGCCACCACGGGCAACAGCGAAACGGGTCCCTCATCGGGCAAATTCGTCATTGATTAACCCTTTACGGATACGCGCTTTCAATAGCGACACGATCGGGGAGCACGGATCGCCCATGTTGAAGCTGATGAAAAGCCTCGTGAGGGATCAAAGAGGTGGCACGGCCATTGAATATGGCTTGATTGCCGCGCTCGTAGTGCTGACGATGATCGGGGCGTTCATCCAGGTCGCCAATACGACGATCGGCATGTGGACCAACGTCAATACAAAGGTGGAAGCTGCCAACAGCGGCAGATAGGTCCGATTTCATTTCGGCCCTTAAACCTTTGTCAATCTACTCAGCCTAATCCGCATATTGCTGGCCCGGTTTTTTTCCCGGGAAGCCGGGTGACTGAAGCACAAACAAATCGGAGACCGGAAAATGCAGACCATTCGCAAATTCATCAAGAACAGCAAGGGCGCGACCGCCATCGAATACGGCCTGATCGCAGCACTGATCGCCGTTGCAGCGATCGCCGCCATGCAGGGCCTGGGCAACTCGCTCAAGACCACGTTCACCAACGTGTCGAACAACATGAAGGCATCGTAAGCTTCTCCCAGCTTACGCTCCAGGAGGGGCAGCGGGCTTCGGTTCGCTGCCCCTTTTCATTTGCCTCAGGCAGCAGCGATACGGCCGATCGCCAGAAACTTCTCTCGGCGTTGTCGCACCAGCGCCGCACCCGAAAGCGGCGACAGTTCGCCCAGCGCCTGCTCGATCGCATCGCCCAGCACGGCAATCGCCGCCGCAGGATCACGGTGTGCGCCGCCGAGCGGCTCGGGCATGATCGTATCGATAACGCCCAACGCCTTCAGGTCCTGCGCCGTCACTTTCATCGCCTCGGCCGCCTCGGCCGCCTTGTCGCTGGTGCGCCAAAGAATCGAGGCGCACCCTTCAGGCGAGATCACCGAATAGATCGCATGTTCGAACATCAGCACGCGGTTGCCTGTCGATAGCGACACAGCGCCTCCCGAGCCACCTTCGCCCAGAATTGCCGCGACCAACGGCACCCGAAGCGCCAGGCATTGCTCGGTAGCGCGCGCGATTGCCTCTGCCTGACCACGCTCTTCAGCCGAAATACCGGGAAAGGCGCCAGAGGTGTCGACCAGGGTCACCAATGGCAGGCCAAACCGATCGGCCAGCTGCATCAGCCGGATCGCCTTGCGATACCCCTCTGGCTTGCCCATGCCGAAATTGTGGCGGATGCGACTGGTCGTATCGTCGCCCTTTTCATGACCGATAACCATCACCCGACGCCCGCGAAACCGCGCCAGCCCGCCGATAATCGCCTGATCATCGCCAAAAGCGCGGTCCCCGGCGAGCGGCATGAATTGATCGAACAGCGCCGCGACATAATGTTTGAAATGCGGTCGATCGCCGTGTCGCGCGACCTGGGTTTTTTGCCATGGGGTGAGGCGAGCATAGGTATCGCGTAACAGCCGATCGGACTTGATCTGGAGCCTTTCGACTTCGGGACCCAGATCGATCTGGCCCGCCGCTCCTGTCTCGCGCAGTTCATCGATGCGCGCCTGCAGCTCCGCAATGGGTTTTTCGAAATCGAGAAAGCTTGCCATGAGCCGGTGTCGGTTAGGCGCGCCGCGGGCTTGCGTCAACGAGCGGATGGCGAGAGTTGACCAGCTCTACCAGGCGGCTGCTGTCGACATGGGTATAGATTTCGGTCGTCGCGATATCGGCATGACCAAGCATCATCTGCAGCGCACGCAGATCCGCCCCGCCCTCCAGCAGATGCGTCGCAAAGGCATGGCGCAGCACGTGGGGGCTCACGCGTTCGGGTGGCAGCCCGGCCTCGACGGCGAGCCCCTTGAGCAGCTGATACAAGCGGATGCGCGACAAATGGGTCTTGCCGCCCGGGAAGAGCCACAGGCTTGCCGACGGCAGCGTCGCACGCCACAGGCCGACTGCCGCGCGCGCCCGGTCAGAGATCGGCACAAGCCGCTCGCGCCCACCCTTGCCGCGCAGAATTAGGAAAGGCCGATCGGGCGACACCGCATTGCGTGGGATCGACATCAGCTCGCTTGCCCTTAGGCCCGATCCATAGAGCAGCTCGACCAGAGCGGCGAGGCGAAGATCGCAGGGATCGGCCGGCACGCGCGCAATCCGCACGGCGATCGCTTCGAACAGGCGATCCACATCTCCTCTGGCGAGCGATTTGGGCAAGCCACGCCCCGCCCCTGGCCTGGGCAGCAATGCACCGGGGTCATCGTCCCGAAGCCCTTCTTCGGCAAGAAAAGCGTAGAACCGCCTGAGCGCTGCAGATTTGCGCGCGACCGTAGACCGGGCCAGCGCTGTCCAACTTGCCGCCAGCCGGGCGAGCGCGGGCTTGTCCGCCGCTGCAAGGCCACGCCCGAGCAGATCGGAGGCCAGCCGTAAATCGCTGCGATAGGCGGCAAGCGTATTCGGCGCGGCCCCCGATTCTGCCGCCATCATTTCCAGAAACCGCTCGATCAGCGCCAGATCTTCGGTGCCGGTCAAAGCCGGGTCAGCGCCTCAACCGCGATCATTCGTGCTTCGGGATCAAGCCCGACACGGTGGAGCGCGGCGACAATCTGGTACAGCGCCTCGGGCGATACCCCCCGCCAGTCGGCCGTCTGCATGCCAATCGCCGCAATCAGCAGGACAGTGCCTTGCTGGCCACTGGCTGCGGCACGATCGAGCGCCCGCGTCCAGTTGTTGGTGCGCGCCAGATCGACGCCGATGGTGCCGCCGAGCGCCTCCGACGTTGCCTGATCGAGCAGGCCCAGACCCGCAAGGCCGGCCAGCAGCATTCTGGCCTTCACGCCAGTGGGATCGGTTGCCCGGCTGCGATAGGCATCGACATCATTGCGCGACATGCGCCCACCTGCCGGATCGGCCAATGCCAGCATCGCCCAGCCATCGCTGCCCCGCGCGACCACGTCGCGCCACCGCGACGCCGGCAGAAAAAGCCCCGCGCTCAACATCGAGGCGATCAGCGAATCGGCTTCGGCAGTATCGGCTTTCGGGGGCAATGCGGTGCATGCCCGCGCCGTCAGGACCAGCCGGGCATAATGGCCTCGGCGCGTCTTGGGTTCATCCCATAGCTGGCGCAGGATCGCCAGCCGTTGAATACGGTCCGGCTCGATATAGGCGGTGCGCAGATCGCGGGCGATGCCGGCTTCTGCTGAACTCGAATCGTCCGCCTGATCGACCTGCCCGAACAGATCGACAAGAGCGGCGTTTGAGAACACCCCCTGGGCCGCAGCCATTTCGGCGCCTGGCACGCGCAGGCGCGGCTCGATCCCCGGTGATTGAGCACGCCAATAGTGCACTTGTGGCCGCGCCGATGCGAGCAGCGCTTCGGGAATTTCGACATTGGTGGCAGTCGCGAGGCCATAACGCCAGATCGACAGCTCATCGACGCCCTGCCACTCGATCGTCACGGCTTGTTGCCCCTTGGCGCCCGCCCCAGCAACCTTTTCGGCCAGCAGCAAATCAATGCCCCGCGCAACGCCGCTCCGCCGAGCGGCGGTGATCAGGGGACCGGATTCGCCGGGTACGCCCGACAGTCCAGCGCAGATCGCGCGCGCCACAATCCAGGCCCGGTCGCGCGACACCAGCCGGGCCGGGACAACAACGGGGCAAACCAGCGCTGGGTCGCCGGTGGCTAGAGCCGCCTGCATCGCCGCTTCATACATTTTCGGCGTGGAACTCTCGGCGTCGACGCGCTCCACCAGCGCCCGGGAGACGATCGATTCGCCCATCCGAAGCAGCAGCCAAGCGCGTTCGGCGGCAAAATCGGCGCCATTAGTGCCGATCGGCGTGGCAACCTGCGACGCGAGCGCGCGCCTGAGCCCGATCGAGAGCCAGCGAGACGCGATTGGCGCGTTGAGACGGCCCATCAGCGTTTCGAGGAAGCGCCCATCGGCACGGCCAAACGCGTCGCGCCCGAGCCCGCCCTGCGACTGATCGACGACACCGACCACCGCCAGCAAGCGACGCGCATAAGCGGGCAGCTCATATTCGGCGAGCAGCTTTGGATCGATTGGTACGGGCTTGCCGGCCTCTTCATTCGGCACCGTCGCGGGTTCGGCGCCTGGCAGCCTGCTCGGCCCGGGCGCAACGTCGGGCGGCGGCAATATCGGACGCGGTGCTGACGACGTCGGCGACGGCGTGGGTGCATTCTGCGGCGCAGGCTCTCCAAACCCCGGCGGCAGGATCGACTCGGGCTTTTCCTGGCCAAGCGCGGGCAACCCGACAGCCACGATCGCCACCGCGAGCACGCCAAGCGCAACGCTGTTCCTGACCAGCGTGTTCAAGGCGAGGTTATTTCTGAAGCGACGCAAGCGGCACGACCTTTTCGACCCGGGCAAGCGGCTTTTCTCCGTTACGCCCGGCGAGGACAACTGTCCCGGCGACAAGGGCAACGATAACGATGGCGAGGATGACAAGCGGGCGGGACATTGCAAACCTTGATTGTTGAATCGGAACGGGCACGAAGCGTTGCGCGCGCCTTTTGCCCGAGGCGCAGGCACGCTGTATAGCCCTGCCGACAATGTTGCAAAATCGCGTCTCACCCCAGGACTGGCACGGCAAGCCGATTGTCCTCATCGGCCTGATGGGGGTTGGGAAATCGACCGTCGGCAGGCGGCTCGCGAAGCGTTTGCAGCTGCCCTTTGTCGACGCAGATGCTGAGATCGAACGTGCCGCGGGAATGTCCATCACCGACATCTTCAGCCGGTTCGGCGAGGAATATTTCCGCGCCGGCGAACGGCGGGTGATCGCGCGACTGGTCGATGGCACGCCAAAAGTGATCGCGACCGGCGGCGGCGCCTTTATCAACGAGGAAACGCGGGCGCTGATCCTGCAGTCGGCGCTCGCCATCTGGCTCGATGCGAACCCAGCGGTACTGGCTGAACGCGTCGCTCGCCGCGATACGCGTCCGCTACTGCGTAACCGCGATCCAGTCGAAGTGCTGACCGAACTCGCACGCGTCCGCAATCCCATCTATGCGATGGCGCCGATCCGTATTTCCAGCCAACAATCCCCTCATGAGACGACTGTGAACTCTATTCTGAAAGCCATTGGCGCATGACGCTTACCGTTGCGCCGACCGTTGCGCCGGCCGTTGCCCTGACCGTTGCTCTGGGCGAACGGAGCTATCCAATTGTCATCGAACGGGGGTTGATCGCGCGTGCCGCCGATCATCTGGCGCCGCTGGCACGAGGCAAGTCGCTGATGATCGTGACCGACGACCATCTCGACCTGCACCTCGCAGCGCTCACCGACTCGCTTGCGGCCAGCGGCATTGCCAGCAAGGCGATCGTTCTGCCCCATGGCGAGGGGAGCAAGAGCTGGGCCACGCTGGAGAAGCTGGCGGATGCGCTGCTCGATCACGGGATTGAACGCGGCGATCATGTGATTGCGCTGGGCGGCGGCGTGATCGGCGATCTGGTTGGTTTTGCCTGCGCGATCCTGAAGCGGGGCTGCGGTTTCGTGCAGATACCGACGACGCTCCTTGCGCAAGTCGATTCATCGGTGGGCGGCAAGACCGCGATCAACACGCGCGCGGGCAAGAATCTGATCGGTGCCTTCCACCAGCCGGCAATGGTGCTGATCGATCCAGCGACGCTCGACACGCTGCCACCGCGCCAACGCCGCGCGGGCTACGCAGAGGTGGTGAAATACGGGCTGATCGACGATCCCGAATTTTTTGCGTGGTGCGAATGGAACGGCGCGGATTTGCTGGCTGGAGACGCCGATGCACGTATCTACGCGATCCGTCACAGCGTGACCGCCAAGGCACGGATCGTCGCTGAAGACGAGCATGAAATGACCGGCGTCCGCGCACTGCTCAATCTCGGCCATACTTTTGGCCACGCGCTCGAAGCCGAAACCGGGTTTTCGGAGCGCCTGCTTCACGGCGAGGCGGTCGCAGCGGGAATGGCGCTGGCCTTTGCCTATTCGGCCAGGCGCGGCATCTGCCCGGCGGCCGATGCACAACGTGTCGCAGCGCACCTGCGCAGCGTCGGCTTGCCCGATGGGCTCGCTGGTGCGGGGATCGGCGCTAGCGGTGCAGCGCTGGTCGATCACATGCGACACGACAAGAAAATGGCCGGTGGCGCCCTGCCCTTCCTGCTCGCGCGTGGGATTGGCAGCACCTATCTCGACACGTCGGTCGAGCTTGCCGATGTGATTGCTTTTCTCGACGAGCAGCCTCGCTGATGCCACGCGGCGTCGCCAAGCGCGACCTGCCGACCAAGCTTTGCCCGGTCTGCCAGCGTCCCTTTGCATGGCGCAAGAAATGGGAGCGCGACTGGGCAAACGTCGTTTATTGCTCGGACAAATGTCGCGCTGCCGGGCGTTAGCTCCTTGCCGCTGTCCAGGCGAGCCACAGCCAGCCAGCGATCATCAGCACCCCGCCGATCGGCGTGATCGCCCCGAGCCATTTCGGCATCCCCAGCGCGATCAGGTAAAGCGAGATCGCAAACACCGCACCGCCCGCGATGAACAGCCAACCCGGCCCGCGCGCATCGAGCTTCATCGCGACGAGTGCGGCGACCGCATGGACCAGTTGATAATGGCCGCCGGTCTTGAGCAATTCGGCAGCAGCAGCCGATGCGCCATGCGCGCCGAAAGCGCCGGCCCCAACCGCGATTGCCGCCGATAGCGCGGCAGCCACAACGAGCAGGTTCATCCCGCTTCCTCCGTTGCCGCCATGTTGTCGTGAGTGAACATCCGTTCCGATCCGGCGTGCATGTCATTGGCCTCGGTCTGCGCTTTCAGACGTTCGCTGTCGCGCTTGCGATATTCATCTTCGGTCTTGCCGATGTCTTCTGAATCGACCCCTAGATTCTGCATCGCCGCGCGCGCCATCGAGACAGCGGACTCCATTACCTCGCGGGTGATGCCGGCAACCGGCGCCCCCGCCATCTTCATCACGCTGCGCCGGTCATAAGCGCGCACGAAGATCGACGCGTCCGGAAAGGTGTGGTGAACGCTTTCGAGAAGTTCTGCATCGATGACATCGCCGTCGATGCAGAACAATACCAGTTGTGCCTCGGCGGCGCCTGCCTGCCGCAACAGATCCATCCGGGTGCCGTCGCCATAATAAACCTTCATGCCAAAGCTGCCGGCGGTCGCGATCATTTCCGGATCGCGGTCGATCAGCGTCACGCTGATCTTCTGCGCGGTCAGCATTTGCGCGACGGTTTGCCCGAAGCGGCCATAACCAATGACGAGCGCGCTCGCGCCGTCCTGGTGCGGTGCCTCCAATCCTTCCTCGCTCACTGATGGCTGGGCGCGAAAACGCCTGGTCAGGATCATCAGGAAGGGCGTTGTCGCCATCGATAATGTCACGACCGCGCCGAACAGGCTCGCCGCTTCGGGCGCGATCAGCAATGCATCGCGCGCCTGTGCAAACAGCACGAAGCCGAATTCCCCGCCCTGGCTGAGCAGCAACCCAAGCGCGAGCGCCTGCCGCCAGTTCATTTTGAAGAGCAAGCCGATGCCCGTCATGATCGCAGTCTTGGTGATAATCAGCAGGGCGGCCATGCCGAGCACGAACAAAGGCCGCTCGGCGATGGCGCGCAGATCGAGCATCATGCCGACACTCAGGAAGAACAGCCCGAGCAGGATCGAGCGGAACGGATCGACATCGGCTTCGAGCTCGTGGCGATACGGACTATCCGCCAGCATCACGCCAGCGATGAACGCGCCAAGCGCGGTCGACAGCCCGAGCGCCTCCATCACGGCCGCGCTGGCGATGACGGTGAACAAGGCGGCAAAGACGAACATCTCGCGCTCGCCCAGATTGCCGATCAGGTGGAACAGCGGTCGCAACACAAAACGCCCCGCCGCAACCAGCCCGACAATCGCCAGCACGGTGTAGATGCCGAGCAACCAGCCCGGCGGGGCATTAGCCGCAGCGGGCGCCCGTGAAAGCGCGGCGACGATCGTGATCATCGGGACGATCGACAGATCCTGGAACAACAGGATCGAAAAGGCGCGTTCGCCGAACGGGGTACGCAATCGGCCGGCGGATTGCAGCATCGGCAGTACCTGCGCGGTCGACGACAAGGCGAGCGGCAGGCCAACGGCAAGTGCGGCTGCCGGTGAAAAGCCTGCGACCACCCACACGACGGCCGCGACCGCCACGCCGCACAACACGACCTGGAGCAGCCCCAACGCAAAGATATCCTGTTTCAGCCGCCACAGGCGCGCGGGATTGAGTTCGAGCCCGACGAGAAACAGCAGCAGGGTGATCCCCAGTTCGGCGATCCCCATTTTCTGCTCGGCATCGCCAACCATGTGCAGGACGTGCGGCCCGACCACCGCGCCAGCGACCAGAAAGCCCAGCGTGGCACCCAGGCCCAGCTTGCGGAACAGCAGTACGAAGCCAAGTGCGAAGCCGAGCAGGATCACGGCATCGCGGAGTACCAGACCCGTCACGTCGATTGTCCGGCAAGCGCGGTGGCTTCGGCGACTGCCTCGAACGCCAGCCTGATCGAGGCATGCCGCGCGCTGTACGGCAGCGCGGGCGTAAAGATATCCAGGCCGGGCCAATCGGGCAGCGACCCCTCTCCTGCGAGCCATGCCGCAAGGCCATCGCGCGCGGCAGCAAGCGACGCCGCGTCACGGCCGATCGCATGCGCGGCCATGAGGCTCGACGAGGCCTGGCCAAGCGCACAGGCGCGCACGATCATCCCGATCTCGCTTACCCGCCCTGCGTCATCGACGCTGACGTCCACGGTCACGCGGCTGCCGCATATTGGCGATCGCTTCTCGACACTCGCCATTGGGTCAGCAAGCCGCTGGCTGGCGGGCGAAGACGCCGCAAGCCGCAGGATTTCGGTGTTATAAAGCGGCGCGTTCATCGATTTGCCTCGCCGCTCGAATTGTCGCCAGTCGGATCGGCTGGGTTGTGCGCGCCGCCGAGAACGGGCTCGCCACGGCGTCGCCGGTCGACAAAATCGGCGATGCCGGCGCTGGTGAAAGTGAGCACTGGATAAGTGCGCGAGGTGGTGATCCAGGTCGGACGCCGCGCAGGACCACCCCCGATGGTATCGGTGACGAGCACGATCAGCAGGAACAGCAAGCTGGCAAAGATGATGCCCTTGAGTGCGCCGAAGCCAAAGCCGAGCGCGCGATCGATCGGCCCAAGAATAGACGTCCGGGTGCGTGATCCCACCGCATTGGCGACGAGCCGACCCGCGAAATACGTGGCACCGGCAACGATCGCGAACGCCAGCACCGCCGCCCCCGCCGTCGTGCCGACGATGCCCGCCAGAATCACCGTCACCGGGCCGTGGAATAGCCGCACCGCGATCACGATTGCGCCCCAGGCGAACAGCGACAGCACCTCGGTCACGAAACCGCGCATTAGGCCCAGCACGGCACCGCCCCCGACAAGCAGGATCACGACGATATCGAGTGCGGTTAGTCCCATCGCCCGGTTTTCTCCCCAGACCGGCGCGGTGCCGGTTGTTCCCCGGCAGATGGGGATCGGTCGCGACTTTGGCTAGCCGCGCCCAAGCATATGGTCAACGAAGCTGCCGAGCGTCTTGAAACCCGCCAGTTTCAGCGGCTGCTTCTCGCCGGTGAGCGCGGCCGGCACGAAAGCGCGTTCGAACCCTAATTTGCCCGCCTCCTTGAGCCGCAACGCGCCGTGCGCCACCGGCCTGATCTCGCCCGACAGGGCGACCTCGCCGAACGCGACCGAATCGATCGCAACCGGCCGTTCGCTGAGCGCGGAAATGAGCGCCGCTGCTACCGCCAGATCGGCGGCGGGATCCTGCACGCGGTACCCTCCGGCGATGTTCAGATAGACCTCGGATGACGAAAAGCTGAGGCCACAGCGCGCCTCAAGCACCGCCAGGATCATCGCGAGGCGCCCCGAATCCCAGCCAACAACGGCACGGCGCGGCGTCGCCCCGCTCGCCAGACGCACGACCAATGCCTGGATTTCGACAAGCACGGGCCGGGTGCCTTCCAGCGCCGGAAAAACCACCGTCCCGGTGACGCCTTCCTCGCGCTGGGTCAGGAACAGCGCGCTGGGGTTGGACACCTCGGCGAGCCCTTCCTCGACCATTGCAAAGACGCCGATCTCGTCGGTGCCGCCAAAGCGGTTCTTGATCGCGCGCAGGATCCGGTACTGGTGGCTGCGCTCGCCCTCGAAGCTGAGCACGGTATCGACCATATGCTCGAGCACGCGCGGCCCGGCGATGCTGCCGTCCTTGGTGACATGCCCGACCAGCACGACCGCCGTGCCGCGTTCCTTGGCGAAACGGATCAGCTCCTGCGCCGACGCGCGTACCTGGCTCACGGTGCCCGGCGCACCCTCGATCAGGTCGCTATGCATCGTCTGGATCGAATCGATCACCAGCATCGCGGGTGGCACCCCTTGCGACAACGTCGTCAAGATATCGCGGACCGACGTCGCCGCCGCCAGCATCACCGGCGCCGTCCCCAGCCCCAGCCGGCGTGCGCGCAGCCGCAGCTGATCGGCTGCCTCCTCGCCCGATACATAAGCAACCGATTGCCCGGCCAGCGCGAGCTTTGCCGCAGCCTGCAATAACAAGGTCGATTTGCCGATGCCAGGATCGCCGCCGATCAGCGTTGCCGATCCTTCGACAAAACCGCCGCCAAGCGCCCGATCGAGCTCGGCAATCCCGGTCGGCAATCGGTCGGGTAACGCGATCTCGCTGTCGAGGCCGACCAGCTGCAGCGTCCGCCCACCGCCCTGGAGATGATGCTTGGCGGCAAATGGCGTCACCGGCCCGCCCGCTTCCTCGACAAGCGTATTCCATTCGGCGCAGTCGGCACACTGTCCCGCCCAGCGGTGCGACACAGAACCGCACGACTGACAGACATAGCGCTTTTGGGGCTTGGCCATGAGCCGTGCGTAGCGAGACGAGAACGATAAGGGAACAGATTTTTGACGACGGGCTGGCCGCCGCCGGATGGTGGGTCCGGTATCTTGCTTTAATTCAGATAGATGACCGAGTTCTTGAGGGAAAGCGTCTCCACGATAAATCAATTTTTACCATTCAAGCCCTAGGCTTGCCGGGCAAGGAGCATGCAATGCAGCGGATCGTCTATATCAGTACTGCCCGTCGGATCCTGACCGGCGCTGAGCTCGATGGAATCCTGGCGATATCCCGCCGCAATAATCGCGGGGTCGGCGTGACGGGCCTCCTCATTTCAGGCGGACGACGTTTTTTGCAGGCGCTCGAAGGTCCGGATCACGCCGTCGAAGTCGTTTTCCGCCGCATCGAGAAAGACGATCGTCACCTCGGCGTCGTCATCATGTCACGCGCGCCGATCGAGACACAAAGCTTCAGCGGGTGGGATATGGGCTATTGCGGCGGTGGCAACACCGACTGCGGAGGGCGCGTATCAGATGCCATAGCGCAATTGCTCGCACCGATTACCGATCCCAATATGCGCGCCTATTTCGAGGGATTCGCGCGGCTTCACGCCGAAGCATAAGGCGCGGTCTCAATTTGAGCTGGCCAACGCCTCTGCGATGTGGGGTGGTCGACCCTCCTTCAACTGCGCGCCGGGATCGCCAGCCCTCGTTGGACTGCAGGCCGGGCAAGGCCACGTTCAAGCCAGGTAGCGACATTGGTGAAGCCTTCCAGCCCGACTAGGTCGCCAGCCCCGTAAAAGGCATCGATCGCCCGCACCCAGCCAAGCATCGAGATATCGGCGATCGTATAGTCATCGCCCATGAACCAATCGCGACCTGCAAGCGCTGTCTCCATCACACCCAGGATCCGCTTGACCTCGTCGACGAAACGATCACGCGGGCGTTTATCTTCCCACTGGGCACCGGCAAACTTCACGAAAAAGCCCATCTGGCCAAACATGGGGCCGACCCCGCCCATCTGGAACATTACCCACTGGATGGTCTGCATTCGGCGGGTGACGTCGGTGGGGAGAAACTTGCCGGTTTTCTGCGCGAGATAAATCAGGATCGCGCCGCTTTCGAACAACGCGATCGGCTTGCCGTCCGGCCCATCGGGATCAAGGATTGCGGGGATTTTGCCATTGGGATTGAGCGACAGAAAGGCTGGATCGTGGCTCTCATTGGCCATGATGCTCACAAGATGGGGCTCATAGGCGAGCCCGGTTTCTTCCAGCATGATCGATACCTTCACGCCGTTGGGCGTCGGGAAGGAATAAAGCTGGAGCCGATCGGGGTGCTGCGCTGGCCAGCGGGCAGTGATCGGAAAATCAGTAAGATCGGCCATCGCATGCTTCTCCGTAAATAAGGGGGATGCTGCAAAGATAGTCATCGCGCGCGCGCGCCGCTATGGGGGCCGCGATGAAAGTCACCGATCTTCGCGTCGCCCTGTTCAGCGGCAATTACAATTATGTGCGCGATGGGCCGACCCAGGCACTCAACCGGCTGGTCGGGCTGCTGCTTGCCAGGGGAGCGGCGGTGCGCGTGTATTCGCCGACGACTGATACGCCAGCTTTCCCGCCCACCGGCGATTTGATCAGCGTGCCGTCCTTCGGCGTTCCCGGGCGGGGCGAATACCGCGTGGCGGCTGGCTTGCCGGCGAAGATTCGGCGCGATCTCGACGCCTTTGCGCCCAATATGGTGCACGTTGCAGCACCCGATATTCTCGGGCACCGCGCTGTCAGCTATGCGCGCCGACGCGGCATTCCGGTTGTCGCCTCGGTACATACCCGCTTCGAAACCTATTTGCGTTATTATGGCGGCGGTTTCCTGGAGCCGCTGGCGGTTGCCATACTCAGGCGCTTCTACCGCCGCTGCGACGCGATCCTGCCACCCTCGCAATCGATGGCCGATCTGCTCCGCGAGCAGCGAATGAACGATGATATCGGGATATGGTCGCGCGGGATCGATATGACGATCTTCAATCCTGCCGCGCGCAGCATGCCTTGGCGCCGCGCGCTTGGCATCCGCGATGACGAGGTGGCCATCGGTTTCCTAGGACGGCTGGTGCTTGAAAAAGGCATCGACGTGTTCGCTGCCGCCGTCAACGAACTGACGCGACGCGGCGTGCCCCACCGCGTGCTTGTGGTGGGCAAGGGACCGGCAGAGGCCTGGTTTGCCGAACGCGTCCCCGAAGCGGTGTTCGCCGGCTTTCAGGGTGGCGCTGATCTGGGCCGCGCCGTCGCGTCGATGGACATGCTGTTCAACCCGAGCGTGACCGAAACCTTCGGCAATGTGACTCTGGAGGCGATGGCTTGTGCGGTGCCCGTGGTTGCTGCGATCGCGACGGGGAGTTCCAGCCTTGTCGTCGACGGCGTAACGGGAAGATTGGTGCCGCCCGAAGACATTGCCGAATATGCCGATGCCCTGCAGGCTTATTGCGAGGACCGAACGCTTGCCGATGATCACGGCCTCGCCGGTGAGGCGAAAAGCAAAGCATTTGGCTGGGATGCGATCAACCAGGCGGTGATCGACAAATATCTCGAGGTATTGGCGCGACGGAGCAAGTAGCACGCGGCGCGGCATCAGACTTATTGCCAATCAAATGGCAAAGGCGCCTCACGAAACGCAAACCGATCGAGATGGCGCGCGACCGCTCCCTTAAGGCCTTCAAGTTGTTCGGCTCCCGAAGCGTCGATCCGCACGACGAGCGTTCCCGCGCTGGCATCGAATGTGACCAGCGCATCGGCGGGCCAATTGGCGCCGCGTGCGTCCTTGGGAAAGGTCACGGTCCCGCGATGGGGTGTGAATTCGACGGTGAGATTATGTTGCCAGTGTTTGCATAGCTGCTGAAGATATTTGCTGGCGCTCTCGGTAGGTACCGTCGCCGTGGCCGATTGAGTCATTTCTAAATTCCAGGCTTGCGCCGGCAGCGAGACCGCCGCCGGCGAAGGTCATTTCGACGATCAAGTCGACCGGTCAGTCAAGCCGCTCGATCTTTTGTGCTGCCTCGTCAATCAGCGCTACGATCTGGTGCAGCGTGCCGGTTTCGATGTCGCCGCGCCCAAATCGGTGCATCAGCACCGAACGCAGATTGCCCATCGCACGCCGTACCGACGCGCTATCATTGCTGTTGCGCGCCTCGCCCAGATCGGTGAGCCGTGCAAACAGCGCCGCGACTTCTTCGGCACGTTCGGCGAGATGGGCTTGGCCGGCTTCGGTAACCGCGAACAGCTTCTTGGCGCCGTCGGCCTTCTGCTCCTCGATCAGGCCCATATCGTCGAGCAGCGTGATCGTTGGGTAGACGACGCCAGGGCTCGGGGCATAGGCGCCTGCGGTCAGTTCCTCGATCTGCTTGATCAGATCATAGCCGTGGCGTGGCTGATCGGCGATCAGCTTCAATAGCACGAGGCGAAGCTCGCTGCCGTCGAACACCCGACCGCGCCGGCCGCGTGGTCCACCGTGGCCAGCCATTCCCGAAGGATCCACCTCCCAGCTCACCGATACCGGACCCCAACGGCGAGAGCCGCTCGATCCACCCGAACCGCGCGACCCGCAGTTACGATTTCCATAGACGAACATATTCATTCCTTTTCATGTTTCGATGCAGCGAAGATATATCTTGTAAGAACGCAATCAAGGGTTGCTGCAAAATAATTCTGCGCGCCTATCTTGAGGCATGGCCGATCTCTTTGCTGCTCCCGATCAACTTGAAGGCGCCGCCATCAATGCGCCGCTGGCCGATCGCCTGCGCCCGACAACCTTGACCGATGTTGTCGGGCAAGATCATCTGACTGGTGCCGAAGGTACGATTGGCCGGATGATCGCAGCGGGGCGGCTTTCATCGATGATCCTTTGGGGCCCGCCGGGCACGGGCAAGACGACGATCGCTCGGCTGCTCGCAGCTGCGGTCGATCTGCGCTTCGTCGCAATCTCTGCGGTGTTCTCGGGTGTAGCCGATCTGAAAAAGGCGTTTGCCGAGGCAACGCAGCATGCGCGTACCGGCAAGCGCACCTTGTTGTTCGTCGATGAAATCCACCGCTTCAATCGCGCCCAGCAGGATGGATTTCTGCCCTATGTTGAGGACGGGACGGTAACGCTCGTCGGCGCGACCACCGAGAACCCCTCGTTCGAGCTCAACGCCGCCTTGCTCAGTCGGGCGCAGGTGCTAATCCTGCGACGGCTCGATCACGAAGCGCTCGGCGAATTACTAGACCGTGCGGAGGCGGAAATGGCCGTCCCCCTGCCCCTCACCCCGACCGCGCGCGATGCGATGATCGCGAGTGCTGATGGCGATGGGCGCTTCCTGCTCAACCAGGCCGAGACGCTGTTTTCGGTGAGCCTTCCCGAGCCACTGGATCCCACGGCGCTCTCCGCATTCCTGCAGCGCCGGGTGGCGGTGTACGACAAGGATCGCGAGGGGCATTATAACCTGATCTCGGCGCTCCACAAATCGATGCGCGGTTCCGATCCGCAGGCATCGCTTTATTATCTCGCACGGATGCTGGTGGCGGGCGAGGAGCCGCTTTACGTGCTGCGCCGGATCACGCGTTTTGCCAGCGAGGATATCGGGCTCGCCGATCCACAGGCGCTTGCGCAGTGCCTCGCCGCCAAGGACGCTTTCGAATTTCTCGGCTCGCCAGAGGGGGAACTCGCAATCGCGCAGGCGTGCCTCTATTGCGCGACCGCGCCCAAATCCAACGCCGCCTACAAGGCACAAAAGGCGGCGTGGAAATCGGCGCGCGAGACAGGATCGCTGATGCCGCCGGAGAATATCCTCAACGCGCCGACCAAGCTGATGAAGGACATCGGCTATGGTCGCGGCTATGCCTATGATCACGATGCCGCAGAAGGATTCTCAGGCGCCAATTACTGGCCGGCGGAAATGGCAGCGGAGACGTTCTACCGCCCCACCGATCGCGGCTTCGAAAAACGTATTGCCGAACGGATCGCTCACTGGGAGGGGTTGAAGAATGATCACAAGGATTAGCGTTTGGCCGACGGCGCTGATCGCCCTCGCCAGCCCGGTGGCAGCGCAACAGGCGACCGCGCCAAGCCTGCACGATCAGGCGATCGCTGCAGGCTACAAGGCGGCGATGACTTGCAGCGGTGTGTTCATTGCCGAGCGCACCGAACCCCAGATCGCTGCCGACGAACTAAGCGGGATCTATCCCGAATATGCAGCGATCGTGCCGAAGCTGACTGCGACGATCGATCGCGTCCAGCACCGGGTGACGGTGGGCTACTCGGCCGGCTTGCCACCACGCGTTTCGACATGGTCGGCCGATACTGGCTGCACGACCTTGCCGATCGGCACCGATCCCGCCGGCGTCAAAGCCGATTCGCGCCCGCCGCGATCAGTCGCTGCAGCAAAGCCCTTCCCGCTCGGCGATGCGCTGCCGAAGATCGCCTACCCGCCGCTCGAACCCGTCGCGAAGGCGTTCGATGCAGCGACTTATGGCAAGGGCACCAAGACGATCGGCGTCGTCGTGTTAAGCGGCAACCGCCTGATTGCTGAGCAATATGCCGCCGGCTTCGGGCCCTTTGTAGCCAATCGGACGTGGTCGGTCGCCAAAAGCATCACTGGCACGCTTGTTGGCATCGCGGTGAAGAACGGCGCGCTGACCGTGGCAGCGCCCGCGCCGATCGCTGCCTGGGCCAACCCGCTCGATCCGCGCCGCTCGATCACGCTCGACAATCTGCTCCACATGACCAGCGGGCTTTACTCGGACACGCCCGGCAACCGCACCGACGCGGTGTATTTCGGCGGGACGGCGGTGGACGAGAATGTCGTACAATGGCCGCTCGATGCTCGGCCCGGCACGCGTTTTCGCTATGCCAACAACGACATCCTGCTGGCGATGTTGAGCATTCGCGCAGCGATCGGCGAAGAGCGTTACCGCTTCTATCCGCGCGAGGCATTGTTCGACCGGATCGGCATGGATCACACGATCGCCGAGACCGATTGGCACGGCAATTACATCTCGTCGAGCCAGGTCTGGACGACGGCGCGTGACCTTGCCCGCTTCGGCTTGCTCTATCTCAACAACGGCATCTGGAACGGCGAACGGCTGCTGCCCGAAGGCTGGACCCGCTATGTCGCGACACCTTCGGGCCCCCAGCCGCCGGGAGAATTCGGCTATGGCGCCACCTTCTGGCTGCTCGACAAATCGCCCGGCGTGCCTGGCGACGCCTATGGCGCGTTCGGCAATCGCGGCCAATATGTCATCATCGTGCCCAGCCGCCAGATCGTCGTCGTCAGGCGCGGTGAAGACCCGGGCAGCGCGCGGTTCGACATTGCGAAATTCACCGCCGATGTGCTGGCTGCAGTGAAATGAAGGATTGGACGGAAGTGGCAACCTTCGCGCTGTCGCTGCCGGGCACTGAATTGTCGACGAGCTATGGCGCCCCGGCGGTAAAAGTCGTCGCCAATGGCCGTGCCTTCCTGTTCACGGGACGCGAGAAGGACACCTCCTTCGGCGTCGCGCTCGATCTTGATAGCATCGAGATGCTGATTGCCACCGATGCAGACACATTCTGGCAGACACCGCATTATCAGGGGTGGCAGGCGGTGCTCGTTCGCTTCGACAGCGCCGATCCCGAGCGGGTGCGCGCGGTGATCGAGCAATCGCGCGATTGGAGCGCGGCGCGGCCCGCTGTGAAACCGCGCAAGAAAGGGTGAACCACTTCACCCGCTATGTTGCGATCGACTGGTCGGGCGCGAAGGGCTCCCGACATCAAGGCATCGCCATTGCCGAATGCCATGCCGGCAACGCAGCGCCAGTGCTCGTGATGCCGCCGGGACGCGCCTGGTCGCGGGCGGGCATCCTGGATTGGCTCGTCGAGCGCGCTGACGAGCCGATGCTGGTCGGCTTCGATTTCAGCTTTGCACCGCCCTTTATTGCGCGCGGCGCCTATCTGCCCGGCGAGGACACACCCGATGACGCGCGAGGCTTCTGGGCGTATGTTGACGCGCACAGTGCCGATATCGATCTTGGCGCCGCTTCGTTTCTTGAGCGGCGGCGGGGCATCCATTTCTATCTGGGTGCCATCGATGGCATCAAACGCGATTTCATGCATTTCCGCACCTGTGAGGCACAGTATCGGGCGGGCGGCGGCGGCAAGCCATCGACTGTTTATGATGCGATCGGGGCCGCGCAGGTGGCCAAGGCGAGCTTTGCAGGGATGCGCCTGCTCCACCATCTGGGCAGGGCGATACCGATCTGGCCGTTCGACCCATCGCCGACCAAAGGCGCTGCAGTCGTCGAAATCTATACGAGCATCGCCGCGCGCACTGCCGGCGTTGGCCCCAGGATCACCAAGATGCGCGGCCCCGACGCGCTTGACGCGGCCCTCACCCACCCGTTGATCGCCAGCCTGCCGCACGCCCAGCTCGATCGTTATGATGATCACACGACCGATGCGATCCTCACTGCCGCCTGGCTACGCGCGCACGCGGGCGTGGCTGCGTTGTGGCAGCCCTCCGGCCTCACACCGCAAATTGCCGCAACCGAGGGCTGGACCTTCGGCGTCGTCTGACGCATGGGGGCACCGTCCAATGGGTAGGCCGGCTTAGCTCAGTTGGTAGAGCGCCAGTTTTGTAAACGGGATGGCGCGGGTTCGAGTCCTGCAGCCGGCACCATTGCGACCCTTACCGATAACGCGGTGTGCCACCATAGGGCTTGCCGTTGCTGCCCGCACCCGCCGATAAGGGCGCGATGATCAAGGTCGCCAGCTATAATATCCGCAAAGGCATCGGCACCGATCGGCGCCGCAATCCTGCCCGTATCCTCGAGGTGCTGGGCGAAATCGGTGCCGACATCATCGCTTTACAAGAGTCAGATCGTCGCTTCGGCACCCGCGCCTGTGTCATTCCCCCGGCGATGATCGATCGGCACAGCCCCTGGCAGCCGCTTTCCTTTGGCTCGAGGCCCGCAAGCATGGGGTGGCACGGCAATAGCCTGCTGATCGCAAAAGGCGCGTGCGTCGTCGATTGTGAGGCGATCCATCTGCCCGCTCTCGAACCGCGCGGCGCAGTTGCCGCCGACATCCGGCTGGCGAGTGGCAATTTGGTGCGCGTGATCGGCATGCACCTCGATCTTTCCGGGCTGTGGCGGCGACGGCAGGCGCACACGATCATCGCCCATGTCGAGGCGAGCACCCGCACGCTGCCGACGATCCTGATGGGCGATCTCAACGAATGGAGCGTGAATGCCGGCTGCATCCACGAATTCGCCCGGCATTATCGGGTCGCCGAAACCGGCCCGAGCTTTCACGCCCGCCGCCCAGTTGCGCGACTCGACAAGATCATGGTGTCGCGCGACCTGAAAATCGCCGCCTGCGGCGTCCATCAGAGCCCGCTCGCACGCGTCGCCTCCGATCATCTGCCGATCTGGGCGACGATTGACGGTGTACGGTGAAGCGCGAAAAGGAATTGCGGCTGGCGCTTGTCTGCTACGGCGGGATCAGCCTTGCCGTTTACATGCACGGCATCTCCAAGGAAATCTGGCGGCTGGCGCGGGCGAGTTGCGCCTTCAACGACGGCACGATCCCGGCAGAGGGCAGCCAAGGCGTTTATCGCGCGCTGCTTCAGGAGATTGAGGACGACCACAAACTGACGCTACGAGTGCTCGTCGATATCATCGCCGGGGCAAGCGCGGGCGGCATCAACGGTGTGTTCCTGGCGCAAGCGATATCGACTGGCCAATCGCTTGAGCCGCTCACCGACCTGTGGCTAGATTCCGCCGATATCGAGGCGCTGCTCGATCCCAAACAGGCGCCGTTGCATCGCTTTGCCAAAATTTGGGCGCTGCCGCTCGCTTGGGAAGCCCAGCGCCGCAGTGGCGACCGGATCGACACGCTGGTGGAAGCAGGCGCGCGCGCGGAAGTACGCATGAAGCTGTCCAAATTCGTACGCTCGCGCTGGTTCGAGCCGCCCTTTGGCGGCGAACGCTTCACCCATCTCGTGCTCGATGCGTTCGATGCGATGGCCAAGGCGCCAAAGGGGCCAAGGCTGCTCCCCGACGGCCAGCCGCTCGATCTGTTCGTGACGGTAACCGATTTTACCGGCCACCCGGAGCGCCTTGCCCTCAACTCGCCGCCGGAAGTTGTGGAAACCGAGCATCGGCTGATTTTCCCGTTCACCGATCATGGCACGGCCGTGGAAGCGCTCGCGCACCCCGGTGAACTCGCCTTTGCCGCACGGGCGACCTCGAGCTTTCCCGGCGCGTTCCCGCCCTTCACGGTGAGAGAGCTCGATATCGTGCTTGGCGAGCGCGGGGTCGCCTGGCCAGGGCGCGAGGACTTTTTGCGCCGGATGTTGCCGCGCCAGCATGCTGCCGGCGCCGCCGACAAGGCGGTCCTGATCGACGGATCGGTCCTTGCAAACGCCCCTTTTCGGCCCGCGATCGAGGCGCTGCGCGAGCGGCCCGCACGGCGGCAGGTCGATCGCCGTTTCGTCTATATTGATCCTTATCCGAGCGGGAAGTTTCTGGCAGGCAAGCGGCGCGAGCTTCCCGGCTTCTTCCAAACGATCATCGGCGCGGTGTCCGAACTACCCCGACAGCAGCCGATCCGCGATAATCTGGAAGCAATTGCCGATCGCTCGCGCCGGATCGAGCGGATGGGCGAGATCATCGCCGGCATACGGCCCGAAGTGGAAAAACAGGTCGAGGCACTGTTTGGCTATACGCTGTTCCTTGATCACCCGACCGTTGCAAGGCTGGGTGGCTGGCGGCGGCGTGCCCAGGCATCGGCAGCAGCAAAGGCGGGCTATGGCTATGCCGCTTATGGGCATTTGAAGCTGGCAGGCATCATCGAGCAGATGACGCAGCTGCTTCATCATATCGGTGGCGAGCCGGGGCAGCGACGCTGGGATCATATCCGCCGACAGATCTCCTCCACCGTGCATGCGCAGGGCATGGACGACATGGGGCCGACCTTCAGCGGCGGAACCAACCCGGCGACCGTCGCATTCTTGCGATCGTTCGATCTTGGCTTTCGTATCCGACGGCTGCGGCTGCTGGCGCGGCGCCTAACCGATATCGAAATCGATTTTGAGGAAGGCGATATCGCCGATTTGCGTGAGGCGATCTACGCGTCGCTCGCGACTTATCTCGAAGTCAAGCGAACTGAAACGCACTTGGCGCTGCAAAGGGATGTGCGCGGGCTGCGCAAAGATGCCGGGCCGCTGCTCGAGAAATTTGGCGAATCGCTCAACCTCAAGGTGCTCGACGATCAGACCGAGACACGTCTGGCCGAAGCGCTATGCCGTGCATCGCGCGACGTCCGCCGGCCGATGCTGCTCAGCTATCTGGGCTTCCCCTATTTCGACGTCGCGACACTGCCATTGTTGCAGGGTGAAGGTCTCGACGAATTCGACGCGATCAAGGTCGATCGCATCGCCCCCGACGACGCCGGATCAATCCGCGCGGGCGGTGCTGAGGCAACGTTGAAAGGCATCCAGTTCAACAGCTTCGGTGCCTTTTTCAGCCGTGCTTATCGCGAAAACGACTATCTCTGGGGTCGCCTTCATGGCGCTGAGCGATTGATCGACATCATCGTCTCGACGCTGCCTGCGAACATGCGGATGAAGGCGGGTCGCGTTGCAGCGGTCAAGCGCGCGGCGTTCATTGCAATCCTTGACGAGGAAGAGCCCAAGCTGGCGGAAATTGGCGGCTTGATCGCCTCGCTTAGGACAGAAATCGGCTGAGGCTGGCCAATTCGGCGCAGACCCCTTACACTCGGCACCAACGCCAAGGATCAACCTGCGATGCAGTTTCTCAAAACGCTTTTCTGGTTTCTGCTGGCCGTGATCGGCGCAGTGTTTGCTATCGGCAACTGGACGACGGTGCCGATCAAGCTTTGGGCTGGGTTGATCGCCGAGGTTAACCTGCCCCTTTTGCTCATTCTGACGTTTCTGGCCGGTTTGTTGCCGACGCTGCTCTATCACCATGCCGTCAAATGGCGGCTTCGACAAAAGCTGACCACCGCCGAGCGCGGCCTCGCCGATCTGCGCGGTCTTGCCGCAACCAGCGCACCAATGCCGACAATGTTGGCCGAAGACGAGCCGGTGCCATTTGCAACCTCGCCGATGGCCGTGCCGCCGGGCGTTTCGTGAGCAACCGGCTTTACGTTGCGCTCGACACGCCCGATTTGGCACGGGCACATGCGTTGGCCGAAAAGGTCCGCCATCATGTTGGCGGGATAAAGCTCGGGCTCGAATTCTTCATGGCAAACGGTCGTCAGGGTGTGCGTGAGATGGCGGAGATCGGGTTGCCGATCTTTCTGGACCTGAAATTCCACGACATCCCCAACACCGTCGCCAAGGCGATCCAGTCACTGCGTCCATTGGAGCCGGCGATCCTGACGGTGCATGCCGCAGGCGGGCGGGCGATGCTGGAGGACGCCAAGGCAGCCGCGCCGACGGGGACGAAAGTGGTGGCAGTGACGATGCTGACCAGCCTGGATCAATGCGATCTGGTGTCGGTCGGGGTCAGCGGCAGTGCCCATGATCAGGTATTGAAGCTCACCGAACTGGCAATGGCGTCGGGCGTCGATGGCATCGTCTGTTCGGGCGAAGAAGTGGCGGCAGCGCACAAGCTATGGCCCAAGGGTTTTTTCGTGGTGCCCGGTGTCCGCCCGGCAAATGGCAGCGCCGGCGACCAAAAACGCGTCGTCACGCCGCGCCAGGCGCTTGACGGCGGCGCTTCTATTCTCGTCATTGGTCGCCCGATCACCCAGGCCGATAATCCCGACGCGGCCGCCCGTGCGATCGAGGCGACGCTGTAATCACCGCCGTCAAGCCGTGCGGAGCATCGACCAGAAACTCGGGCCGCCGCCGGAGACACGCCAATCGCTGCTCACGACAAAGCCGAGTTGCTGGTAGAACCCGATATTCTGTTCGTTCGCGGTCTCAAGATAAGCCGGCAAGCCACTGCCGGCGAAACGATCCAGCCCGGATTGCACCCCCAGCCGGCCAAGGCCTCGCCCCTGTTGCGCAGGATCGCAGCCGGCAATGTGGAGATACCAGAATGGGGCCCGCGGCAGATTGGCTTGGATCGCATTACTCACCGCCGTCGCTCGGCCAAGCGCGAGGCCGACGATCGCGAGCATCGGCAACGCTTCACGGAGCATCTCGGCTGTGGTCGAATGTGCATGGCCGGGCCCACGCCACAGCGTCGTTGCAGCGCCGTCAGCAGTCGATAGTCTTACCCCATGCGCAGCGTCGCTATCGAACAACAGATTGAAGAAGCGCGGTAGGCGTCGTTCCCGCAGAGCGGAATCGGGCCAAATGTAGCAGATCGCGGGATCATCGGCGAAAGCGCGCGCGAGACTCGCCGATACGATCCCTCGCCGATCCCTGCCGACGACCTGGACCGCCGGCATCACTTAACCCGCCCGTACGCAGATCACGCCGCCCCGCCGGTCTTTTCCTTCTTGGCATAGACCCGGATTGGCTCCTTGCGGCCCTCGATCACATCCTTGTCGATCATCACCTGGTCGACGCCGTCCATCCCGGGCAGATCGAACATCGTGTCGAGCAGGATGCCTTCGAGGATAGAACGCAGTCCACGCGCGCCCGTCTTGCGATCAATCGCCTTTTTGGCGACCGTCACCAGCGCATCATCGGTGAAGTCGAGCTGCACTGATTCCATATCGAACAGCTTTTGATACTGCTTTACGAGTGCATTCTTCGGCTCGGTCAGGATCGTGACGAGCGCCGGCACGTCGAGATCCTCAAGCGTCGCAATAACGGGAAGACGACCGACGAATTCCGGGATCAGCCCGAATTTGAGCAAATCCTCGGGCTCCACGGATTTCAGCACTTCGCCGGTGCGGCGTTCTTCGGATGCAGCCACATACGCGCCGAAGCCGATCGACTTGCCTTGCAGGCGATCGCCAATGATCTTTTCGAGGCCGCTGAACGCGCCGCCGCAGATGAACAGGATGTTGGTCGTGTCGACCTGCAGGAATTCCTGCTGCGGATGCTTGCGACCCCCCTGGGGCGGTACCGAGGCGGTCGTGCCCTCCATCAACTTGAGCAGCGCCTGCTGCACGCCCTCGCCCGACACGTCACGGGTGATCGAGGGGTTTTCCGCCTTGCGCGAAATCTTGTCGATCTCGTCGATGTAGACGATGCCGCGCTGTGCCCGTTCGACATTGTAATCGGATGCCTGGAGCAATTTCAAAATGATATTTTCGACATCCTCACCGACATAGCCCGCTTCGGTCAGCGTCGTTGCGTCGGCCATCGTGAAAGGCACGTCGAGGATGCGCGCCAGCGTTTGTGCGAGCAAAGTCTTGCCGCAGCCAGTGGGCCCGACGAGCAGGATGTTCGACTTGGCGAGCTCGACATCGGCGCCCTTCTGGCCGTGGTTGAGGCGCTTATAGTGATTGTGCACCGCGACCGAGAGAACGCGCTTTGCCCGCTTCTGGCCGATCACATAATCATCGAGGACGTCACAGATTTCCTGCGGCGTCGGCACGCCGCCGTCCTTCTTGCTGACGAGCGCCGATTTGGTCTCCTCGCGGATGATATCATTGCACAGCTCCACGCACTCATCGCAGATGAACACCGTGGGCCCGGCGATGAGCTTCCTCACCTCGTGCTGCGATTTGCCGCAGAACGAGCAGTAGAGCGTGCTCTTCGAATCGCCGCCGCTAAGCTTCGTCATTCAGTCCATCCTTCGCGCCAAATGCGCGCTCGTGGGGCGATCATACTAGACCGCCCCGCTTCAATCGTACAATCACCAAAATCGCGTTACTATCCGGGTGCCTCAGGCGGCAACGGTCGATGCATCTTCGGTCGGCATCGGCCGCTTTTCAATCACTTCGTCGATCAGCCCGAATGTCTTTGCTTCGTCGGCGCTCAGGAACTTGTCACGGTCCATCGCATGTTCGATCGCATCGAGCGGCTGGCCAGTGTACTTGGCGTAGAGCTGGTTAAGATTATGGCGAATCCGCAGAATTTCCTTGGCCTGGATCTCGATATCGGTCGCCATGCCCTGGGCCCCGCCCGATGGCTGGTGGATCATGATCCGGGCATTGGTGAGTGCGACGCGCAGGCCCGGTTCGCCGGCAGACAGCAAGAAGCTGCCCATCGATGCGGCCTGCCCGATGCAGAAAGTGCCGACCCGGGGACGAATATATTGCATCGTATCATGGATCGCCATGCCCGCCGTGACGACACCGCCCGGCGAGTTGATGTACATGTAGATATCCTTTTTCGGATTTTCCGATTCAAGGAACAGCAACTGGGCGGTGATCACCGAGGCCATGTGATCCTCGACCTGCCCGGTCACGAAAATGATCCGCTCGCGCAGCAGCCGCGAATAAATGTCGAAGCTGCGCTCGCCGCGGTTTGATTGCTCGATAACGATGGGCACGAGGCCACCGGTTTCGGGATTGATGAAATTGCCGGTTTCGTAGGGATTTTGCATGGTCGCTCTCGGATCCTTTTGCCTCGCCAGCCTACATCGGCTTTGGCGAAGCGGAGTTCAAGCCCTGTCGCCTGCCCCGCCGCTTGCAGTGCCAGGGCGGCTAAGCGCCCCGCTCCACGCACGCATTGGCGCTGGAAAAGACAGATAGGCAAGCCGCCGCACTTCGCGACGGCCGCGCACCACGGTATCGAGGATGAGCCCGGCAAAGCCGCACAGCGCGGCGAGGATGACGAGCCCCGTCACCAGCACGGCTGTCGGCAGTCGCGGCACGAGGCCGGTATCCATATAAGTAATCGCCAGCGGCCAGGCGAGGACGATCGCGGCGAGCAGCAGCAGCGCGCCGATCGCCCCGAAGAACAGCATTGGTCGCTCGATGCGATACAAGGTCACAATGGTCCGTAGGATACGAAAGCCATCGCCGTAAGTATTGAGCTTCGACACCGAGCCTTCCGGCCGCGCAAAATAAGGTGTTGCGATCTCGGCCACCGGCATCTTCAATTCCAGCGCATGAACGCTGATCTCGGTCTCGATCTCGAAGCCGCCCGTCAGCACCGGGAAGCTCTTCACGAAACGGCGCGAGAACACCCGGTAACCGGTAAGAATGTCTGTGAAGCTGCGCCCGAACAGCCGGGCCAGCATGCCAGTGAGCATCGCGTTGCCAAATTGATGACCGGCGCGGTAGGCCGCCTCGACCTGCGTCACCCGCGAGCCAACGACCATGTCGAGTTGCTCGTCAATCAGGCGCGCCACCAGCGCCGGCGCCGAGGCCGCGTCATAGGTCGCGTCGCCATCGGCCATCACATAGATGTCGGCATCGATGTCGGCGAACATGCGGCGGACGACGTTGCCTTTGCCTTGCAGGCGTTCGCTGCACACCGTTGCGCCCGCAGCGCGCGCGACCTCTATCGTGCGGTCACGACTGTTATTGTCGTACACATAGATCGCTGCATCGGGCAGTGCCGCCCGAAAGCCGGCGATCGTCTGCACGATCGCGGCTTCCTCGTTATAACAGGGCAGCAGCACGGCAATCCGTGGGGCGCCATCGCTTCGCGTCACTCAACCGCTCCTGTTCATGCCGTTGCCCACCGATAGAGCGGACATCGCACAAACGGGTTAATCAGTCGTCAGCCTTCTTGGCCGCCGGCTTCTTCGCGGCGGGCTTCTTTGCAGCAGGCTTCGTCGCTGCAGCCTTTGTGTCCGCAGCCGGCGTCGCGACCTCGGCCTCCGCTTCAGCCTCAGGTGCCTGGGCTTCGGCTGGCTTCTTCTTGGCGACAGACTTCTTCACCGGCTTTGCCTCAGCTTCGACCTCGGAAGCAGCTTCCGCTGCGACGGGCTCCGCCGCCTTCTTGGCTGGCTTCTTGGCCTTTGGCTTCGCCTCGTGATCATGATCGTGATCATGATGATGCGTGCCGCTGGCAAAGCCGTCTTCGCTTTCGATCGCCGCTTCCAGCTCGTCGCGCGTGACCTCCAGATCGGTGATTTCGGCCTTTTCGAACAGCCAGTCGACGACCTTGTCTTCATAAAGCGGTGCGCGCAGCTGGGCAGCTGCCATCGGCTCCTGCCGGATATATTCGATGAAGCGGGTGCGCTCTTCGGGGCTGTATTGCTGGGCTGCCTGAGCAATCAGCCGGTTCATTTCCTGCTGGCTGACCTCTACGCCGTTGGCCGAACCGATTTCGGAAAGCAGCAAGCCAAGGCGCACGCGCCGCTCGGCTATCGACCTGTAATCGTCGCGCTCGCTTTCCATCTCGGCCATCGCTGCAGCCGGATCAGCCTCGTGGGTCGCCTCATGCTCCAGCTGCGCCCAAATCTGATTGAACTCGGCCTCGACCATCGATGGCGGCACGGGAAAATCATGGCCCTCTGCAAGCTGATCGAGCAGCTTGCGCTTCATGTGCGTGCGCGTCAGGCCGTTCAGCTCCTGCTCGATCTGCCCCTTGAGCAAACCACGCAGCTGCTCGAGGCTCTCAAGCCCGAGCGACGTCGCCAGTTCCTCGTCGATCGCCGCTTCGCGCGCGACCCGAACGTCCTTGATCACCAGATCGAAGGTTGCGGCCTTTCCGGCCAGATGATCTGCATTGTAATCGTCGGGGAAGTTAACGTTGATCGTCAGTTCCTGATCCTTCTTCACGCCGATGATCTGATCCTCAAAACCGGGGATCAGCTGGCCCGAGCCGATTTCGACCGACATGTCGGTGCCAGTGCCGCCATCGAAGGCGACGCCGTCTACCTTGCCGAGGAAATCCATCACGACGAGATCGCCGGTAGCCGCCTTATGGCCCTTCTTGGCGTCGTCATACCGCTTCTGCTGCCCGGCAAAGCGTTGCAACTGGGCCTCGATCGCCTCGTCGGCCACTGGCACTGTCAGGCGCTCGAGCTTCAACGCATTGATTGCGGGGGCCGGCACATCGGGAAGCACTTCTAGCTCGACCTTGATGTCGGCGTCCTGGCCCATCTCATAGTCACCTTCGAGCGATACTGAAGGCTGCATCGCCGGGCGCAGCTGTTTCTCGGCCAGCAACTGCTGGATGCCGTCCTGGATCGATCCGTTGAGTGCTTCCTGGGCCATTGCCGGGCCGTGCATCTTGCGGACAAGATTGGTTGGCACTTTGCCGGGGCGAAAACCAGGCATCCGGATCTGGGGCGCCACGCGCTTTAGCTCGGCATCGACGCGTGCCTCGATATCCTTGGCGGTGATCTTGAGCGTGTAGGCGCGCTTGAGGCCTTCGTTCAACGTCTCGACAGTCTGCATAGTTCTTCTTCAATCTCTCTTTTTGAGCGATCCCGTCGCTTCGCTCGGGAACCGCCACACGACAGCCCCTTCGCTTCGCTAGGGAGCCGCCAAGCCGTGGCCGTCCGCCGGACACCCACGAGTCTTGGCGACTGGTGCGGGCGAAGGGACTCGAACCCCCACATCTTGCGATGGCAGGACCTAAACCTGCTGCGTCTACCAGTTCCGCCACGCCCGCCCGGATGTTGTTGGGACACCGCCGGTCGGCGAGCGTCTATAGCAACGATGCACCGTTGGGCAAGTATCGACGGATCACTTGTTGAACCGCTGCCTAGCGATTGGGTGGTGCGACTGGCTTGATCGCCAGAAACTCCAGTGCTTCCTGCGCGGGAATGAAGAAGTTCACCCCCTGCGGCGCATCCGCAATGCGCACGCTGGCTACCGTCAGGCCGACCAGCGCCGCAGCTTCGTCGACCAGCGGTCCGCCGCTATTGCCTGGCGAGACCGAGACATCGCTTTGGATGAAGCTATAGCCGTCAATCACCCGATTGGCCGAGATTATGCCGCGCGTGAGGGTATTTTGATACGCCTTGTCGAGTGGCGCACCGATCGCAAATACTGTTGCACCGACACCGGGCGCGGCGCCGCGCAGCTTGATCGGCGCGCGGTGCCGGGAATCGCCCTTGATAAGCGCCACATCGCGGCCCCGATCGGACCGGATGACCTCACCGAGCGTTTCGAGCCCGTCGGACCAGCGCAGTTTCACATAGGCTGCACCGCCAACGACGTGATGATTCGTCAGAAAATAGCCGTCGCTGGAAATCAGGAAGCCGCTGCCGTGGCCGTTGCCAGATTGGACCAGCACCGTTGCGCCGACTGCCTCGGTCAGACTGCCGACGCCTGATTTGGGCAGCGCAACTGCTAGCGGGCTGAGGCTGGTGCCGGGGCGCCGCGCGATCGTCATGTCCGCCGGGGCGCCGATCAGATAGCGCTGGAGCAAGCCTGTCGCGGCCAGCGCGCGAACATTTTCAGCAAAGGCGGCGAGCACCATCGATTCGACACCGCCCCATTCCGCCTTTTTCTGTTGATCCCCGGTGCGCGTCGTAACGTTGCCGACGACTTTTCGATCGAGCCGGTTGTAGATTTGCCATTCGACTTCAAGCCAGGCCGACCCTTTTGCCGTCGACGAATCGCCCAGCCCATAATGTGGCAAGCAGGCATCGACCCGGAGCGACCTGATCGTGCCGCCGATCAAATATTCGGCCCGTGCATCGCCGCCATCATCGAATAGATCGCGCGCCTGCCCAACGACATCGAAGCCAAGCCCGCTCAGTTCATCCTTGAACGCGGAATCGAACTCTTCATTATCGATGCCAAAGCGACCGCCACGCCAGCGCAGCACACTGCCGCCGATGCACAGCAGCCCCACCTTGAACCGGCCAAAGGGCTCATTGCGCGATAGTTTGATAACGAGCTTGGCGAGCTGGACCGGGCGGGTTTTGGTGTCATCTGGCAAGGGCTTCACGATCGCCTTGGGCGGGATGGCGATTTGTTGCGAAGACGCGCGCCCATCGATCGCGATCAACATCAACGCGATCGCTAAAGAGCGTGCCTTGGCAAACGCCGACATATACCCGGCCCCCGAAATGACTCCCGAAAGACAGCGTTTCAGAGATCAGATCGGCAAGCAAGCGACCAGTGCTATTACGATCCGAAATGGTTCCAATTCGCCATTACAGCGCGCCATGGCAATATTTGTATTTCTGTCCCGATCCGCACGGACAAGGGGCGTTGCGGCTGACATTGCCCGCCCAGCTGGCCGGGTCGCTTCCATATTCGTCGCCATCCGGGCGCGGGATCGATAACGGCGCAATCCGGGTCGTCACCAAGCCGAGCGAGCGCGCGTCGATATCGTTGCTGTCGTCCTCGCCGGTGAACGGATCATAATGCGACGTGATGAATGACGGTAGATCGGGCAGGCCCGGCGCCTGATCAAGCTGAAACTGCGAATGCGAGATGGTGCGCGTCACATCTTCGCGGATATTGCCGAGCATGCGCTCGAACAGCGCAAAGGCTTCCTGTTTATATTCGTTCAGGGGCGTCTTTTGCGCATAGGCGCGCAGATGGACGACCTGTCGGAGTGCATCGAGCGTCGACAGATGCTCCTTCCAGTGATGATCGAGATTTTGCAGCAGGATCGATTTTTCCACCTGCGTCCAGGTGTCTGGCTCAAGCGTCGCCGCCTTTGCATCAACGGCAGCATTGGCCGCTTTCAGCACCCGGCTTTCGACCATTTCGGGATCGACAGACTCTTCCTTGAGCCAGGAGTCGAAATCGGGATCGATCCCCAGCATCTCACTGACACGGGTGCGCATCCCTTCGACATCCCATTGCTCGGGATAGCTGTTGGGCGGGCATGCCCCGCCGACGATCGTGTTGACTGTCTCCGCACGCATATCGCTGACGACATCACCGACGGTATCCGAATCCATGATATCGGCGCGCTGTTCGTAGATCACCTTGCGCTGATCGTTCATCACGTCGTCATATTCGACGACCTGCTTGCGGATATCGTAATTGCGCGCCTCGACCTTGCGCTGGGCGGTCTCGATCGCTTTGGACAGCCATTTCGAGCCGATCGCCTCGCCATCGGCGATGTTGGACCGCATCATCTTGGCGAACATCGTTTCTGGGCCAAAAATCCGCAGCAGATCGTCGTCCAGGCTCAAATAGAAGCGGCTGAGGCCTGGATCGCCCTGGCGACCCGAGCGGCCGCGCAGCTGGTTGTCGATACGCCGGCTCTCATGCCGTTCGGTGCCAAGCACGAACAAGCCACCAGCGGCCAGCACCTCGGCCTTTTCGGTGGCGACTTCGGCCTTGATCTTGGCAATCGCAGCCTCGCGATCGGCGCCTTCCGCCATCCCGGAAAGCTCGTCGTTGACCCGGAATTCGACATTGCCGCCCAGCTGGATATCGGTGCCGCGACCGGCCATGTTGGTGGCGATCGTCACCACGCTCTTGCGGCCGGCCTGCGCAACGATATGCGCCTCGCGCTCATGCTGGCGCGCATTCAACACCTCGTGCGGCACGCCTTCCTGGACGAGGAATTCGGAGAGTAGCTCGGACTTTTCGATCGATACGGTGCCAACCAACACCGGCTGGCCAAGCTCGGCATGATGCTTGATCTTCTTGGCGATCGCCTGAAACTTGTCCTGGGTGTTCTTGTAGAATTCATCCTCTTCGTCGACGCGCTTGACCTCGACGTTGGTCGGAATCGTGACGACGTTCATCTTGTAGATGTCGAAAAATTCGGCCGCCTCGGTCGCAGCCGTACCGGTCATGCCCGAAAGCTTTGGATACATGCGGAAATAATTCTGGAAGGTGATCGATGCCATCGTCTGGTTCTCGGGCTCGATATTGACGCCTTCCTTTGCTTCCACCGCCTGATGAAGACCATCCGACCAGCGCCGGCCATCCATCATCCGGCCAGTGAATTCATCGATGATGATCACCTTGTCATCCTTGACGATGTAATCGGTATCGCGCTTGAACATCACATTGGCGCGCAACGACTGGTTCAGGTGGTGCACCACCTGGGTGTTCTCGAAATCATACAGGTTGCTGCCTTCGAGCAACCCGGCATCCTCGAGCAATCGCTCGGCGCGCTCGGTGCCATTTTCGGTCAGGATGATCGATTTCTGCTTCTCGTCGAGCTCATAATCCTCCTTGACGAGCTGCTTCACGATTGCGTCGACGCGCAGATACAGATCGGTCTTGTCATCGGTCGGGCCCGAAATGATCAGCGGAGTGCGGGCTTCATCGATCAGGATCGAATCGACCTCGTCGACGATCGCGAAGTTGAATTTGCGCTGCACCATCGATTCGCGTTCATACTTCATGTTGTCGCGCAGATAATCGAAGCCGAACTCGTTGTTGGTGCCGTAGGTGATGTCGGAATGATAGGCATCGTGGCGCTGCTGATCGGTGAGATTGGGGATGATCACCCCGACGCTCATTCCCAGGAAACGATAGACCTGGCCCATCCAGTCGGCATCGCGTGCCGCCAGGTAATCGTTGACGGTCACCACGTGCACACCAGTGCCAGGCAAGGCATTCAGGTAGGTGGCGAGCGTGGCAACAAGCGTCTTGCCCTCGCCGGTGCGCATTTCGGCGATCTCGCCCCGGTGGAGAACGATGCCGCCGACCATCTGCACGTCATAATGCCGCTGGCCAAGCGTGCGGCGCGCCGCCTCGCGCACGGTTGCAAACGCTTCGGGCAGCAGATCGTCGAGCGCGGCGCCATTCGCCAGCCGATCGCGGAAGACGCTGGTTTGCGCCGCAAGCGTCTCGTCGCTCATCGCCGTCAGCGTTGGCTCGAACGCGTTGATCTTCTGGACGATCGCCCCGAGTGATTTGACGTAGCGATCGTTGGACGATCCGAAAATGGTCTTGGCAAGGCCGCCGAGCATGTTGAATTCCTGTTCGTGTAATGGCCGGCGCAACATCCGCCATATCAGACGGGAGCCAGCGAGAGAGCTTGCGCGGCGGTGGTCGCCACGGCGGGGGAACGACGACGCGGCGCTACTCGCGCAAGCGGCTCGCGTAGATCGGCGCTGATGCCGTAAGAGCCAATTGATAGGCAACAGGTGCCCGCGAGACGAGGATCAGGCCGGCGATTGGCTGCACAGGCCGCGAGGCCACGACGGGCGCTATACCACGCACGACCGCTGCCGGTGCAATTGCCCTGCTGAGAACGGGACGTGATATTACCGGCGCGCCACCAGCAAGCACGCCCGTGCACGCACTCAAAAGTGCGGAAAGAAGCAGCAGAATGTTCAAGCGGCGTCCATTATCATTGCGGCAGCGACATAGGGATTGATGTGGCCTGCGTCCAATTCAAATGTGACAATGCTGGAGCACGCGCGCTCCGCCGACGCCGCAAATCACTGTTCTGGCTCGCTTGAGGCACCCACTTGAAGCTGCCAGCGCATCGCCGAACGCCATTGGCCCGCGACAGGCTTGCCGCTCACATCATGCGCCGGCTCGAAGCGGCCATTCGCGATCAGCTGGCTGCACGTGGTCGAATCGAGCAAGTCCGAGCCGCTTGTCGCCATGATATGGCAGGCGGTGATCCGCCCGCGTGCATCGATATCGAGTGCAAAGGCGGTGCGTCCCTCCTGCCCCAATGCCCGCGCGGAAGACGGATAGGAATCGAGCGGGAACCAATCGCCGGGCTTGCCGATCGGCTTTGCCTGGGGCGGCGCGACGATGGCCACTGGGCTCGCTTTGGGAGTAGCGGCTTTCGGTATGGCCGGAGGACGCTTTCCAATGGTGGATGATGGCTTGTGCCGCGTTACCGCAAGCGCATCCGGCAAGGCGATGACCGACATTGTCGTCGCGATGCCCAGCACCATGATTCGTGTCTTGCGTTCGAACGCCGTCACTCTAACACCCCGTCTTCATTGCCCGCAGCCCCCCGTTCCTAACCAGAGATGCCGCCGATGTCATCCGCCCGTTCCCCGCTTGCCCTCGCCCGGTTTCCCGAGCTCCCCGATGTCGCAGGGGTCACGCTTCGCGTGGCGCGTGCGGGCTATAAGGACTGGGGGCGTTGCGACCTCACGCTGGCGATATTTGACGAGGGTACGCACGTTGCCGGCGTGACGACGCAGAGCCGCTGTCCCTCGCCCGAGGTCGAATGGTGCCGGGCAGCGCTGGTGCTTGGGCAAGCGCGTGCGCTCGTCGTGAACGCTGGCAATGCCAATGCCTTCACCGGCCACCGCGGGCGGGTGGCTGTAGAGGCGATCGCGGCACGCGTTTCCGGGCACCTGGGGTGCCAGCCGTCGGACGTTTTCGTTGCCTCGACCGGAGTGATCGGCACCGCCCTGCCCGTGCCAAAGGCAGAAGCCGGGCTCGACGCCGCGTTTGCTTCGCCCGCGTGCGGGTGGGAGGATGCGGCGAACACGATCGGCACGACCGATACCTTCCCCAAAGGGGCAATGACGACCGCCATCGTCGACGGCCGGACCATCACCTTGTGTGGCATCATCAAGGGATCGGGCATGATCGCGCCCGATATGGCGACGATGCTGGGCTTCATCTTCACCGATGCCGCGGTCGACCCCGCCTTCCTCCAATCGGCGCTTTCGGTCGCCAACCAGCGCAGCTTTTCGTGCATCACCGTCGACAGCGACACCTCGACCAGCGACACCGTGCTTGCGTTCGCAACTGGCAAGGCCGGAAATTCGTCAATTACCGCTGCGGGCGATGCCGGGGCAGATGCCTTTAGTGCAGCGCTTGAAGATCTTTGTCTCCAGCTTGCGCATCTCGTCGTGCGCGATGGCGAAGGCGCGTCAAAGTTCATCACGATTGACGTGTCTGGTGCTGAAAGCGACGCCAGCGCGCGGCGGATCGGCCTTTCGATCGCCAATTCACCGCTGGTGAAGACCGCAATCGCCGGAGAAGACGCCAAGTGGGGCCGCGTCGTGATGGCGGTCGGCAAGGCAGGCGAGCCAGCTGACCGTGATCGGCTTTCAATTCGCTTCGGAGACACCCAGGTCGCGCATCAGGGGTTGGCCGTGGAAGGCTATGACGAAGCACCGGTTGTAGCGCATCTAAAGGGACAGGAGATCGATATCGGCGTTGATCTCGGCATTGGCGAAGGCCGCGCGACGGTGTGGACCTGCGACCTGACGCATGGCTATATCTCGATCAACGCCGATTATCGCAGCTGAGGGGAAAAAGGGTGCCATGCGGGAACTGAAACGCTTTCGACTTAGGCTTTTCGCGGCTGCGGCCGGTTTGACGTTTTTGCTCACGAGCGTGCCCGCGATGGCCCAGCGCGGCGGGATCAGCGACGGTACTTATGTGATCGACGGCGGCAGCTACTCGATCACCATCGAGCGCGAAGGCGATTCGATCGTCGTGATCGAGCCGAACAAGCGCTCGGTCTATCAGCTGAAACCGGATGGCACCTATCAGGTTTATAACCCCAACACCGATACCGTCTACGGCATCCGCGTCGTCGACGATCAGACCATCGAAGCGTTCAAACCCGATCGGCCAAACAACGTGCCGACGGTGCTGAAGCGTATCGGCGGCGCGCCACCCCCGATCAAGCAGGACATTGGTCCCCCGCCGATCAGGACGACATCGATCCCTCCTTCGATTCCGGAGCCCTCTCCTGCCGATACCTACGGGATTGCGGCGCGTCGCTACGAGGCCCTGGCGCGGTCTGATCCCGAAAATGTGCAAACCTGGACCGCATGCGCCGCAGCAGCGCAGAAACGCAGCGTATCCAATCCCGCCGAGGCAAATGCCTACGGGGTAAAAATGGCCCAGGTGCTCAAGCTGATTCTGGTTGATTCACGCACCTCGCCCTGTCTCGACGCAATCCCTGCAGAACAATGGGCGGGCACGGTCTCGCCATCGATGACTGGCTCCCCTACACCGACCCAGATCGCGCGCGACAAGGCCGCAGCCGAGGCAACAACGCGAGCGGCGGCGGAGCGCGCGAGTACCGATGCGCTGAACCGCGAACAGGCCGAACGCAGTCGCGCCTTCAACGCCAAAGCCGCAGCGGAAAAAGAAGCTGCCGCGCAGGATCAGGCGCGATACCAGGCATCACAGCAAGACTATGAAGCCCGCAAGGCGCAGAATGATGTCGAGGTCGCGGCTGCCAAACGCGCGCGCGACGCCTATGAAAAATCTATCGCCGATTATGAGGCGACCTATGGGAAGCCGAAATAGCCGATGGCGCCGGTCGGCTGACCAGCGCCATCTGCATGATTGGCCCGGTTAGGCGCGCTGACGATTGGGCGCGGATAGCGCGCCCTCAAGCCATGCCTTGAGCTGGCTTTTTGGCGCAGCGCGGCTGAACCGTGCAACTTCCTCGCCGCCCTTGAACAGCACAAGGTTGGGAATGGTGCGAATACCGAAGCGCGTCGCTGCCTCGGGTGCATCATCGAGATTGGCCTTGGTGATTGTCACCTGATCGGCGAGTTCTTCCGAGATCTCCTCGAGGCTCGGTCCGATCACCTTGCACGGGCCGCACCATTCTGCCCAGAAATCGACAAGGACGGGCTTGTCGGCATTGAGGACGTCGGTGTCGAAGCTCGAATCGGTAACTGCGATGGTCGCCATGGTCTATCTCCTATGCCGCTAAGGTAGGCGGGAGACGACGGGGTCTCAAGCCACCCCGGACAAGCTTTGTTCAGGGGCACCATAGCGCGGCTTGTGCGCACTGAGCAGGTCGTCGGTCAGATCGAACAGCACCGGGCCGGCAGTGTACAGCAGCGAAGCCGTGATCCGCCGCCTGGGAAAGATCACCGCCAGCGCCGCTGCATAGGCAGCCATCTGCCGTAGGTGATAGGCGGGAACGGCCGCCAAAGAGGCGGGCGCGCGCCTGCCAGTCTTGAAATCGACGACGCGGATTTCGGTTTCGGTAACCAGCAGCCGATCGATCGTGCCCGATACGACAATGCCGCCCTCCACGACCGCCGCGACCGGCGCCTCGGCAAGGGCATTGGTACCGAACAACGCAGCATGCACTGGATCATCAAGGACACGCAGCACGCTGGCTATGATCTCCTGTCGGGCCGCTGAATCGGCAACGCCGCCAGCGGTCGCCAGCCACCGATCAGCAACGATCGCCCGGTCGCCCGACACAGCGGGAAGACGCTCGAAGAGAGCGTGGATCAGTCGACCACGCTCAGCCGCAGCGCGCAGCTCGGGCGTCGGCGGCGGATCGGCAACGCTGTCTTCGCCCAGCGACGAGGGAGCGAGCGGCCGCGGCGGGCGGGCATCGACGGGAGCGAGCGCCCGCGCCCACGCCGGCAAATCGCCAAAAGGCGCGTTTGGTCCGTCCAGCTGCGCCGTACCGGCGATCGGCGCGACAGGCGCGACCCCGCGAAACACTTTGCCTACCTCATCCGAGTCGGCGTTGAGCACGCCAAGGGCGCGGTCGGCGGCCGCATACCAGCTGTTCGCGGGCGCCACGCCCTGCGCTCGAGGGCCAAGCGCGCCGGCGATCACAAGCTGTTCCTCCGCGCGCGTCGCAGCCACGTAGAAAAGCCGCCAATGTTCCTCGAGCTCGCGACGTTGCGCATTGTCGATCAGGGCGGCGAGCGGCCCGCCACGCTCGCGGGCACGTGGACGAAAAACCGGGAAGCCTTCGGTCATGTCGTCGGGCGCCCATTTCAGAATCGATCGCGGGGCAAGGCCGGGATCGACCGTTGCATCGGCCAGGATCACCAGTGGCGCCTGAAGCCCCTTTGCGCCATGCGCCGTCATCACCCTAACCGCATCGAGCGGCGCCGATGGATCGCGCACGATCTCGACATCGCCGCGATCGAACCAGTCGAGAAAGGCCTGGAGCGAGGGCGTCGCCAGCGTTTCGAAATCGAGCGCAGCGCTGAGCAATTCCTCGATCGGATCGCGCGCCTCCTGCCCAAGCCGCCGGATCAGCTTGCGGCGGCCATCGAGTGACCCCGACAGCATTTCCTCAAGCAGGCGATAAGGCGTCGCGATATCGGCGCGGGCGAGCAGGTCGTAGAGCGGGCGCAGGCGATCGTCGGCTTGGGTTGCCCGCAAATGCCGCCACAGGCTTCCGGGACCGCGCGGTGCTGCAGCGTGCATCAGCTCGTCCTGCGACCAGCCCATCAGTGGCGACACGAGCAGGCTGGCCAGCGACAGATCGTCGTCAGGCTGGAGCGCGAATCGGATTGCCGCCAACAGATCCTGTACTGCCAGCGGTGCATTGAGCCGCAGCCGATCGACACCAGCGACGGGCACACCTTCGGCATAGAGCCGCGCGACGATCAGCGAGGCGAGCTCGCCGCGCCGCTTGACCAGGATCATCACATCCTCGGGTCGCAGCGCCCTGCCCTTACTGCCGAGCATCAACGGGTTGGCCGGATCGAGCCACGCCTTCAGCTGCCGGGCGATCCGGCGCGCAAGTTCGCGCGTCGCGTCGTCGATCCAATCCTCTTCATCGGCGTCGCTGCCGCCAGCGATCACCGGTGGCCAGAGCGTCACGGTCCCCGGCCCCTTCACCTCGCTGGCGTGCGCGGCAATTTCATCCACCATGCCCAAGCCCGGCGCCTCGATCGCCCCGATCGCTGCATCGACAAATTCCAGGATCGGCCGGGTCGAACGGAAACTGTGGGTGAGCGACAGGCGGTTGAATGGCGTTCCCTCTTCGCCAAACGCATCAACGGCCTCGCCGGCCCTGCCGTGAAAACGGCGTTCGGCAGCGGCAAAATAAAGCGGATCGGTCCCTTGGAAGCCGAAGATCGCCTGTTTATAATCGCCGACCACGAACAGCGTCCGGGTTCGATCGCCATGAGCGCCCAGCCCGGTGAAAAATTCCGCCGCCAGCGCCTCGATGATCTGCCACTGGCGCAGATTGGTGTCCTGCGCCTCGTCAATCAGGATGTGCTCCGTGGTCTGATCCAGCTTGTAGCGGACCCAGTCACCGATTCCCGGTTGATCGAGCAGATCGACGACACGGCGGATGAGGTCGTCGAAATCGACCGCGCCGATGCGCCGCTTGGCGCGGACATAAGCATCGGCATAGGCGCGTCCGGCATCGAGCGCCGCTGCGAGCAAATCGCCGTAAGCCGCACGCTCGACAATGCCGATCAATTCGACACAGCGTTCGCCAACCGCCTGGGCAATTTCAGCATAGTCAAAGTCGGCATCGATCAACTTCTTTTGATATTTGCGCGGCTCGCCGGCTTGCGTGAAGACAACCAGCTTCAGGTCGCCAAGCATCGCTGCCCGATCGTCAGGCGTTGTCTCGATCCAGCATTCGGCGACATCGGCCTGGTTGCCGCCGGTCATCGTCCCCCAGGCGCGATTGGCATCGGCGATCCGGCGCACGGCGGCAACGTCGAACATTTCGTCGGTGCAAGCCGCGGCGATCACCTCGTCGATCGGACCGCTCGGGAGATCGAGCGCCCGGCGGATGAACGGCGCGATTCCGCTTGGCAGCGCCGCCATTGCCGCAGGTGCCCGCGCGCAGGCATGCAGGAAATCCTCTGCGCCGCCCTCCCCCAGGCGAAGGCTGAGTGCCGCCAGCGTATCGATCAACCCGGCTCGCCCGTCACGCTCGGCATCGACGAGCAACGCGGCCAGCGTCTCGCGCAGCAACACCGCTTCCTCGCGCGGTTCGATTGGGCGGAACCCCGGCGAAAGCCCCGCCTCGACGGGGAAGGCGGCAAGCAGCCCTTGGGAGAAGCCATGGATCGTCTGGATGCGGATGCCACCGCCCGGCGCGTCGAGCAATTTTGCGAACAGCGTGCGCGCCCGTGCGCGCAATATCGGCGTCGGCTGCTCGCCAAGCGCGATCAGATCGGCGGCGAGATCGGCGTCCTTCATCCGCACCCAGGCCGCCAACCGCCGCGTAATCCGCCCTGCCATCTCGGCGGCACCCGCCTTGGTGAAGGTCAGGCACAGGATTGCCGCCGGATCGGTACCGCGCAACAACAGCCGGAAAACGCGCGCTGCGAGCACCTGGGTCTTTCCCGTGCCTGCAGAAGCGGAGAGCCACACATGCGCATCGGGCGCACTGGCCAGCGCCTGATTGCCCAGCAATTTGGGGAGCGCGCTTTGGTGGCCCTTAATCACGGCCATACCATTCGTCGCGCCGCATCAATTGATCATAATCGGCAAAAGGCGCGTAATCGGGCGCGAGCTTGGCGGTGAAGGGCGCGTCTCCGGTCAGCCATTGCTGGGCGGCATCGGTGAAATTGGCTGCGGCAACGTCGGTGAAATCGGCAGTCGGGATACGCTCTCGCTTGCCCTCTGGATCGACCGGCGTGCTGATCTTGCCGAACCCATCCCCCGACCGCGCAAGCGACCAATATTCGAAGGCGCGAGCCTCCCCTGCGATATCGGCATAGCCACCGCGTTCAGCGATCAGTCCCAGCAAGCCAAGCTGCAGGCTGTAGCCGGCGCGGACCGCCGATGCCGATGGCGCCTTGCCCGTCTTGTAATCGACGATCCCCAGCCCGCCGTCGGCAAGCCGATCGATCCGGTCTGCCTTGCCGCGTAGCTCCACCCCGGCAATCGTAATCGCACCCGAACGCTCGGCACCAATCACGCTGCGTCCCTTATCGGCCTGCGCCGCCATTTCTTGCGCAATCCAGTCGATCGCCTCGAGCAAGCGCGGTTGCCATAGCGCCCGCATCATTGGGTGGGTGCGTTCATCGCGCAGCATCGCGATTGCCCGCGCGCGTAATCGTTCGGGATCGCAATTGTCCTCGACCGCCCATGCCTCGAGGATCGCGTGCACTGCCGTACCGCGCCAGGCCGGGCTTGGATCGGCATCGACAGGATCGAGCGGCATCAGGCCAAGCACGCGGCGTGCGTAAAAGGCGTAGGGGTCCGCTTTCAATCGATCGACCTCGGTCACCGAAATCTGGCGGGGACGCAGCGCTGGCGGCGGCTCGGGCGCAGGCCTGTCAGCGGGCTCTTGGACAGCAGGGTTGTCGATGGCGCGCGCCCAGCCTTCGAACGCGATTGCCCGGTCGAGCCCCCCCGACATCGCCTCCAGCCGCAACCAGAAGCGCGAGGGGATAGCCGGCGAGCGCGCATCGCGACGCGCGCGGGTCACCAACACTTCAGGCGCGCCGAGCAGCCCCGCCAGATCATGCGCAGCGATGCCCACGCGGCGATCGAGCGCCGGCAGGCCAAGCTCGATCCGGATACGCGGTGCGAGCCAGGGATCGGGCGCTGGTTGCGCTGGCCAGACGCCCTCGTTGAGCCCGCCGAGGATCATCAGATCGGCGCTTTGCAGCCGCGCCTCGATCAGGCCGTAAATGGCCAGCCGCGGATGCCCGCCCTGTGTAGGGCGCACGGCGACCTCGTCCATTAGCGCGCGGAGCAGTGCTGCCAGACTTGCCGGATCGACCAGCGCTGGCCCAGCCCCAGCCTCGGCTTCGATATCGGCGAGCAGTTCGGCCGCCGCTCGCCCCGCTGGCCCGCTCCACAGGGCATCGCCGCAGAGCGTTTGCGCGGTCTCACGAACCGCCGCGACAAGCGCGTCGAGCGGCTGCGCGCCAGCGTCGAACACAGTCGCTATCGGCGCTAGCAGCGCCCTCGCTTGCGCCCAGCACGCCGCCGCTGGACGGCGCAACAGGCGTTCGCGTACATCGCCACTAGCAAGATAGCTGTCGATGCCATCGAGCCCCGATGCCGGTCGCGGCCCGCGCATAGCGCGATCGAGCAGCCGTACGCCCTCCAGCCAGGCAAGCCTGTCATCGCCGAAGCGCACCAAAGGA
>JBBQAG010000013.1:0-40426 GCA_038315875.1 Sphingomonadales bacterium | reverse complement strand
ACTTCTTCCAAGTCGTAACTAGTCTGGAGGCGGAGGAAAAAACCTTCGCTCATCCCGAAATATCGGCTCATCCGGGCATCGATTGATGCATCGACGTTGAGTTTCGATTCGATCACAGCGGCAAGCCGCGCTGCATCAATTCCCGAGCTCGCTGCAACTTCCTCGATCGGGATTTCGCTCCCGATCAGAAAATCTTCGCGCAAAATGTCACCGGGATGGACATTGTCCAACCGATCGTCACCCACGGTGGTAGTCCTCGATCCGGACATCGTCTGCGCCTCCGTTCGACCAGCAGAAGGTTATCCGCCACTGGTCGTTGATCCGGATGCTATATCGCAAACGCATCATGCCCTTCAACTGCTCCAGTCTATTGCCGCGCGGGATAGCCAGTTCGTCGAGCCGATCTGTGCTATCCAACTGCCGCAATTTGCGTCGCGCGATCTACTGGATGTCAAATGGCAGCTTCCGGCTTCGCTCGCCCCGCCATATGCGTTGGGCCTCGTGATCTTTGAAGTTGCGGATCATTGCATTGCCCTTCGCTCCGATCGTCTCGGTCAATAATCGAACAAAGGTATCGGTTGATATGCGGCGCGTTACCGCCGTCACTATTATGCTAGGAGATCACCGCCCCCGCCGCGAACTCCCCGCCATCCCCGCGCGCATCTTCTGGCTCTTGCCGTAGCGCGTCTTGCGCGTGCCGGGTTTGCCCTCGTTGCTGCGGCCCATCATCGGCGCTTTGCTCTGATCGTCGGGCAGGCCGAGTTCTTCCGCCTCAAGCGACCGGATTTCGTCGCGCAGGCGCCCAGCCGTCTCGAACTCCAGATCGGCGGCTGCGGCGCGCATCTGTTTCTCCAGATCCTCGATGTGGCTGCGCAGATTATGGCCAACCATATGCGGCCGATCCCCCGAACCATCGGCATCGATCTCGATCGTCACCTGATCGCGGTTCGACACGTCCTTGATGATATCGCCGATGTTGCGGCGGATCGTGGTGGGGGTAATGCCGTGCGCTTCGTTATACGCCAGCTGCTTTTCGCGCCGCCGCCCGGTCTCGTTCATCGCCCGCTCCATCGAGCCGGTGATGCGATCGGCGTAGAGGATCACGCGCCCGTCGACGTTGCGCGCAGCGCGACCGATCGTCTGGATCAGCGACGTTTCAGATCGCAGGAACCCTTCCTTGTCGGCATCCAGGATAGCCACCAGCCCGCATTCGGGAATATCGAGCCCCTCGCGCAACAGATTGATGCCGACGAGCACATCGTAGACGCCAAGCCGCAAATCTCGGATCAACTCGATCCGCTCAAGCGTCTCGACATCCGAATGCATATAGCGGACCCTGAGCCCGGCCTCGTGCATATATTCGGTCAAATCCTCGGCCATCCGCTTGGTCAGCGTCGTCACCAGCGTGCGATAGCCCGCCTCGGCGGTCTTCTTGGCCTCGACGATCAGGTCCTGCACCTGCTCTTCCACCGGCTTGATCTCGATCGGCGGATCGATGAGGCCCGTCGGGCGGATCACCTGCTCGGCAAACACGCCGCCCGTTTGCTCCATTTCCCAACTGCCCGGCGTCGCGGAAACATAGGTGGTCTGCGGGCGCATCGCCTCCCACTCGTTGAAGCGCAGCGGGCGGTTGTCGATTGCACTCGGCAAGCGGAAGCCATATTCGGCAAGCGTCAGTTTGCGCCGGTGATCGCCGCGCGACATGCCGTTGATCTGGCCAATCGTGACATGGCTTTCATCGACAAACAGCAGCGCGTTATCGGGCAGATATTCGAACAAGGTGGGCGGCGGCTCGCCCGGCATCCGCCCCGTCAGGAAGCGCGAATAATTCTCGATGCCCGCACAGCTGCCCGTCGCGGCGATCATCTCAAGATCGAACTGGGTGCGCTGTTCAAGCCGCTGCGCCTCGAGCAGCTTGCCTTCGCCGACGAGTTCCTTCAGCCGCTCGGCGAGCTCGAACTTGATCGCCTCCATCGCCTGTTTCAGCGTCGGTCCCGGCGTCACATAATGGCTGTTGGCATAGACGCGGACATAGTCGAGGCTCGCCACCTTCTTGCCGGTCAGCGGATCGAACTCGACGATCTCCTCGATGTCATCGCCGAAGAAACTCACGCGCCAGGCGGTGTCCTCATAATGCGATGGGAAGATTTCGAGATTATCCCCCTTCACGCGGAAATTGCCGCGCTGAAAGGCCGCATCGTTGCGCTTGTACTGCAGCGCCACCAGCTTGCGGACGATCTCGCGCTGATCGACGACCTGGCCTTTTTTGAGGTCGAAGATCATCGCCGAATAGGTTTCAACCGAGCCAATGCCGTAAAGGCAGGATACCGACGCAACGATGATCACGTCATCGCGTTCGAGCAGCGCGCGGGTCGCTGAATGCCGCATCCGATCAATCGCTTCGTTTACCGAGCTTTCCTTCTCGATAAACGTGTCTGACCGCGGCACATAGGCCTCGGGCTGGTAATAGTCATAATAGCTGACGAAATATTCGACTGCATTGTTGGGAAAGAAAGACTTCATCTCGCCGTAAAGCTGCGCTGCCAGAATCTTGTTAGGCGCAAGGATCAGCGCGGGTCGCTGCACCGCCTCGATCACCTTGGCCATCGTGAAGGTCTTGCCCGATCCAGTCACCCCAAGCAGCACCTGATCGCGCTCGCCCCCTCGCGTCTGGTCGACGAGCTCGGCGATTGCGGTCGGCTGATCGCCTGCAGGGACATATTCCGATTCGATGACGAACGCCCTGCCGCCTTCCGCCTTGGGGGGCCGCTCGGGCCGATGCGGAACAAAGCTCTGCCCGGTTTCGGGCTCGTCGAGGCTGGTGCGAATCTGAATTGCCATGGTCTGCAGATATGGGATGAATCGATGGCAACACAATAACAGTCTGACGGCTATTGTACCTGTTATGTTCCGTTGATATGATCAGCCAGCACAAAGCGGGAGGGATTCGCGATGATTGGTTATGCAACGGTCGGCACCAACGATATCAAGCGGGCGCGGGGTTTCTACGATGCTCTGCTCGGCACGCTGGGAGCCAAGCAGATGATGCAGTTCGGTGATTTTACGATGTACGGCACGGCGTGGGGCCAGGCGGCACTCTGCGTCACCACGCCTTATGACAAGCAGCCGGCGACCCCGGGCAACGGCAACATGATCGCGCTCGTGCTCGATGAACGCGCCAAGGTGGACGCGCTTTATGCCAAGGCGATGGAACTGGGCGGCAGCTGCGAGGGGCCTCCGGGCGTTCGCGGAGAGGAAGGGCCACAGGCCTTTTACGGCGCCTATTTCCGAGATCTGGACGGCAACAAGCTCTGCGCTTTCCGCACTGGCCCGGCGGCCTGAACGCCGCTCACCGGCCTCGGCGATAGGCTACCCGCCACATCGCATAGCCGGTGACAGCGGTCAGCCCGGCAAACAACAGGCTCAACAAGGCGGCGCTGAGCCAGCGGAACAGCAGCGTGCGCATGTCGCTTGGCGGCGCATCAAAAAGACCGAAGCCATAGGTTTGGCTGAACAGCAGCAGCACAAACCCGGTCACGCCGCCCACCAAGGCAGCGTGGCCGGGGCCGCGCCGGCCGCTGGTGTGGAGCACGAGCCATATCGGGGCAGCGACGGCGGTGATTGCGAGCACCGAGAACAACCAGCCAAGCACGATCGCCGCAAACACCCCGAGCGCGCCTGAATGCCCGCCGGCAATCGTCAACACAACGCTCAAGGCAGCACCAATCAGACCGCCAAAACCGATCGCCAGACCGGCACGGTCGAGCGATGTTTGATATGCGTGATGTAATTCGAACTCGGCCATTCTCGCCCCCCAGCGCAACCCTGCACTAGCATCGGCAGCGCAACGACCCAAGGCCAATGCGACGTCGCCCGATCCCCAATTTGGGTCAGGTCAGCGCAAGGCGCGGCTCTGCGGCGTATCGAGACACTGGAGCAGGCGTGCGCGCGGCATCGGCGCGGCGCCAGTGGGGGCCGCATAGCGCGCGATCGATTCCGGCACGCCGATCGGTACCGTATCGAAGCGCCCGCCCTGGCCAGTGCAGCGCATTGCCGCCGCCAGCAATCGCGGCGGCGTATCGTACGCTTCGCTGCTCAGCCGAAAGGTGCCCCAGTGCACCCCGATCGCCCGGGCAGCGCCAAGCCGACGCGCGACCTCGACTGCATCGACCGGACCGATATGGCTGTCAACGCTCATCTGCCCGGCGACGAAGCGGAAGGCGCCGATCGGGATCAGCGCCAGCCGCACCGGACCATAAGCGGCGGCCTCGCCCGGCCAGCGCAAATCGCCGGCGCCGGTATCGCCGGCAAAGAACAGATTGCCGCCAGGCACGCGCACGACAAAACTCGACCACAAGGCGCGATTGCGATCGCTGAACCAGCGGCTACCCCAGTGATGATTGCGGGTGACGATCACCTCGACCCCCGGCTTGATCGCGATCCGCCCGCCCCAATCGAGCGCGCGCGATGGCACGCCGACCTGGCCGATCACCGCGTCGTTGCCCAGGCTCGTCACGATCAGCGGATGATCGCGGGCCCAGAGTCGCTTCAGCGTCGCCAGATCCATATGATCATAATGATCGTGGCTCACCAGAACGACATCGATCCTGGGCAGCCTGTCAAATGCAATGCCAGGCGGCGCAACGCGGGCCGGGCCGATGCCAAGCGGCCCCGCCCTGTCGCTCCACACCGGATCGGTCAGGATGTTGATGCCCTGCGTCTGCACCAAGACGCTGGCATGTCCAACCCAGGTCGCGACCATGGCCTCGCCCTCGACGCGCGGCGGCGGTTGGCGGGGATCGATCGCCACATGATCAGGCCAGGCCGGGCGCCCTTCCCCCCACAAATAGCGCATCAGGAAATTGCCGCGATTGCTGCCCGCAGGAGCCGAGATCGTATCTTCGCCGTCGGGATTGGCAAAACGCTGCCCGTCGAAATGAGCGCCTGGCGCCCCGTGATAATAAACCGCGTCGAGAAAATGCGGCACGATCGTGATCGCCAGGCAGAGCCCGATGACCAGCCACAACAGCGCCTTGCCGGCCAATCGCGCGAGACGCCAAACCATCGGCGGGCGAATGTCACAGCGGCCCCGCCGCCGCAACCCCGCAAAAGCTGGTAGTTGCACCAAGCGGCGCTTCCCGGCACGCTGGCGTGATGGTGCCGATCGCCCTCCTTTTCGCCCTCGCTGCTGCATCGGCGACACCGGCATCGGTGCGGGTCGATTTCGGTGAGCGGCGACTTGCCCCCGTCACGGTATCGGGGCTGGCCGACCGAGCAACGGCGCGGCGCGTCCGGCTCGACAGCCCGGTGCGGATCGCCTCGATATCGAAGCTCGCGACCGCCATCGGCGTCATGCGGATGGTCGATCAGGGAATGGTCTCGCTCGATCGCGACGTGTCTGATTATCTCGGCTGGCAACTCCGCAATCCGGCCTTTCCCGATGTGCCGATCACGCTTCGAAACCTGTTGTCGCACACCGCCGGCGTGCGCGACGGCGCGGATTACGCGCTGCCGCTCGACGCCGATCTGCAAAGCTGGCTGCAAAAGCCCGGGGCCTGGGCCGCCAACGCCCGGGCGGGCGTCTATTTTGCCTATGCCAATCTCAATTTCCCGATCGTGGCAGCGGTGATGGAAGGTGCGAGCAAGGAGCGCTTCGACATCCTGATGGAGCGGCTCATGTTCACACCGCTCCGGCTCGACGCCTGCTTCAACTGGACCACCTGTTCGGAAGGCGCCATCAGCCGCGCCGTCGTGCTGTATCGCGCCGACGGGACGATCGCGCGTGACGATCTCGGCGGGGTTCGCCCCGCCTGCCCCGGCACGCCCGCAAGCGACGGGCGTTGCGACCTGACTAGCTATCGCCTGGCGCGCAATGGGGCGTTTTTCTCGCCGCAGGGGGGCCTGCGGATATCGATGCCCGATCTCGCCCGCCTCGGTCGTGTCCTGTCGGGCGCGCCGGCGAATTTCCTGTCGCCAAGCAGCCTTGCCGCGATGAAGACGCCCGTCTGGCGCTATGATGGGCATAATGGCGATACCGAGCACGGCTTCTACTGTGGCTACGGGCTTGGCGTCATGCTGCTCGCCTTGCCGGGCCGGCCGGCCGATTGCCAAGACGATCCGGTTGGCGACGGCAAGCCGCGGATCGGCCATGCCGGCGAAGCTTATGGTGTGCGATCGGGGCTTTGGCTCGACCCTGAAACGCGCACCGGCACCGCCTTCTTCGTGACGGCGGTGCCCGACGACACCCCACGCGGTCGATCAGCCTTCACCGCTGCCGAGGAGGCGATGATCGCCACACGCCCCATTCGCGGACGATGAGCGGCATCAACGCGAACACCAGTTGGCCCGCCAGGCCAATTGTGCCGGGCAGGCGCACCAGCGCGGCTGCCCAGTCGGCAATGCTCATCCCGAACAGGAACACCGCCAGCGCCGCCTCGGCTGCCATCAGCAACCCGAACGCAAACGCGCCGGTGGCGATCGCGCCCCGCCTTGTCATCGCCGGCGCGCGCTGGACGATCGAGTGCGCCGCAGCGACGCTGGCGGCCCATACCAACGGCAGTTCCACCAGCACTGCCGCCGTTGCGCCGATCGCGGGGGCAACCCACAGCGTTCGGATCGTGCCAAGCGCAAAGGCGACGGCAAAGACGATCACGAAATAGCGGACCCCGGCGGCGATCATACCCCGGCGAGCAGGCCTTCCCTCGCGATCCTTTCCTTCCACACCAGCGGCGCGAGCTGATGCACATTGGCCCCGGTCGAATCCACCGCCACCGTCACCGGGAAATCCTCGACGTCGAATTCATAGATCGCCTCCATGCCCAGGTCAGCGAAACCGACGACCGTCGATCCCTTGATCGCGCGCGAGACGAGATAGGCGGCGCCCCCCACCGCCATCAGATACGCGCTTTTGCCCTCGGCAATCGCGGTGGTTGCATCGGGCCCGCGCTCGGCCTTGCCAACCATCGCCAGCAGGCCCTGGTCGAGCATCATCCGCGTGAATTTGTCCATCCGCGTGGCCGTCGTCGGCCCCGCCGGTCCCACCACTTCCTCGCCGACTGGATCGACTGGCCCGACATAATAAATCACCCGGCCCCGGAACTCGACGGGCAGCGGCTCGCCTGCATCGAGCATATCCTTGATCCGCTTGTGCGCGGCATCGCGGCCAGTCAGCATCTTGCCGTTCAGCAGCAGCCGATCCCCCTGTTTCCAGCCCTGCACGATTTGAGGCGTCAGCCTATCCAGATCGACGCGGATCGCCGCCTTGTCGGGTGTCCAGTTCACATCGGGCCATTGATCGAGCGCCGGCGGGTCGAGATAGGCGGGGCCCGAGCCATCGAGCGTGAAATGTGCGTGGCGCGTTGCTGCGCAATTGGGGATCATCGCCACGGGTTTGCCGGCAGCATGGCAGGGCGCATCCATGATCTTCACATCGAGGATGGTCGACAGCCCGCCCAGCCCCTGCGCACCGATGCCAAGCGCGTTGACCTTGTCGAATATCTCGATCCGCAGGCGCTCGATATCGTTGCTAGCGCCGCGCGCCTTCAGCGGGGCCATGTCGATCGGCTCCATCAGCGCCTGTTTCGCCAGCAGCACGCAATGCTCCGCGGTGCCACCGATGCCGATGCCCAGCATGCCGGGCGGGCACCATCCAGCGCCCATCTGCGGCAGCATCTCCAGCACCCAGTCGACGATCGAATCGCTTGGATTCATCATCTTGAACTTGGATTTGTTCTCACTGCCGCCACCCTTGGCCGCCACATCGATGCTAACGGTCGCGCCCGGCACCATCTCGACATGGAGAACGCAGGGCGTGTTGTCCTTCGTATTGCGGCGGGTAAAGGCGGGATCGGCAAGCACCGACGCGCGCAGCTTGTTCTCGGGATTGAGATAGGCGCGGCGGACACCTTCATCGACCAGCAGTTGAAGCGGCCGGCTGGTGTCGTCGAGCTGGCAGTCCATCCCCCATTTGATGAAGACGTTGACGATTCCGGTATCCTGGCAGATCGGGCGGTGGCCCTCTGCGCACATCCGCGAATTGGTCAAAATCTGCGCGATCGCGTCCTTGGCGGCAGGGCCCTGCTCGGCCTCATAAGCGGCACCCAGCGCGCGGATATAATCCATCGGATGGAAATAGCTGATGAACTGAAGCGCATCGGCGACGCTCTCGATCAGATCGGCTTCGCGGATGATCGTCGTCATGGCTGGTCCTTGAGAAAAGCGGATCGATCAGCCGATAGGTCGGCCGGCGGGGTTGGCCAATATCTTCGGCGTGATTCATTCGGAAGCAAAGCATTAAGGCTGTTTTGATACCAGATTCGAAACAACGACAGCGTAGCTTGCGGCATGGCGAACAGCGAAACAGACCCTTCCCACACAGCCGAGCCGGGCGTCGGTATCTGGAGCGCGCTTGGCCTGGCGGGCGAAGGCGGCGCACCAACGAATATCGACTTTGCCGGCCATGTGCGCAAAATCGCGGCGATCTGGCCCTTCACCTTCATTACCCACCTGATCGCGATCGGCATGCTGATGCTGGGCGCGGTCCTTTCAGAGCAGATTGGCCTGCTCCGGCGAATTTCGATCGAAGGCGCTGTGGTCGCGGTGGCGAGTATTGTCGCCCTGGCGATCCTGAAGCTGCCCGCGATGCGGAATTGGCCGCCTCGCCTGCAAATCCAGGTCGCGATAAGCTATGGCATCGCGCTGGGCGCCGGTTTGATCGCCCTGCTGTGGGAGGCAAGCCAGCTGCCGGTGGATCGCATCCAGCTGGCCTGCTTCGTCGCCATTCTGGGCGCAGTCGGCGTCACCGCCATGGCCCTGCACGCGGTCCGCGCGGCCCTGTTCGGCTTTGCGGCAGCGCTTGCCGTGATGGTGTTCGCGCTTGCCGGGCCGAGCATTGGCAGCCTGCTCGGCTTTGGCTGCCTGTTGTGCCTGGGCATCGCCACCCGCCGCCTGGCACTGCTTGATGTCCTCGAAGCCCGGCAACAGCGCCAGGCCAATGGCAGGGGATTGCTCGCTGCACGCCTCGTCAGCGAATTCGAAACACAGGGCAGCGGCTGGTTCTGGCAGACCGATCGTGGCGGCAATCTTGTCTACCTTTCCGAAAAGGTTGCAGAGGCGGTCACCGAGCCGGGGTTGCCACCGCTTGGCCGGGCGCTGACGGCACTCTTCCAGATCGATAGCGCGGCACCGGGTACCGAGCGGACGCTCAGCTTTCATCTGTCCTCGCGCACCGGCTTTTCGGATTACCCGGTGCGCCCGGTTACGCTGGGTACGCTTGACAGCTGGTGGTCGATCTCGGGCCGACCGATGGTCGACGCGCATGGCGAGTTTGAGGGGTTTATCGGCAGCGGCGCCGATCTCACCGAAAAGCGCCGGGCCGAAGCGGAGATCACCCAGCTCGCCCTGTTCGACGGGCTGACGGGCCTTGCCAATCGCCAGCGGATGCGCGTCTCGCTCGACAAGGCGCTCAACCAGCCTTCTGGCCCTTATCGACCATTCACCTTGTTTCTGCTCGATCTCGATCGGTTCAAGGTCGTCAACGATACGCTCGGCCATCAGATGGGCGATGCCTTGCTCAAGCAAGTGGCGCAGAGGCTGCTGCGCGAGGTTGGCGATACCGGGCTGGTCGGCCGACTGGGTGGTGACGAATTCCAGATCGTGCTGCCTGGTGAAAATGACATTGATCGGCTTTCGGAAATGGCTCGCAGCGTGATCGCCTCGGTCTCGCAGCCCTATTTCATCGATGGCACGTCGATCGCGATCGGCTGCTCGATCGGTATCGCGATTGCACCGCAGGATGGCCGCGATTCAGAAACGTTGATCCGCAACGCCGATCTCGCGCTTTATGCCGCCAAGGCCGATGGCCGCGGCGTTCATCGATTCTACCGCGAGGAACTGTTGCACGGCGCGCAGAATCGCAAGCAGATGGAAGACGATCTGCGCAACGCGCTCGTCCAGAACCAATTTCACCTCGTCTACCAGCCCGTCGTCGGCACCCAGAGCGAGCAGATCGTCGGCTTCGAAGCCCTGCTGCGCTGGGAGCACCCGACCCGCGGCGCGATCTCTCCTGCCGACTTCATCCCGGTGGCAGAGGATTGCGGGCTGATCGAATCGATCGGTGAATGGGTGCTGCGCACTGCCTGCCTCGATGCCGCGAAATGGCCACGCCATGTCCGTGTCGGCGTGAACGTTTCCCCCATCCAGTTCGCCAATCCAGCGCTGCCGGCGATCGTCACCAATGCGATTGCCAAGGCTGGCATCGCCGCCGGCCGGCTTGAGCTTGAGATCACCGAAGGCGTGTTCCTCGCCGAATCGGCATTGACCGACCAGATGTTCAAGAGCCTGAAGGGGGTCGGTGTCCGGCTCGCGCTTGATGATTTCGGTACTGGATATTCGTCGCTCGGCTATCTGAAGAGCGCGCCGTTCGACAAGATCAAGATCGACCAGAGCTTCGTGCGTGGTGCAGTTGCGCCGGGCAGCCGGAATGCAGCGATCATCAGTGCTATCGTCTCGCTCGCCAACACGCTGTCGATGGAGACCACCGCCGAAGGCGCGGAGACTCGCGACGAGATCGAACTGATCCGCGCGCTCGGGTGCAGCCACATCCAGGGCTTTGTCTATGGCAAGCCGGCGCGCGCAGATGATGTGGTGGCGATGCTGCACAGCGGCCAGGGCAGTGCGACCGCGATTGGCTACCGCGTCAGCCGCAGTGCGCGTACTGCGATGATCCGGTCGGCCAAGCTGCAGATCGGCGACGCGAGCGGCGAAGTCCGTATCCGCAACATGTCGTCGACCGGGGCGATGATCGACGGGATCAGCTTTGGCGCGTCGGTTGGAAATATCGATCTGATCATCGAACTGCTCGAAGGGCAGATGTTCCCCGCCAAGCTGCGCTGGGCGCAAGACGGCAAAGCCGGCATCGAATTCACCGAGGCGTTCAATATGGAGCGACTCAGCGCTCCGGCGGACGCTCGCAACATGCGCAAGGTCGGCTGAAGCCCGATTTAGGGCGGCTCCCCAACGCTGCAGCGATGGTCGCGAAAAAAGTTTCGATCGTCGCTCTTTTCCTTGCATTCCGCGTACCCCGCACAGACCCACGCGTCGCTGCGCTGCAGCATATTTTCTGTGCCGCGAGACGAGTCAAATTAGCGACGAGTCGAGTCCCTAAAATGTCATTTACCGTCTTGCGTGGCAGCGCGATTGGGCACAATCTGTTGTGGTTGAGTTCGGGGGCGGGCCCAAGCACTGGTAGGATAGTTGCCGTAACACCATGTTACGGAACAGCCCTTCCTGCGCTTTTGAAAGCACGATGGACACTTTTTGTTCTCCGCTGCGGGTCGCCAGATGTTATGATGGGGGTTCGCCCCCGATTCGAAATTGGATCGATCGGGCAACCGATCGGCTGAGCCGATTGGCAGGGCCAAATTGGCGGGAAAAGGGAAAGTCGGCGCGATGGATTTCAGGGACGGCCAGGAAGCGAGCAACGAGATGGCGACGGACATGATGGAAGCGGCAAGCGCAGCGATGGCGGCGGGCATGGATACCGCTGTGAAAAAGGCCAGGAAACCGGCGGCTGTGGACAGCAAGGCGATCAAGCCACAGCCCTATCCAGTCGAGGTCGATCATTCGCGCGATGCGCTGCTCACCGATTTCGGCAAGGAAACGCTCCAGGACCGCTATCTGCTGCCGGGCGAAAGCTTTCAGGATATGTTCGTGCGGGTGGCCTCTGCCTATGCCGATGATGCAGCGCATGCGCAGCGCATCTATGATTATATCTCGAAATTGTGGTTCATGCCGGCAACGCCGGTGCTGTCGAATGGCGGCACGGGGCGCGGCCTGCCGATCAGCTGCTACCTCAATTCGGTGCCCGACAGCCTTGAAGGCATTGTCGACACCTGGAACGAGACTGTCTGGCTCGCCTCGCGCGGTGGCGGCATCGGCACCTATTGGGGCAATGTCCGCGGCATCGGCGAGCCGGTTGGCCTCAACGGCAAGACCAGCGGCATCATCCCGTTCGTGCGGGTGATGGATTCGCTGACGCTGGCGATTTCGCAAGGGTCGCTGCGGCGCGGCTCGGCCGCCTGTTATCTCGATATCTCGCATCCCGAGATCGAGGAGTTTCTCGAAATCCGCAAGCCCTCGGGCGATTTCAACCGCAAGGCGCTCAATCTGCACCACGGCGTGCTGATCCCCGATGCCTTTATGGAGGCCGTCCGCGCCGGCGCCGAATGGAAGCTCACCAGCCCGAAGGACGGCTCGGTCCGCGCGACGGTCGATGCGCGCGCGCTGTTCCAGAAGCTGGTCGAGACCCGGCTGGCGACGGGCGAGCCCTATATCGTCTTCAGCGATCATGTGAACAGCGCAATGCCCAAGCACCACCGCGATGTCGGGCTGAAGGTGTCGACCTCGAACCTCTGCTCCGAAATCACCTTGCCCACTGGCAGGGATCAGTTCGGCAAGGAACGCACTGCCGTCTGCTGCCTGTCGTCGCTCAATCTCGAGACATGGGATCAGTGGAAGGACGAAAAGGGCTTTATCGAGGATGTGATGCGCTTCCTCGACAATGTGCTGCAGGATTATATCGACCGCGCCGAACCCGGCATGGCGCGCGCCGCCTATTCCGCCGCGCGCGAGCGGTCGGTTGGCCTGGGCGTTATGGGCTATCACAGCTTCCTCCAGGCGCGCGGTCTGCCGTTCGAAGGCGCGATGGCCAAGCAGTGGAACCTCAAGATCTTCAAGCACATCAAGGGCCAGGTCGACGAGGCATCGATGCAGCTCGCGATCGAGCGTGGCGCCTGCCCCGATGCCGCCGATCAGGGGGTGATGGAGCGGTTCAGCTGCAAGATGGCGATCGCGCCGACCGCGTCGATCAGCATCATCTGCGGCGGCGCGAGCGCGTGCATCGAGCCAATCCCCGCCAACATCTATACCCACAAGACGCTATCGGGCAGCTGGTCGATCAAGAACCCGCATCTGGAGGCGCTGCTGATCGACAAATCGAAAAACAGCGAAGCGGTGTGGAGCGCGATCCTGGAGAAAGGCGGCTCGGTCCAGCATCTCGATTTCCTGTCGGCCGAGGAGAAGGACTGCTTCAAGACAAGCTTCGAGATCGACCAGCGCTGGCTGCTCGAACTCGCCGCCGATCGCACGCCCTATATCGATCAGTCGCAGTCGCTCAATCTGTTCATCCCGGCCGATGTCGAGAAATGGGATCTGCTGATGCTCCATTTTCGCGCATGGGAGCTGGGCGTGAAATCGCTTTATTATCTGCGCTCGAAATCGATCCAGCGCGCGGGCTTTGCCGGCGGCGTGGAGGCAGACAACACGCCCGACCTCAAGCAGATCGAGCTTGAGGAAAAGGATTATGACGAGTGTTTGGCTTGTCAGTAAACACCGCACGGCTGGGGCAAGCCCAGTCGTGCGGTCACACTATGGCGATCAGTGGCTCACTTCTCTTCTTCGAACGTGATCGCAACATCGGCATTGGCGGAGAGGCGCACGGTGTCACCCTCGACATCGGCGACCAGGCCGAGCGAGATGTAGTGATGATGGTCGCCATGCGGCCCGCTATGCGTCTTGGTCAGCTTGATGCGCTCGCCCTTGACGTGATCGACAGTGCCGACGGGCACGCCGTCGGCGCCAATCACGTGCATATGATCCTTGATCTGGTCCTTGATCGCGTGGTCGACGGCCATGATGTTTCCTCCATGATGATGCCCCCTGAACGCGCGACCATGCGTTTCGATGCATGTCCGTCACGATTGAGGAACTGATCATGCAGCGCGTCCACACCCTGTCCCAACGCCTGCGCGCCGCCGCCCTGCTGCTCCCGCTGGCGCTCGCTGCCTGCGCACAGCAGGTGGGCAGCGCCGTCGCGCAGGCCGCACCCGGTTTCCTGCTTGGGCTGTGGCACGGCTTCATCTTCCCGGTTGCCTGGGTGCTGTCGCTGATCATGCCGCAAGTCGCGGTCTATGCGGTGCCCAATAATGGCGGCTGGTATGATTTCGGCTTTTTCATCGGCATCGTGTTTCTCGGCGTCGGCTCGCACCGCACCAAGAAGGTCTATGTCGAGCGCACCATCGTGCGGCGCGAACGTTCATGACGCGCGCGCTCGCCCTTTTCACCCCGCCAGTCATCATGGGGCTCGTTGCCTCGGTGGCGGGCCTATTGGCCGTATTCGTCGTCTCCCGTGCCGGGGCTACCGATCAGGCTCGCTACGCCAAGCGCATCGTCGGGACGATGCTTGCGGCGCTGGCGCTCATTCTGGGCGGTTTTGCCTGGGCACTGGAAAGCTGGAGCACGACATAATGACAGGTCACTGGCCGCAAATATTTGGCATCATCATCGGCATGAACATGGCCTTTGTCGGCTATGTCGTCGCTTTCCTCGTTGGTCGCCCGCTGCGGGGTCGCACTACACCGGCTGCTGCCACCACCAAATCATATCGCATCCCCGGGCTCGTCATCCTCGCAGGTGGCCTTGGCTATGCGCTGATCTCGCTTTTCCAGATCCTCTGATACCAAAGATTCAATCGAAAGGTCCGCCCATGTCCCTCCTCGAAGCCCGCAAGACCTACAAGCCCTTCGAATATCCCTGGGCCTATGATTTCTGGAAGCGCCAGCAGCAGATCCACTGGATGCCCGAGGAAGTGCCGCTGGGCGAGGATTGCCGCGACTGGGCGCAGAAGATTTCGGATCATGAGCGCAATTTGCTGACGCAGATCTTCCGCTTCTTCACCCAGGCCGATGTCGAGGTGCAGGATTGCTATCACGACAAATATGGCCGCGTGTTCAAGCCGACCGAGATCAAGATGATGCTGGCCGCGTTCAGCAACATGGAGACGGTCCATATCGCCGCCTACAGCCATCTGCTCGATACGATCGGCATGCCCGAAAGCGAGTACGGCATGTTCCTCGAATATAGCGAGATGAAGGACAAGCATGATTATCTGCAGCGCTTCAACGTCGACACCGACGAGGATATCGCGCGCACGCTCGCGATGTTCGGCGGCTTTACCGAAGGGCTGCAGCTGTTCGCCTCGTTCGCGATGCTGATGAACTTCCCGCGCTTCAACAAGATGAAGGGCATGGGCCAGATCGTCAGCTGGTCGGTCCGCGACGAAAGCCTGCACTGCGAAGGCATCATCCGGCTCTACCATGAATTCTGCAAGGAGCGCGGCTGCCTCACCAAGGCGGTGAAGGACGACATCATGGACGTCTGCCAGACGACGGTCCGGCTCGAGGACGCCTTCATCGATCTCGCCTTCGAACAGGGCCCGGTCACCGGCATGACGCCCAAGGAAATCAAGAAATATATCCGCTACATCGCTGACTGGCGGCTGAGCCAGCTGCAGCTGAAGCCGATCTACATGATCGAGGAACACCCCCTCCCCTGGCTCGCGCCGTTGCTCAACGGCGTGGAGCACGCGAACTTCTTCGAACAGCGCGCGACGGAATATTCAAAGGGCGCGACGCGGGGCAACTGGAACGAAGTGTGGGACAGCTTCGACAAGCGCCAAAAGGCCAAGGCCGGGCCGGTCGATGTCGCGAACGAGGATGCAGGCGAGGGCGATATGTTCGCGCGGGCGGGGATTGCGGCGGAGTGATCTCAGGTTTCTTAAACTATAATAGGAGGCTGACGTGTAACGATAGTTTAGGTTGAACCAAAACTACCATCTACTAAGTTCTCGTGCCGACAACGACCGTTTAGCTCTTAGGCCCCTGTTTGATGGCGGAAGAATAGACCGAAAAGGCAGTCAGACTCTTGCACACCTCGTACTGACGGATCCAACGATCAAGCGAGAATAAGGTAAAACTAGCAAAGGACCCACGATGACCGCATTGGTCTATCTGGGTCGCGATGATGCTTGGCGATGGGAAATTATTGGAGACGATGGCCAGACATATTTGAGGTCGGACAAAAGCTTTGCCAAAATCAGCATGGCAGAGAAAGACCTTGAGGTTTCAAGTCATCTAATCCTTCCCCCCTTCCAGCATAGCTAAAGCGACCGGGGAGAGTCGGCTTCGGGCCGGCTCTCCTTGAGTCCTAGCAAGAATAATCTATAAGAATTTTAGCGGTCTTGCCTCGATAGCCGCCTCCGCCGGAGCGAAACGCAAGATGGGCTGCTGTCCGCGGGGTTGGCGGTTATCCTGACACACGAAAACCGCCACCGATTTGCCCCTTGCTCCGCTGGAGTTACAGGCTAAGATCCCATTATGTTCTCTGCAGCCGACCCCCTCGCCGCGCATATTGATTTCCTCGCCACGGCGCGGGGTAAGAAGTTCGGGACGATCCTCGCCGATCCGCCGTGGCAGTTTCAGAACCGCACCGGAAAGGTGGCGCCGGAGCACAAGCGGCTCAATCGCTATGGCACGATGTCGTTCGATGAGATTTGCGCCCTGCCCGTGGCTGACATCGCCGCCGACCCGAGCCATCTCTATCTTTGGGTGCCGAATGCCTTGCTGCCCGAAGGGCTCCGGGTGATGGACGCTTGGGGCTATCGCTACATTTCCAACATCATTTGGCACAAGGTGCGCAAGGATGGCGGATCGGACGGGCGCGGCGTCGGTTTCTATTTCCGCAACGTCACCGAAATCCTGCTGTTCGGCGTGCGCGGCAAGAATGCGCGCACGCTCGCGCCGGGCCGCAGCCAGGTCAACATGATGCAGACCCGCAAACGCGAGCACAGCCGCAAGCCCGATGAGCAATATGACATCATAGAGGAATGCAGCTGGGGGCCGCGCCTGGAAATGTTCAGCCGGGGCACGCGCAAGGGATGGACGGTGTGGGGCAATCAGGCCGACGACAATTACAAGCCGACTTGGGATACCTACGACTATAATTCGGCGGTCGCAGCTGAGTAGCTATTCGTCGTCAAGCACGGCCGCTGCGTCGGCGATCTGCTTCGCCGTTGGCGGTCCGTCATCAATATATAGCTCGGGCGTGATCGCAAACGTCAGCACGGGGCAGCCACCGCCACCGCCGCCCTCGATCCGAGGCCAAAGCTTCTCATGGTGTGTCGTCGATGCGCCATATGACGAGCCCTTGCCCAATGATTTGAAGATCTGCTGTAATTCGGTTGCACGCGTCAGGATAATGCCGACATCAATGGCACGAAGATCGAACAGCAACCGAAAGTTGTTGAGGTCCCGGTCGTAAAACGGATCCTTGTTGTTCCATTCCAGCTCCAATGCAACGCGACCCTTGAAGCAATCGACAGCATGGGTCGGGCTTTCAAAACGCTGATCATCGATCACGATCGCTGTTTTAAACTGCTTTTCCTCCCAGCCCCGCTCAGAGAACCGACGATCGATCTGGTGCGCAATCAGTAATTTGTTGCCGCCCGCCGCCTGCACTTCCGATCGCAAAAGGCGAAAATCCCGCAGAACGGCAACGATATCGTTCCATTCATTCGGACAGGCGGTTGCCAGCACGCCCGTGGCGTTGCGCCACTCCCGAACATGATAAAGCTTACGAAGATCTTCAGGAACGAGATGGATTGTCGACATATGGCCTGATGCGACAGGGCAACTTTGTGTGCAAGCGAAACTCCCGGATCGCCGTCTGCTCGTCCCGCGCCTCCGGCATGAAACTAACGTTCAAGCTTGAGATCGGCCAATATCTTCTCGGCAGGGATCATCGTATCGCGGTCTCGCGCCTGTGCCAGGCCGCGTTCGATCTTCTCGCGCTTCCATTCAGCATAACCGCGCTCGACCGGGCCTTCGATCTCTTCGGTTTTCAGCTGTGAATTAACGCCGGATTTCATGCCGCTGTGTTTACACCCGATGGCAATAATGCGCAACGTAGCCGGTTGATCGGGCTCTCGACCACCGCGCCGAACATATGGCAAACTGCGCTACCTCCCCCACAACAGTCGCCTCCCAACCCCTCAAAAGCATTTTCCTACACGAACCTTTTTGGTTATATGGCGCGGCTCCTCGAACCAGGAGTCACCCCATGCCTGCTGATCGCCAGACCCCTGACCCCCTCGCCTTCACCCCAGCCCCCTTGCGCCAGCGCCATGACGGCTGGAGCGCCGATCGCCAGCGTGGGTTCATCGTCGCGCTGGCGGATAGCGGCTGCGTCTCGCAGGCGTGCCGCGTGGTTGGCGTTGCGCCGCAATCGGCCTATCGGCTGCGCCGCCACCCGAAGGGGCAGCCATTTGCAATCGCCTGGGATATGGCGATCCGCTGCGCCAGTGTTCGCCTGGTCGATATCGCCATGGAGCGCGCGATCCATGGCAGCCGCCGCCAATATTGGCGCGATGGCGAGCTTGTCGGCGAATCGATGCAGCCTTCGGATGGGCTGTTGATGTTCCTGCTAGCGCGGCTCGACACCAGCCGATTTGGTACACAGATGGATCGCCACGATGCCTGGCCCGATCGCGCCGGGCACGCCGGCAGGGTGCTGCCCGAACTGATGGAGGGCCTGCATGATATCGATGCCCCTACCGATGCTCCCTGCGATGCGCCCGCCGAACCGCTCGCGCTGGGGGAGGGTGGCGCGCCGCGCGCGTAAGGGGAAAATCGCCCGTTTGCCCCCCCATAAGGAGGTCATCACGTTCATCACCTTCCGGCGAATGCGTTGCCGTCGCCCGCCCCCGCCCGCCGGCCTATAATGACGAGGACGGCGTCGCCTCAGCCGTCACGGATCTCCGTCTATTTCTTCTCTTCGGCTTTTCGATATTTGGTGTGGCAGGCGCCGCAGCTTTTGCCGAGTTCGGCATATTGCGCGGTAAAGCCGTCGGTGTCGCCCGCCTTGGCCAGCGTTGCGAGCTTGCCCGCCGCATCGCTCATAGCGGTTGCTGCGGCTTCGAAGCCGGCGCGGTCGGTCCAGATGACGGGCAGCGCTTCGCTCTCCGGGGTCATGCTGCCGGGCGGGAACATCGCCGGGATCGCCTTGCCCCAGCCGGCAATCGCGCTCGCGGGAAGGATCATCGTCTTTACATCGTCGCCACGGGCAATGCCCGCCTTGATGCTGAGGAATGCCGCGAGCGACAGTTTGAACGCCGCCTGGCGCGCGGCCACTACGGGGCCATGATCGGGCATCATGGCAGCGGCTGCGGCGGCTGCGGGCTTGGGAGCGGGCTTGGCGGCGGGCGGCGCGGCGCCAGCCTGAAGGGCGGCGGTGCAGGTGAGCGTGGCGGCGGCGAACAGCGTGATGGCGCGCATGATGGTCCTCCCTTGTGGATGCACAAGGCTAGCTTCCGAGCCGCTTCCCGGCAAGCGCCGCGATCAACCGACATCCGCCAGCCTCGCACCCTTCCCTGCGATCAGGGTTTCAGTGCAACCGAGTCCGGATCGCTGAGATCGTCGTCATCATCAAGATCGTCGTCAACATCATCCCCGTCATCATCGTCGGATTCGTCCTCGCCGTCGTCCCCATCATCCTCATCGTCGGCATCATCGTCATTATCGTCGTCATCATCACCGGGTGCGGCACCGCCAAGATCGGGGGCAAGATCGGTCTGGATCGTGCCGTCGCCCGGGCCATCGCCCAGCGTTTCCAGGATTTCAGCGCGTTGGCTTTCGTCATAGCCGTCTTCATCAAAGCCGTCGTCGCCGGGGCGGCCGCCTGTGTCGGCCATGCTGTCGATCGCCATCGTCTGTCTCCTCGTGCCGCAAAAGGCGGTGCATCAACGGGCAACGGCGCGGGCGGGCACTGGTTCCCTCAGGGGCGACGAAACGCGCTCAGCTGGGATGAAATAATCGCCCACGCTCGACGATGGCGACAATCCCGAGCGAGACGATCCCGGCGGCCAGGAAGGCGGTGTAGAGCGGGATCGTGGTGCCATCGAAGGACTGGCCGATCAGCGCGCCCAGGATCGCCCCGGCGGTTACCGTGATGAAGCCCTGTACGCTAGAGGCAGTGCCCGCGATCGCACCCATATTTTCCATTGCCATCGAGGAGAAATTGGCGGTGGCCAGGCCAAAACAGCCCATTGCCAGCGCCTGCAGGATCGCAAAGGTCCAGATCGTTTCCCCGCCGAACTGGGCGATCAACAGATGAACGCCCGAAACGACGATCAATGCCGCCACCGCGCTGTGCGAAATCCGCCGCGTGCCAATCCCCGTCACCAGCCGCGAATTGATCAGGTTGGCAAGCGCCATCGTGCTGGCGATGCCGATGAATACCGGCACCAGCAGCCGGGGGTCGTGCGTCAGCGACTCGACGATCTGCTGCACCGAATTGATAAAGCCATAAAGCGCCCCCATCAGCGCCGTCGTCGCCAGGGTATAGCCGATCGAGCACCGATCGGTGAGCGCGGCCCGCCAGCCGCTGGCCAGCCGCGCCACCGAGAGCGGCTGCCGCCCCGCCACTGCCAGCGTTTCGGGCATGCGGACGATGAACCAGGCAAGGATGCCGCCGCTGATCACCGCGATCATCACAAAGATCAGCCGCCACGATCCGAACAGCAATATCAGCTCGCCAAAGGACGGCGCGAGCACGGGCGCGGCCATGAACACCATGAACGCCAGGCTCATCACCCGCGCCATCGCCCGCCCCGAATAGCAATCGCGCACCAGCGCCACGGTGACGACGCGCGAGGCGGCAATCGACATCCCGCCGACAAATCGAGCGACGAGCAGCAGCATGAAACTACTGGAGAACGCCGCGATCAGATTGGCGATGACATAGGCGGTCAGCGCCACGATCAGCACTGGCTTGCGGCCAAACCGGTCGGCCAGCGGACCATGCACCAACTGCGCCAGGCCAAAGCCCATCAGGAACACGCTGATCACGAACTGGCGCTCATTATCGGTCGCCACGTTCAGCCCGGTGCCGATCGCGGGCAGCGCCGGCAGCATCGCATCGATGCCGAGCGCGGTCAGCGCCATCAGCGAGGCAACCAGCGCGACGAACTCGACAAAGCCCAGTGGCGCCGTCGATTTGTCTGCGGTTACAGGCTGCTGCACATTCATCGCGCGCCCATGCCCGATCAGCGCGCGCGCGTCACCCTGTCTTGTCGTTACCCCTGTCTTGTCGTTGCCGCTCTTGCCGTCACCGCTATTCGTCGTCGCTCTTGACGTCGCCACTTTCTCTGTGTGACCTATACAACACACTTTGAGGGGATAGACGATGCCGCGCCTGTTTCTTGCCGCCGCCCTGCTCGCCGTGCCGCTTGCTGCCTGCGACAATGGCCAGGAAGGCACCACGATCACGCTCAACGCCAATGACGGCGATGGCAATGTGACCGCAGGGGTGAACGGGAAGAACGGCCAGTTATCGATCAAGGCACCGGGCTTTACCGGCCAGATCACGCTGCCCAAAATCCATCTCGACGGCGGCGATTTCGAGATGAACGGGGTGCATCTCTATCCCGGCTCAAAGATCAGCGGCATGAACATCGACGCGCATGATGGCGGCGCGGGCGACAAGAAGGGATCGGTGCGCGTCACTTTCGAAAGCCCGGCGGTGCCCGATACCGTGCGCGGCTGGTTTGCCGAAAAGCTGGCGGCTGCCGATTTCAAGCTGACCAAGCAGGGAAGCGGCCTTGCCGGCACCAGTGATGAGGGCAAACCATTCAAGCTCGAACTCGCCCCTACAGGCGATGGCAAGACGAAGGGCGTGATCACCACCGGGAATTGACAGGATGAGGCACCGCAGGTGACCCGGCGTCTCCGATCCGTGGCGCGCGATCCTCGAAGCTTGACGCTATTGGCCTGCTCCAGCACTAGATCGTCGCGAATGAGATGGCGCAAAGGGAGCCCGCCAATGCTTCGCTCAATGCTGATCGCCCTTGCAGTTGCAATGCCGCTGGCGGCCTGCGGCAATCCGGCTGAACAAACCCCGCCAACCGCTGCCGCCAAGGGTGACGATATGCCGATGCCCGATGGCAGCAAGGCAGACATGACCGCGATTGCGCTATTTCCCGGCTCGACGATGCGCAAGAGCATCAAGATCATGCCGCACGAAGCCGACGACATGATGAATTTCAGCTTCATGAGCCCCGCCCCGCCCGCCAAGGTGCGCGACTGGTTTGCTGGCGAACTCGCCCAAGGGGGCTACAGGCTGACGGCCAGGGGCAACAGCCTGATCGGCACCGACACTCACGGCAACCCCTTCCGGCTCGATCTGGTCGATGCGCCCGGTGGCCATTCGATGGGCGTGATCAGCAAGGGCTAGCGCCCTTATGCTCAGGGGCCTTGGGATGGAGGCCTGTAGCCGGGGGCCTGTTGCTCTGCGCGCCTGCATCCTATTATGGGGTCGACACCGCCCTTTGGATGACCTGACATGCTCGATACCGCTGCCCCCCGCATCCCAACGCTTTCGCTCCATCAGGACGGGCAAGATCCAGCCGGATTTGCGCATGCCCTGGGTGCGTCGTTCGAGCGCTTCGGCTTTGCGATTGTGGCTGATCACGGTGTGCCGGCTGATCTGATTGCGCGCGCCTGGGCGCAAACCGCCGCATTTTTCGCGCTGCCCGAGGCCGAGAAGCGCCGCTATTTCACGCAGGCAGGCGGAGGCCAGCGGGGCTATACGCCGTTCAAGACCGAGATCGCCAAGGGCGCAAGCATGGTCGATCTGAAGGAGTTCTGGCACGTCGGGCGTGAATTGCCCGCCGGCCACCGCTTCGCCGCCGATATGCCCGCCAATATCTGGCCCGATGCGCCGGCCGATTTCCGCGAAACCTTCATCGAGCTGTTCGCCGCGCTCGATCGGGCAGGCGACGTCATCCTGTCGGCGATCGCACGCCATCTGGGCCTCGCGGCCAACTGGTTCGATCCAGCGGTGGAGGACGGCAACAGCATCCTGCGCCTGCTTCATTATCCGCCGATCCCGGCCGATGCCGAAGGGGTGCGGGCGGGCGCGCATGAAGACATCAACCTGATTACGCTGTTGCTCGGCGCAGAGGAGGCAGGGCTGGAATTGCTCGAACGCGACGGCAGCTGGCTGGCGATCGATCCACCCAAAGGCGCGATGGTTGTCAATGTCGGCGATATGCTGCAGCGGCTCACCAACCATGTATTGCCCTCGACCACGCACCGCGTCGTCAATCCACCGCCCGAGCGGCGCGGCCATGCGCGCTATTCGATGCCCTTCTTCCTGCACCCGGCCCCCGATTTCGTGATCGAAACGCTGCCTGGCTGCATCTCTGCGAGCAACCCCAATCGCTATCCCGAGCCGATCACCGCGCATGATTATCTGCATGAACGGCTTGTCGAAATCGGCCTGGTGAAAAAATGACCGATCCGCTTAGGATTGCCCTTGCCGGTCTGGGCACCGTCGGCGGCGGCGTGATCAGGCTGATCGATGCCAATGGCGATCTGATCGCGCGGCGTGCCGGGCGCCCGATCGAGATCGTGGCGATATCGGCGCGAGACCGGGCCAAGGATCGCGGCGTCGATATCGGCCGGTTCGACTGGATCGACGATACCAGCGCGCTCGCCAGCTATCCGGAGGCTGATGTCGTGGTCGAACTGATCGGCGGCGCCGACGGGCCGGCACTCACGCTCGCCCGCGCAACGCTGTTGAACGGCAAAGGTTTTGTGACCGCCAACAAGGCGATGATCGCGCATCACGGGCTGGAGCTCGCCCAGGCGGCGGAAGCAGCCGGGGCGCCGCTCAAATTCGAAGCAGCGGTGGCCGGCGGCATTCCCGTCATCAAGGGGCTGCGCGAAGGGGCGGCGGCGAACGAGATCGCCCGCGTTTACGGCATCCTCAACGGCACCTGCAATTTCATCCTGTCCAAGATGGAGGCAGAGGGTCGCGATTTCGCCGAGGTGCTTGCCGAAGCACAGGCATTGGGATTTGCCGAGGCCGATCCCAGCTTCGACATCGACGGCGTTGATGCCGCGCACAAGCTGTCGATCCTCGCCAGCGTCGCCTTCGGCACGCAGCCGGCCTTCGGCGATGTGAGCGCCAGCGGCATCCGCCATATCCTGGCAGCAGACATCGCTGAAGCAGCAGCGCTTGGTTACCGTATCCGCCTGCTGGGAATTGCCGAATCGAACGATTACGGCCTGTTCCAGCGCGTCCATCCGCATCTCGTGCCGATGGGGCACCCGCTCGCGCATGTGACCGGGGCGACCAATGCTGTGGTGGCGGAGGGCAATTTCGTCGGTCGGCTGTTGTTTCAGGGGGCTGGTGCTGGCGACGGGCCGACCGCAAGCGCGGTGGTCGCCGATCTGATCGATATTGCGCGCGGCGAATTCGGCCCCCCTTATGCCATGCCCGTCGCCGCGCTCACGGCGCAGAAGCCCGCCGAAACCGGGGATCGACGCGGCCGTGCCTATGTCCGCTTCGCTGTCGCCGACAAGGTCGGCGTGCTGGCGGAGATTGCCGCTGCGATGCGCGATGCCGGCGTGTCGATCGAAAGCCTCATCCAGCGTGGTCGCGTGACCGACGGCAGCGTCCTAGTCGCCATCGTCACGCATGAAGGGCCGGAGCGCGCGGTCGCTCAGGCGCTCGACAAGCTGCGCGGCTCGCCCAATCTCGTCGGCCAGCCACTGTGGATGCATATTCTCGCGTGAAGGCTCAGCGCGCAAGCGGGCGCAGGCTTGGCTCGGTAATCCCGTCGGCACCAAACCGGGCATGTGCCCTGACGCCAACGGATCCACAGCCGATCAGGAAGGGCCCGCGATCCTGGCACGGTGTCGTGCGATATTGCAGGCGTTCACGTTCTGCCTCGATCGATTCAGCGCGCGGATCGCCGATGTCGTAATTGACGAAGGGCACTCGGAAGCGATCTGCCTTGCGCGCGCCACACACCATGATGTCCTCACCCGGATTGGGATTGCTGCATTCAACATCTGCGCGGGTGAGCGTGCGATAGCCGACAAGCAAAGCGCCGACCTCGGGCGCCGCAGCAAGCAACAAAAGCGACACCATCATCATTTGGATCACCTCGCGGTTGTCCCCCCGAAGATGCAGCATATTGGCCAGGAAACAACCGAATTCGTCGGTCGATTACTCGATCGGCGCGATATTCAACCGCGCAAGTTCGATTGCCGGGCAGCGATCCATCACCACCTTGAGACCGGCAGTCTCGGCACGTGTTGCGGCGGCTTCGTCGATCACGCCGAGTTGCATCCACACCGCCTTGGCCCCGACAGCGATCGCTTGATCGACCGCTTCGCCTGCCGCTGCCGAATTGCGAAAGATATCGACGAGATCGATCGGGTCGCCAAGCTGATCGAGCGCGTTGAAGACGAACTCGCCGTGAATATGTTCGCCGGCGATCTGCGGGTTGATCGGGATCACCCGGTAGCCATGCTGTTGCAGCGTTGCCATCACTTCGTAAGAGGGCCTGTCGGGTCGATCGGAGGCGCCGACCAGCGCGATCGTCCGCGTTTCCTCGAGCAGAGCCCTTATCTTGCTATCGCTTGTCAGCATCGCGGCTTCCTTTCGCGTCGATCCAGGCCAGCACTTTGGCACCCAGGTCCTTGAACGTTGCGGCCTCGGCAGCGTTCCCCGCCACAGGGGGGGCGCCCTGATCGGAGGCAGTCCGGATGGCCATGTCGAGCGGGATGCGGCCCAGAAAGGGGATGTCGAGTGCCGCTGCGGCCGCTTCGGCGCCGCCGCGCCCGAACGGATCGGAAATCGCGCCGCAGCTCGGGCAGGCATAGCCCGCCATATTCTCGATCAGGCCGATCACCGGCACCCCTGCCTTGGCGAACAGATCGATCGCCCGGCGCGCATCGATCAATGCCAGATCCTGCGGGGTGGAGACGATGACGGCACCGTCGGGCCGGTGTTTCTGGATCATCGTAAGCTGGATATCGCCTGTGCCCGGCGGCAAATCGATCACCAGCGTATCGCGGTCGCTCCAATTCGCCTCGACCAGCTGAAGCAGCGCTCCAGCGATCATCGGCCCGCGCCACGCAACCGCCTGATCCGCTGGCACAAGCTGGCCGATCGACAACAGCGGCACGCCGAAACGTGTCGGCACGGGCTGCAACACCTTGTCGCGCGCCGTCGGTCGCGTGCCCTCGACGCCCATCAGCATTGGTTGCGACGGGCCATAGATGTCGGCGTCGACCAGCCCGACTCGGCGGCCGAGCTGCTGAAGGGCGATTGCCAGATTGACGGCAACGGTCGATTTTCCAACACCGCCCTTGCCGCTTGCCACCGCGATCAGCGTGCGGGCCGCGCGCTGGCTGGTCTGCGCGATGCGGACCGAATCGATTCCCGGCAGCGCGGATGCCGCGCCGCGGACCGCCTCCTCCATGGCGGTGGCTGCCGCCGGATCGAGGCCGCTGACGTCGAGGATGACACTGGCGCGACCTTCTTCCAGCCGGGGCGTGGCACGCGTGCCAGCGACGGTTGCGAGGGTGGAACGAAGCGCCTCAATATCGGTCATGCGCTGCTGATACGGTGCCGCGCGCTGCTTGCCACTGTTTTTCCCGCAATCGCTTCCCTATAAAGGGAGAATGACGATCCGTTCGGCCTGGCTGCAGCGCCTCTCCATCCTGAATTCCGACAAGCCGAAAAGCCCTTGGGGCAATTCCGGCGACGAAGAAGGGCCCCGCAACCCCTGGGCGGTTCCCCCCGGCGGCATGCGGCCCCGCGGCAACAAACCGACCGCGCTCGATGAATTCATCCGTCGCGCGCGCGGCTCGGGCGGCGGTGGTGGCGGCGGCGGTGGCTTCACCGGCTGGCCAACCGGCGGTGGCCGCTCGATCTGGCTGATCGGCGCGGCGTTGATCATTGGCTTGTGGATCGTCTTCACCAGCATCCATCCAATCGCACCGCAGCAGCGCGGGGTGGTCACTTTCTTCGGTCGCTATTCGCGCACGCTCGATCCAGGCATCCAGTTTACCCTGCCCGCCCCGATTGCGACGGTCACCAAGGTCGATGTCCAGGCGATCCGCACCGACGATTTCCCCGAAGGCGGCAGCGGTGAAAATCTGATGCTCACGGGCGATCAGAACATCATCGATCTTGCCTATTCGGTACGCTGGGACATCGTTGACCCGCAAAATTACATCTATCAGATCAAGCAGCCGACCGAGACCGTGCGCGCCACCGCCGAAAGCGCGATGCGCGCGATCGTCGCGACGGTGACGCTCGACGAGGCGATTGGTGAGGGACGCAGCCGGATCGAGGCGCGCGTGCAAACGTTGATGCAGTCGATCCTTGATGAATATCATGCCGGCGTGCGCGTGCAGGGCATCGCCATCAAGCAGGCCGACCCCCCCAACAAGGTGATCGACGATTTCAAGAAGGTGAGCGCTGCCCAGCAGGAGGCGCAATCGAACCTGAACGAAGCGCGCACCTATGCCCAGCAGGTCACCGCACGCGCGCAGGCGGAGGCAGCGCAGTTCGATCTGGCTTACACCCAGTATAAGCTGGCGCCTGCCGTCACCCGCCGCCGCATGTATTATGAGACGATGGAAGCCGTGCTCGCGAAAACCAACAAGACGATCGTCGAAACGCCCGGCACGGTGCCCTATCTGCCGTTGCCAGCTACCCGGGGTCGCGTCGTCGAACCAGCGCCTGTGCCCGCCGAAGGAGCGGGTCGATGAACACCGCCCTGTTCCGCAATCCGATTGCCCTCGGCATCATCGCGCTGGTCGCGCTGATCATTGCCGCCAGCAGCGTGGCGATCATTCCCGAAACCGAGCAAGCGGTTATCCTGCGCTTCGAAGTGCCGATGCGTACGGTAAACGTCTGGCGACCCAATCAGCCCTTTGGCCGCACTGGTGCCGGGTTGATCGCGCGCATTCCCTTCATCGACAAGATCGTCTGGGTCGACAAGCGCGTGCTCGATGTCGATCTCGACAATCAGCAGGTGTTGTCGACCGATCAGCTGCGACTCGAGGTCGATGCGTTTGCGCGCTTCCGCATCGTCAATCCGCTAAAGGCAGTCGTGTCCACAGGCAGCACCTCTGCCACCGAGGAACGCGTTGCTGATCAGCTTCGGCCGTTGCTGGGCTCGGCCTTGCGCAACGAGCTTGGCAAACGTCAATTTGCAGCGCTGCTCAGCCCCGAGCGCGGCCAGGTGATGGACAACATCCAGAACAGCCTTCAGACGCTCGCGAGCCAATATGGCGTCCAGATCGTCGATGTGCGGATCAAGCATGCCGATCTGCCCGATGGCAGCCCGCTCGACAGCGCGCTCAACCGGATGCGCACCGCGCGGCAGCAGCAGGCCGCGACGATCCGCGCGCAAGGCCAGAAGGCGGCACAGATCATTCGCGCAGAAGCCGATGCCAATGCCTCCAAAATCTATGCCGACAGTTTCAACAAAGATGCCGATTTCTATGATTTCTATCGGGCAATGCAGTCCTATCGCACCACCTTTGGGGCAGACGGCGGCACCCCGACAGGCGAGACATCGGTGATCCTGTCGCCTAACAATGAATATCTGAAGCAGTTCACCGGCCATCCACGCTGACAAACCGTGGCTGACAAACCCATGCTGACAAACGGTTCATATTCAAACACCGTTCAGACTGTCTGGGCATAAGGGCTGCGATTATGCCGCCGACGAGAGAGGAATAACGACGTGCGCTACGCCTACGCCATTACCGGAGCACTTCTTCTCGGCGGCGCCGCCGCCACAATGGCGCTGCAGCCCCCTGCCGGTGCGCAAACCGCACAGAACGAGCCAGCCGCGATGGCCGCCGTGGCACCGCGCATCGGTGCGCCTCTCAGCTTCGCCGATCTCGTCGCGCGGCTGCAGCCTGCCGTCGTGAACATCTCGACCAAGCAGAGCATAAAGGTTCAGCAGCCGACCAATCCGTTCGCGGGAACTCCGTTCGGCGAGCTGTTCAACCAGTTCAACGGTGGCCAGCAAGGCGGCGGCAACGCGGCCCCCGTCGTTCGTCAGGCACAGTCGCTTGGATCGGGTTTCCTGATTTCGCCCGATGGCTATGTCGTCACTAATAATCATGTGATCGCAGCAGGCGCCAAGGGCGCGACGGTCGATTCGATCACGGTCATTCTTACCGACCGCAAGGAATATACCGCCAAGCTGGTCGGCAAGGATCCAGCGTCCGATCTCGCGCTGCTCAAGATCAACGCGACCAACCTGCCGTTCGTTAAGTTCGGCGATTCGACCAAGGCGCGGGTCGGCGATTGGGTGGTCGCGATCGGCAACCCGTTCGGCTTGGGCTCTACCGTGACGGCGGGTATCGTTTCGGCACTGCACCGCGTTACTGGCCAGGGTGGCGCCTATGACCGCTTCATCCAGACCGATGCCTCGATCAACCAGGGCAATTCTGGCGGCCCGATGTTCGATCTCGCTGGCAACGTGATCGGCATCAATTCGCAGATCCTGTCGCCAACGGGCGGCAATGTCGGCATCGGCTTTGCGATTCCCGCCGAAGAGGCCAAGCCGATCATCGACACGCTGATGAAGGGCGTTGCGGTAAGGCGCGGCTATCTGGGCGTCGGCATTCAGCCAGTCACCGACGATATCGCCGCAGCGCTTGGCCTGCCCAAGGACCGGGGCGAGCTTATTTCACGCGTCGAGCCCGGCGAAGCAGCCGACAAGGCGGGCATCAAGCAGGGCGATGTCGTCGTCCGTGTCGATGGCCAGGATGTCACGCCCGATCAGACTCTGTCCTATCTCGTCGCACGGTCAAAGCCCGGCTCACCCGTGAAGATCGACTTGATCCGCGACGGCAAGCCAATGGCTGTCACGGCCATTTCGGGCACGCGGCCCTCGGAGGATGCGCTCGCGGCCATCAGCCAGCCCGATGGCGGCGGCATGCCCGATGAGGATGACCAGACGCAGGGCACCGCGACAACAAATGCGCTTGGGGTGGGCGTGACTGAGCTCACACCCCAGATCGCGCGCTCGCTCGGGCTTGATGCGACCGCGCACGGCGTCGTCGTCACGACGGTCGATCCCTCCAGCGATGCAGGGCAGAAAGGGCTGCGTCGCGGCGACGTCATCGTTTCGATCAACCGGGTGCCAGTGATGAGCGCCGCCGATGTAGCTCGCACCGTGACCCAGGCACGCAGCGCAGGGCGCGATGCGGTGCTACTGTTCGTTCAGCGTGGCCGCACGCCGGGTGGTTTCTTCGCGGTCAAGATCAAGAAGTAACGCCTGCCCATATTCGATCGCGCCGTCCGTTCCCAGTCAGGAGCGGGCGGCGTTTTCGCATCTTCCGTCGATCCCCCAAACCGGCAATAGAGGTTGATCGATCAAGGAGGCATCATGGCGGACGGCAGCATCTTCATCGGATCAGGACCGGGCGGCGAAAAGCCCCAGCAGCTCGAACTCAAGCGCGCCAATCGCCACGGGCTGATCGCGGGCGCGACCGGTACCGGCAAGACGGTGACGATCCAGGGCATCATCGAGGGTTTTTCCGCAGCCGGCGTGCCGTGCTTCGTCGCCGATGTGAAGGGCGATCTTTCGGGGCTGGCAATGGCTGGATCGGCGGCGACCAAGACACACGAGATCTTCGCTGCTCGCGCAAAGGAGATCGGCTATGAAAGTTGGACCTATACCGACAATCCCGTCCAGTTCTGGGATCTGTTCGGCGAACAGGGCCACCCCATCCGCACGACCATTTCCGAAATGGGCCCGCTGCTCCTGTCGCGACTGATGGACCTGAACGAAGTGCAGGAAGGCGTGCTGACGATCGCCTTCACCGTCGCTGACAAGGAGGGGCTATTGCTGCTCGATCTCGACGATCTCCAAGCGATGCTCGCGCATTGCGCGGAGCGCGCGGATGAGCTGACCACGACCTACGGCAATGTTTCCAAACAATCGATCGGCACGATCCAGCGCTCGCTGCTCCAGCTCCGCAGCCAGGGCGGCGAGCATTTTTTCGGCGAACCAGCGCTCGCAATGGCCGATTTCATCCAGTGCGACGACAAGGGCCGCGGGATCGTCAACATCCTCGCCGCCAACAAGCTGATGCAGAGCCCCAAGCTCTACGCGACCTTCCTTTTATGGCTGATGAGCGAGTTGTTCGAGCATCTGCCGGAGGTCGGCGATCCCGATAAGCCGGTGCTCGTCTTCTTCTTCGACGAGGCGCATCTGCTGTTTGCCGATGCCCCCAAGGCGTTGCTCGACAAGATCACCCAGGTCGTCCGGCTGATCCGGTCGAAAGGCGTCGGCGTTTATTTCATCACCCAGAATCCGATCGATATTCCCGATACCGTGGCGGGGCAGCTCGGCAACCGCGTCCAGCATGCGCTGCGTGCGTTCACCCCGCGCGATCAGGCGGCAGTGAAATCGGCGGCGACCACCTTTCGCATCAATCCGGGCGTCGATGTTGAAACCGCGATCACCGAATTGAAGGTCGGCGAGGCGCTCGTATCGCTGCTCCAGCCCGATGGTGCGCCCTCGCCTGTCGAACGCACGCTGATCAAGCCGCCAGCAAGCCGGGTGGGGCCGATCACCCCGCAGGAACGCGCGGTGATGATCCAGACCGACGCGATCGGCACCAAATATGATTCGCTGGTCGATGCCGAATCGGCCGAGGAATTGCTCGCCGCGAAATCGCAAGAAGCGTCTGCGGCTGCTGCCGAGGCCGCCGCCAAGACGCAAGCTGAAAAGGACGCTGCGGCGCAGGCCAAGAACGACGCGCGCGCCGCCAAGGACGCCGAGCGCGCAAAGATCGCCGCCGATCGCGAGGCTGACCGGCAGCAACGGGAGGCTACCCGCGCCGCCGCTGCCTCGCCTTGGAGCAAGATAGCGACGACGGCGGCGCGGACTGCGACCTCCACGATTACGCGTCAGGTCGCCAACGAAGTCGCCAAACAGGTGTTCGGCACCTCTTCGCGGCGCGGATCGAGCAGCAGCGGCGGGATTGTCGGCGGATTGGTGCGCGGCGTACTCGGCGGCCTGTTCAAGGGCCGATAAGCACGCCGCAACTCCCAGTTAGCGGCAGCGGACCTGGCTCTGGCTCTGGTCGATCGCCTTGCCTGCAACCGCACCAAGGACACCGCCAAGCAGCGTGCCGACGACGCGCGAATGGCCGCCGTCGATCACGTTGCCAAGGATGCCGCCACCGGCTGCGCCGATGATCAGACCGGTGGTGCCGTCATTGCGCTTGCAATAATAGCGACCGTCATTGCCGCGATAGACGCGGTCGTCGGATGCCAGCACACGCTCCTGATAGCGCGGATCGTCGCGATAATAGCGCGCGGCGTCGTAATTGCCCTCGTCGCGATCATCGACATAATTCTGGTTGCTGTAGCGCGGATCGCGATTGTCGTAACGGCTGTCGCGGTAGCCGCCACGGTTGGCGCGTGCCTGCTGATAGCGATCATATTCGGTGCGGAAGAGGGTCATCTCGTTCTGGAAGCGCGTCTGCGCCTGCTCAAATCGAGCTTCTTGCTGCTGGGTCTGCGCGGTCGCTGGTGCAGCCAGCAACATCGCCGGCAAGGCGGCGAGTAAAGCGATGTGCGAAAAGCGTTTCATGTCGGTCTCCTTTGTCATGTGATCGTCCAACCGATGAGAACACCAAATGTTGCATGAACGAATCGACAGCTTTGCAGACCAGCGCACCCTATTCTCCATCGCGATAGGCAACGCCTCTTTCCAGCCACAGGCGATGGACCTCGTCCCATGTCGGTGCCGTCTCCGCCTCGAAACCGAAGGTCGATCCGCGAGCGATCGCCGGGAATGCCCGCATCGCCTGGGCGTGCGCCCCGGCAACGAGGAAGCGCCGCATCGCCGCCTTGTCTTCCCATATCGACAAGGTGTGCTGCACACCGTTGATCGTCCGTGCATCGGCCGAAATGTTGCCCGGCGCCGCCTTTGCCTGCGCCATTGATCGCAGCGCATGCCACCAGAATCGCGGCGCGGCAAAAGGACCCTTCAGGGTTAGCCCCGTGATCGAAATATACATTGCATCTTTCCTGTGGCGGGCAAGCGCCGGTCATAGCATTGTTCACTGCGCGATGCCCGCCATGGTGCAGCTGGGGCAAGCGACAGAAAAGACTGTTGCTTCGTGTCCGAGCTGTGGCATCCCGCCCTGATGTCAAATCCTGCGCAGCCCAGCACCACGCCGATGGCCGAACTCACCCTGCGCGGCATCGCGCTTGGTGGGCTGATCACGCTGCTGTTCACCGCCGCCAATGTCTATCTGGGACTCAAGATCGGGCTGACCTTTGCAACATCGATTCCGGCGGCGGTGATTTCCATGGCCGTCTTGCGCCTGTTCAAGGGCGCGACGATCCTTGAGAACAACATCGTCCAGACGATCGCGAGCGCGGCCGGCACGCTGGCGGCGATCATCTTTGTCCTGCCCGGCCTGGTGATGATCGGCTGGTGGCAGCATTTCCCGTTCGTGACGACAGCGGCAATCACGATGACCGGCGGCATATTGGGCGTGATGTTTTCCGTACCTCTGCGCCGGGCGCTGGTGATCGATACCGATCTGCCTTATCCTGAAGGACGCGCGGCCGCCGAAGTGCTCGAGGTCGGATCGGCATCGCGCGAGGGCGCCGCCGAAAGCAGCCAGGGCCTTGCCATTCTGATGTGGAACGCCGCCGCTTCCGCGATTTTTGCGGTCCTGACCCAGACCAAGCTGGTCGCCGCCGAAGCGTCGGTCTGGTTCCGGGCTGGTGCCGGCGCGACGGGTATTTCGGGCGGATTATCCTTCGCGCTGTTGGGCGTTGGCCATCTCGTCGGGCTGTCGGTCGGCATGGCGCAGGCGGTTGGCATGGTGTTTGGCTGGTGGATCCTGCTGCCCTATCTCACCGCGATCCACCCCGTGGCCGGTGGCGCGGAGAAATGGGCGAACACCGTTTTCAGGGCCGATGTCCGCTTCTTCGGCGCCGGCGTGATCGGCGTCGCAGCAGTGTGGACGCTGATCGCGATCGCTGGCCCGGTGATTGGCGGCATAAGATCGGCGATGGCAGCGAGCCGGGCGCGCGGAGCAGGCGAAACGCTGGCAATCGGCGAGCGTGATCTGCCGATTGGCATCGTTGCCGGCGGGTCGCTGGCCATATTGCTGCCGATTGCCTGGCTGTTGTGGAGCGTGATCGCTGACGGGCCGCTCGCGGCATCGGCACTGTTGCTGATCGGGGGCGCGCTGGTCTTCATCCTGGTGATCGGATTGATGATCGCGGCGGTATGCGGCTATATGGCCGGGCTGATCGGAGCGTCGAATTCGCCCGTATCGGGCATCGGCATTCTTTCAGTCATCGCTGCCTCGCTGATGCTCGTTGGCTTGTTCGGGCGCGAGACCGATCAAGCAACGACGCAGGCGCTCGTCGCTTATGCGCTGATCGTCACGGGCATCGTTTTCGGGGTCGCGACGATCTCGAACGACAATCTGCAGGATCTGAAGACCGGGCAGCTCGTTGGCGCAACGCCGTGGAAGCAACAGGTCGCGCTGATCATCGGCGTGGTGTTCGGCTCGCTCGTCGTGCCGCCGGTGCTTGACCTGCTCAACAACGCCTTTGGCTTTGTCGGGGCGCCGGGGGCTGGCCCGAATGCGCTGGCAGCACCACAAGCGGGGCTGATCTCGACGCTCGCGGTCGGCGTACTCGGCGGCAATCTGAACTGGACGATGATCGAATGGGGCATGGCCGCTGGCGTCATCGCGATCATCGTCGATGCAGCGCTTGGCCGGGCCAAACTGCTACGACTGCCGCCGCTTGCGATCGGCATCGGCATCTATCTGCCGATGAGCGTGATCCTGCCAACCGTGATCGGCGCGGTCTCTGGCTGGTTCTATGATCGCTGGGCAGATCGCACCGCCAACCCGCAAGTCGCGCGCCGTTTCGGGGTGTTGACCGCGACTGGGATGATCGTTGGCGAAAGCCTGTGGGGGGTTGGTTTTGCGGGCATCGTTGCGGTTGCAGGGACCGATTCGCCGCTGGCACTCGTCGGCGAAGACTTTGCCGGCACCGGCCTGATCATCGGCGTCCTGGTGTTCGCAGCGACGGTCGCATGGCTTTATCGCCGGACGATGGCGATGGCGACCACGAGTGCTACATCGCCGCCAGCAGCGCCTTGAGCGGGATGAAGGCAAACGCGACCGAGCTGTCCGCCACGCCGTAAGGCAGGAACAGGGTCTGCCCATGGCGAATCGCGCCGCAGGTATAGACGACATTGGGCACATAGCCCTCGCGGTCCTGATCGGCGGCAGCGAGCAGCGGCTCGCGCGTGCGGCCAAGCACCTTCGACGGATCCTCCTTGTCGAGCAGAACCGCACCGATCGAATATTTGCGCATTGCGCCCACGCCGTGGGTAAGCAGCAACCAGCCTTCTTCGAGCTCGATCGGCGGTCCGCAATTGCCGATCTGCACAAGCTCCCAGGGATAGGTCGGCTCGAGCAAGCGTTCGCCTTCATCCCAATGCGTCAGATCGTCTGATTTCAGCAGGAACAGGTTTTCGCCGTCCTGCCGCCCGATCATCAAATAATGACCGCCGATCTTGCGCGGGAACAGCGCCATGCCCTTGTTGCGAGCAGCACTGCCCGTCATCGGCACCAGATCGAAGGCGCGGAAATCCCGCGTCCGCATCAATTCCGACTGAATCATCGAACCATTATAGGCGGTGTAGGTGCCAAGCCATTCGACGCTGCCGTCATCATGCTGGAACTGGACCAGCCGCAAATCCTCGAGCCCCTTGGATTGCGCTTTGGTGATTGGAAAGATCACCGTTCCCGACAGGGTGCTGTCGCGGTGCCGGTGCACCGTCACCGGGCCTTCGGGGACGGCCAGTTCATCCCCGCCAATCGTATCGGTGGCGGTTGCAAAGGGCGGCTCGGGCGCCAGTTTCAACTCATTCTTGCTGGTGATGATGCCTTCGCGAAAGGCGATCGAGGATATGTGCCCCTCGCCCACCGCGCGCATCGACATCAGGATCCGCTGCGATCCGCGCGGCATGCCGCTCTGGTCGAAATGCGGCACCGCGCTTGGGTTCATCAACGCCGCTGCTGCGTAGCTATATTCATGGCAGAAATAGGCACCGATCAGCTGGCGTTTTTCATCGTTGATGGTGCTGCCATCCAGCCCGAGCATTGCCTCGATCTCGTCATAGCGCGTCATGAACACGCGTCGCGTCTGCCAGTGGCGCGCCTCGAAATCCTTGAGCACCACAGCAAGCTCGTGGCTGGCCTGAACGGGGCTCATCTCCAGCACTTCACGCACGAGGCGCTCGGTCCGGCTCGGCGTGCTGCCATTGGCCTGCCATGCAAGGTGGAAAGGCCGCACCACGACGCGCGAGGGATCGGCGTGGAGCCGCAACGGGTGGTTGTAAACTTCAAACACTGGTCTGAATCGCCCCGCAGTAGATCGTTTAACCGCAGCCGCGCCCCTGATAATCCAGGTTACGCGACGGCTCGGTTCGGTCCTGCCATGGTTTCGGCCAGTTTTGAAAGCGCTGATATGGTGCAAGACGACAATTGCAGTGCCAGAATCGACTCCGCACCCTGGTTGCGGTTCAGGCCAGTCGGCGTCAGGCCATCGAAACAGCCGCCATCCTGTGCCGTCGCGAGCGCGACATCGAGGTCGTTGGCACCAAGAAACCAGCGATAGGCACGATTGGCCTCGTCGATCCAGTGGCGGTCGCCGGTTGCCTCGAACGCTGCGGCACAGGCATCGACGGTCGCCTGCGCTTCGAGCGGCTGCTGGTCGAACGGCAACGGCGCTTCATAGGCGCGACCAAAGCTCTCGGTGCCGACAGCTCGAAAACGACCCTCGGGCGAGGTCTGGCGCGCCATGATCCACGCCAGCGTCCGCGTGCCCGTCTCCACCAGCGTCGCCCGCCCTAGCCGCTGTCCTGCGCGAATCAACGCTTCGGGCAGACGCGCATTGTCATAAGCAAGCACGATCTCGAACCATTCCCATTCGGGCCGGCGCGCCTCGGCAAGCAGCGCCAGATGTTCTCGGCTGAAGCGATCGAGGATGGCGTTGGCCAGCGCATGGCCGGGATGCGCAGAAAGCACCTCGCTGGCGCCGAGCATCGCAAATGCCTGCGCGCGCGGGCTGCCGAGTTCGAGCGCGAGCGATGCCGTCTCGTCGAACATCGCCATTGCCCAGTCGACATGCTTGCGCAGCCCGCCATAGCGAATCAACGTGCCGAGCGCCCAAAGCGTGCGGCCGTTCGAATCCTCCGATCCAAAATCCTCGCACCAGGTGCGATCGAAATTCATGAAGTTGCGAAAACGCCGCTCATGCGGGTTCCAGGCATATTGCAGGAACGAGGCATAGATCGTCATCCAGCGATCGCGCGCTGCATCATCGAGATCGGGGATCCGCGCGACCAGCATCAACGCCCTTGCATTGTCGTCGATACAATAGCCGTGGCGACGATCGGGGACCGAATAGATCGAGTGCTGGAACATGCCCGTCGAATCGCTCATCCGCTCGACAGCGGCGAAATCGGGTGTCAGCGCCGCGGGCGGCGGTGGGGCAGCGCCGATCAGCCGACGCGGCTGTGCAACGATCATGTCGTCGATCTCGGCAAGCGCGGTTTCGGCAAGCCGCGGCCAGATCATCGTGCGTCCACGCGCATAGGCGCGCGCCGACAGGCGATCGCGGTTGCCGTCATTGGCAAGCAGCGCATTTATCTCTCGCGCAAAGGCGCCGCTATCGCCGAAATCGACGAGCACGCCGTGGCCATCGGCCAATATCTCGGTTGCGTGGATATAGGGCGTCGAAATGACCGCCTTGCCCACGCCTACCGCATAGGAAAGCGTCCCCGAGGTAATCTGCGCTGGATTTGTATAGGGGGTCGCATAGATATCGGCGGCCTGGAGGAAATCGATCAGTTCCTCATGCGCCACGAAGCTGTCGATGAAGCGCACATGATCGCCAACGCCGCGTGCCTCGGCAAGCGCATGCAGACGATCGCGATAGGCTTCGCCCTCGTGCGCCACGAGGTTGGGATGCGTCGCGCCAAGCACGACATACAGCGCATCGGGGTGCGCTGCGGCAACGGCTGGCATCGCCTCGATCATCGTTTCGATGCCCTTGTTGGGCGCGAGCAGGCCAAAGGTAAGGATCACCTTGCGTCCCTGCCAGTCAAAGCGGGGCTTGAACAACGCTGGATCGGCGAAGGTACGATCGGGCACGCCGTGCGGGATCATCACGATCTTCTTGCCGCCAACGCCGTAGACGCGCTCCAATATCTCGCGCCCGCGCTCCGCCATCACGATCACCCGCGCGGATCGGCGCAGCAGCGCCTCCATCACCCGGCGCTCCTCGACACCGGGCTTGTCGAGCACGGTGTGCAGCGTGACGATGACGGGCAGCGAAATTCGATCGAGCAATGCCAGGATATACTCGCCCGCCGATCCGCCGAAAATGCCATATTCATGCTGCAGCCAGACCGCCTGCGCGCCGCTCGCTTCGATCTGACGGGCGGCCGCGAGATAGGCGTCGCGATCAGCCTGGGCGATGCTGGCGGTGACGGCGGGCGGATAGGTGTAGCGACCGGGGTGATCGTCCATCGCATAGACATCGACGTCGATATCGGGAAAGCGGCTCTTCAACGCGGCGTACGTGTCCGTCGTATACGTCGCGATGCCGCATTTGCGCGGCAGGAAATTACCGATGAGCGCCAGATGCGTCATTCGCGAATTCCTCTGTTGGACAGCAGACATAGCGACGTCATCCTGATGGGGACACCCCCGAGTTATGGTTCGCAATCTCCAACGACCTGGGTCGAATATGGTTGCAGAATGGCCATTGTGCAACGCACGACTGGCCCCTCATCACCCCCTGCCGCGATAGCCCGGCACATCCTGTAACGGCAGCCACATTCCGGACGGCGGAGCACCCGATTGCCAGAACACGTCGATCGGAATGCCGCCGCGTGGGTACCAATAGCCGCCAATCCGCAGCCACAATGGCTGCATCTCGTTGAAGAGCCGTTCGCCAATGCCGACGGTGCAATCTTCGTGGAACGCCTGGTGATTGCGGAATGCCCCAAGGAAGAGCTTCAGTGATTTCGATTCGACGATTGTCTCGCCCGGTGCGTAATCGATCACGAGATGCGCGAAATCGGGCTGCGCGGTCACCGGGCAGAGCGAGGTGAATTCGGGTGCGGTGAAGCGAACCAGATAGGGACGCCCCTTGCGCGGATTGGAGACGTAATCGAGCGTTGCTGCATCCGGCGATGTCGGCAGGGCGCTGGTCTGGCCAAGGAACTTCGGGGTCATCGCCCTTCTTTACGGCCGCAATCGCCGAAATGGAACGTCATCGCAGCGCTTCTGCTGCAGACATCGCGTGATCGGCTCGACGGCGCCGTCGGTCGCCGCTAGGAAGCAGCCACAAGACTAGGAGATGATGATGGACTCGTTGGTGACGACTGAATGGCTGGCGTCGGAATTGCAGGCAAGTGATCTGCGCATCGTCGACGCGTCGTTTTTCCTCGCCGAGCATCGCCGTGACGCGGCAGCGGAATATGAGGCAGAACATATCCCCGGCGCGGTCTTCATGGATCTGGCCGAAATCGCGGACACCTCAAGCCCGCTTCCCTCGATGCTCCCAAGCCCGGAAAAATTCGCCAGCCGCATGCAATCGCTTGGCCTTGGCGATGGCAGCCGCATCGTTCTCTACGATAATTCGCCGCTGCACACCGCCGCGCGTGCGTGGTGGATGTTGCGCACCTTTGGCGCGCACGACGTCGCGATCCTCGATGGCGGGCTCGCCAAGTGGAAGGCGGAAGGCCGTTCGACTGCGAGCGGCAAGGAAAGCCTGCGCCACCGCCATTTCACCGTCTGGGCTGACGACAAGGGTGTCCGCACGCTCGATCAGATGAAAGCCAATGTCGACACTGGCAGCGAACAGGTGATGGACGCCCGCGGCCCTGCGCGCTTCGCCGGTCAGGAGCCTGATCCGCGCCCTGCGACGATGCCCGGCCATATCCCGGGTTCGAAGAACATCCCCTATGCCACGCTGTTCAACGAAGACGGCAGCTGGAAACAGGGCGAGGCATTGAAATCGGTTTATACCGATGCCGGCATCGATGTCTCCAAGCCCGTCATCGGGACGTGCGGATCAGGCATCACCGCGGCGGTCCTTGTCTTCGGCGCGCATCTGCTGGGTAATGAAGCAGCGCTCTATGATGGCTCCTGGGCGGAATGGGGCGCCGATCTGTCGACGCCAAAGGCCATGGGAACGGCGTGAGCGAGCCGCGAGACGGCAGGCGCGACGCGACCCGGGTCGTCACCGCTGGCCGTCGTGACGAATGGACGCAGGGCATCGTCAATACACCGGTGTGGCGGGCATCGACGATCCTCTATGAGTCGGTCGCCGAGATGCGCGCTGCGGTCAAGGACACGCATCACCGGCTGTTCTACGGCCGGCGGGGCACGCCGACCCAGTGGGCGCTCGCTGACGCGCTGAACGAGCTTGAGCCAGGCGCCGAGGGCACTTTTCTCTATGGCTCGGGGGTCGCCGCAATTGCGGCCGCCTTGCTTTCCGTCCTGTCGGCGGGCGACGAACTGCTGATGATCGATACCGCCTATGATCCGACCCGATCGATGGCGACCGGGCTGCTCACCCGATTCGGCATTACGACGCGCTTCTTCGATCCGATGATCGGCGCGGGCATTGCCGA